>CAVKBG010000022.1:0-34290 GCA_963654755.1 Desulfovibrionaceae bacterium
AAATATTTGTTTAAAAAGAAAATCACAGCGATTTTTACTGAAAACTATTATTTTCTAATAAAATCACTGTGATTTTTAAAGAAAAACTAATAAATCTAGCAAATCTTCATGAACTTTGAAGTTCCGCTTATAGAAACTGCTTCGTCAGGGAAAACAACAGCAATATCTTCTTGCGCCATAGGAATTTTTGTTCCATCAGAACCGCAAAGCTCAACATTTTTGCCTTCAAGCAAGTAAAGCAAAGTCAATTTCTTGGGAACAAAACTTTTTTCCTTAAACAATTCAAGTGAAAAATATTCGCACTCAAACCTTCCGGGGAAAGGACCTGCTTTCAACAGATTGTTGTTCTTAAGAGATTCAAGGCTCTTTTGAACATGAAGCTCACGCGGACGCCCCCAGTCATACATTCTGTAAGTTATGTTGCTTGACTGCTGAACTTCCAGAACACGGATTCCTTTTCCAATAGCGTGGACAGTTCCAGACGGAATAAAAACAAAGTCGCCTTTCTTTACGCTGATAAAATTCAGTTCATTTTGGAAAGTTCCTTTCTGTATAGAAGAAGCAATCTGTTCCTTGGAAAAATTTTCCTTTATTCCGTAGGCAAGTTTTGCATCAGGCTCTGCGTCAAGGACATACCAGCATTCAGTTTTTCCGCGAACGCCCTCGCCTTCAAGTTTTTTTGCAGTTTCATCATCAGGATGAACTTGAACAGAAAGCGTTTCATTCGCCTGAATTACTTTTACGATAAGCGGATAGTCCTTTCCAATGGCATTTAGAAAATCTTTCTGGCAGCCATCGGGATGTGTAGAAGCTATCCATCTTTCGTATCCCCAGATTTTATCGCACTGAATAGGATTAAGCTTTAGCATTTTTGAATCTCACTTTACGATGTCATATTTTTTGATGTAAGAAATAACATCGTCAACAGTGGTAAAGCACAAAGCCGTGTTTGTATCCGCCGCGCCGTAGTAAATTGCAATTCTGTTTGTGTCAGCGTCAACAAGAGCCGCACAAGGGAACACAACATTTGCAACAAAACCACGCTCTTCGTATTCAACTTCAGGCGTAAGAAGGAAGTTTCCGCAGCGATGAATCACTTTTGAAGGATCATTCAAATCCAAAAGAGCCGCGCCCATTGAATAAACAAAGCCAGAGCAGGTTCCTGTAACTCCGTGATAGAATAAAAGCCAGCCTTCTTCCGTTTCAATTGGAGCACAGCCCGCGCCGATTTTTACAGACTGCCACCATTCGCTTGATTTTCCCATAATCCACTTGTGGTTGCCCCAGTGCAAGAGGTCGTCGCTTTCGGAAAGGAAAATATCGCCAAACGGAGTGTGTCCGCTGTCTGACGGGCGAGTCATAATATAATATTTTCCGTTGAATTTTCTTGGGAACAAAACGCCGTTTCTGTTGAACGGAAGAAAACCGTTGCCTTTAGAAGTGAAAGTCTTGAAGTCTTTTGTTGTTGCGATTCCGATTGAAGCTCCGTGGAAATCTGTACACCAAATTATGTGATAGACATCATCGATTTTTACAAGGCGCGGATCGTAAGCATAGTTCGGGCTTACATCGTTTCCGTTTTCGTCAGTGATTTTAATTTTATCGTCGCTGAATTTCCAGTTGAGAGCGTCATCGCTGAATCCATAGTAAAGGTAAGGAATTCCGTTGCAAGTTTCAGCACGGAACACGCCGACAAAACCGCCGTCTTTCCACAATGCGACCGCGCTATTGAATATGCGGGTTACATTCGGAATAGGGTTTCTTCCGATAACAGGATTTTTTGAATAGCGCCAAACAGGTTTGTCAAAGCCAGCAGGTTTGTCTTCCCACGGCATATTTGGAATTGATTCGCCTTTAATTTTAATCATTTTTTTATTCTCCGAAATTTATTTTTTGTTTATGAACTCAAGATTTTTTGCAATGAAATCGCATCTTTGTTTTACGCAGTCAGCAGAACGTCCCGGGTCAGACGGAGTGTTGAATACATAGTCGGTAAGCTTTTCAAGTGTTGTTGTAGCAACGTGAAGCCTAGTGTCGCTCGAAGCATAGTAAATGTAGACATTGCCCGACGGCGTAACCGCAGCTCCATTTGTAAATACAACATTGGAAACATCTCCCACACGCTCTTCTCCAAGCGGTCCAAGGAAAAGTCCTGAAGGCTCAGCGATTACTTTTGACGGATCTTTTAAATCAGTTGCAAAACAATAAAGCACGTAGCGAAGACCAGCGGCAGTGTTGCGGACTCCATGCGCAATATGAATCCATCCGCGTTCTGTTTTTATTGGAACTGCTCCAGCTCCGTTTTTAACTTCTGTGATTGTGTGGTATTTTCTTCTGCTTGAAATTTTCTCTTCGTCAATCACGGCATTTGTTATGTCGTCGCAAAGTCCAAACCCTACTCCGCCGCCGCTTCCTGTGTCGATAAAGTCATCCATTGGACGGGTGTAGAACGCATATTTTCCGTTTACAAATTCAGGAAGAAGAACAACGTTTCTTTGCTGAGGAGAACGCAATGTCTTTAAGTTCGGAAGACGCTCCCAGTTCTTTAAATCTTTTGTGCGCACAATTCCTGCACAAGCAACTGCCGCGCTCAAGTCCTTTGATTTTGTGTCTTTGCTTTCTGAACAGAAAACTCCGTAAATCCATCCGTCTTCGTGCTGAGTAAGACGCATATCGTAAACGTTTGTTTCTTCTGCGCAAGTGTCCGGGAGCTGAACAGGATAATCCCAGAACCTGAATCCGTCCACGCCGGAAGTGCTTTCTGCAACGGCAAAGAATGATTTTCTGTCTGCGCCTTCAACACGGGCAACAAGATAGAATTTTCCATCTATATACAATGCGCCGGAATTCATTACAGCATTTACGCCGAGCCGCTCCATAAAAAATGGATTTGTCGCAGGATTCATGTCGTACTTCCAAAAAAGCGGAACATGATTTCTTGTAAGAACTGGATTCTTGTAGCGGTCAAAAATTCCATTGTAAAAATCGCTCTTTTCATTTTTCATTGCAATCAGCGATTCATATTTTTCTGTCTGAATTTTTACTCTTTCTTCAAAGTTCATTTTATCACCTTAATTCTTGAAATTATTTCAAAGCACATTCGTCCGTTGTGGTAAGGACATTTCCATGGCTCAACTATAGGCTGGCGAGTCGAAGGCTTGCGCTCTGCATCAACACACCAGAACCATTCAGAGCCATCGCGCTTATCAACTATATAATTCTTGATATAGCTCCAGACTGACTGGGCGGCATCAAGGAATTTTTTGTCTTTTGTTTTTTGATATGCATTCAGAAAGCCAACAACAGATTCTGCTTGAACCCACCAAACGCGGGTTTCGTTGTTTTTTCCGCGCTCGCATTCATTCATTACAGAATTATCTTTATAGGCAGTTTTTAGAATTCTGTACGGAATGATTTCTGTGATTGGCGCAATTTTCTGGCGAAGGTCGTCATCGGCAAGAACTTCAAGCGCTCTGTCCACAAGCCAAGAAGTTTCTATGTCGTGTCCATAAGAATACAAGTCAATCAGCGAATTGAAATTTTTATCAAAGAAAACTTCCTGCCGTTTTTCCTTTGGATTCCAGATTTTGTCAGCAAACTGATTCAGAATAAAAACAAGATTTTTCTTTACATCAGCACTGCGGCTCACGCGGTAAAGTTCTGTGTAGCCTTCAAGAACATGAAGCAAAGTGTTCATTGTCCGTTCAGCTGTTACGCCGTTTTCACTGAGCTTGTCATTTTCGTTAGGCTTGAAGTCGGCAGTGAAAGACTCAAGGTAGCCTTCAGAATCGCGGCATTTAGTTTCTATTGTCTTGTAAAGTTCAAACGCTTTGTCCAACGCATTTCTGTCATGCGAAATATCGTAGTAGCTAGACAATGCGTAAATTGCAAACGCCTGATTGTAAGTATGCTTTGTTGAATCCAGAACACTTCCGTCAGCATTTGCAGACCAGAACACTCCGCCGTTTTCCTTGTCGAAAAATTTATCGCAAAGGAATTTGTAAGCGTGCTTGGCATAGTCCACAAGTTCTTTGTCCTCAAGCAGTTTGTACGCATTGGAAAAGAACCAAAGAATGCGGCTGTTAAGTATGCAGCCTTTTTCCGCGTCCTTATGAAGATTCAAGTCGAAATCAAGAAGTCCGTAGAATCCGCCGCGCTCATCATCCTTCATTTTTTTCCAGAAAGGAATGATATGATAAATAAGCTCACTCTCAACTTCAGCAAACATTTCTTCAAGCATTGCATTACTCCAATTTTCAGTCTTTTTTATAAAGAATAACATCGTCGATATAAATCGGTCCGTTGTACTTCACATAACCCATAGTAGGACAAATTGTTACAAACGTATATGTTGGATTCTGCTGAAACTCAAGCGAAACAGAAACCTTGTAATAAGATTTTCCGTCATCAAGAGTTACAACCGGCAAGTCTTTTAAGAAAGCGTTATTTTCCTTTAAGCCTGTTTTTACCCAGCCCGGATCAAAGGCAACGTAAGGCTGAACTCCGGGAAGTTTTTCTCCTTCGCTTTTCTTTGTGGCGTGAGGAACGGCTTTGTCTTTTTCGTAATAGAAAGTGAAATCAAGTTTTGAAGCGTCGGCAACTTCTTTCATTGTTCCAAACTTAACTTTAAGTTCTTCCCAAGTATTTTCGCCGGAATAAGAGCCGTCAACTTCAACCATTCCGCCATTGAGTTTTGTGTGCTTTATGCTTTTTATTTCAGCCATGTAGCCGCCCAACGAGGAAGCATCCGCGATATCATTTTTAAAGTCGTAATGCTTTATGACGCTGTAAGTTACTTTGTTTGAAATTGTGATTGAATTTGATTCGGTCTCAAGCTTTGTTCCGTCACTCAAAGTGAACACAACTTTTACAGAAAGAACACTTCCGTCCGGGAAAGTCTTTGCATTTGCAAGCGTGTCAAAATTGATTCTGTAAACATCCGAGGCAACATTGTAATTCAATGTGCGTGGAGAAGCCGCAGGATTTCCGTTTATATAAAGTTCCGCGCGCTTTGCTTTTACTGAAGAATTTTTTCCCGGCATAAATTTTGCGCTTACTTCAAACAAGCCTTTTGCGTCTTGATCACGTGCAGGATTCAAAAGATAAACGCGAGGCTTGGAAAGATATTCAGGAGAATTTTTTCCAGAAAACAAATCCGCATAATCGCTCAAAAGATTTGAAACACTGGACTTGTCATTTCTTATTCTGAATCCGTCGTAGTCATCATATATTCCATCTCCGCCTTCTGCAATTTCATAAGTGTTTGATGACGTAAGAATCCAGAACATCGAGCCTGCAAGTCCTTCATTGTATGCAGTCGAATTCCAAATGTCGTAAGCCGCAAGACGATTTAAATTTCCGCCGGAAGAAGTTCCGTATTCTTCAAGCACAATCGGCTTTTTTGCGGAACGACCGGAAGCTGCGTGCTTCTTTATAAATTCATCGCCCCAGTTTATCTGCGCATTGTCAAGGATTCCCCAAGTTTCTGGATAAAGATGGAAAGTTCCGTAGTCAATGTTTTTTATGCGGATAAGTGAATCAAAATCAGTTCCTTCATAACCGTTGTAGCAAGTTCCGCCTTCACCAGCATAAGGAGTGAATCCCGTCTGCCTCATAAAGCCTTCGTCGCCAACTGCGCACAACTGATTTGGAGCAAGTTTTTTTACAAAGGCGCTCATTTCCGCAACCCAGTTTTTTACAATTCTTCCGCTTGTATCTTTCTGGTTGCGAGGCTCGTTCATAAGCTCCCAAGTCATTATCGTAGGATCTTCGTTATACGGAATTCCTGTGTAAGAATTTTTTCTTGTAACAAGATGCTCCACAAATTCTTTGTAAGTTTTGCGGCAATTTTCATTTGTGTAGAATTCTTCCGCGCTTTTTAGTCCGAACCATTTTTGCCAAGTTGTCGCATTCATAAGTCCGCCAAAAGCGTCCCAGTAATTGTTCATGGCAATCACAAGCTTAATGTTTCTTTTGGAAGCTTCTGCGATCGTAAAATCAAGCCGCTCAAAAATATCACGCGGATAGCCAAACTGGTCAGGCGTTTTTGTGTTTTCATTTATGAATTTCTTAGGAACTCCAAAAACTCCCGGCTCATCCATTCCGTGCGAATTATGATCAGCATTCGGTCCAAACTGAAATCCCCAGCAGCGCAAAACCGTTACGCCCATTTCCTGCGCATCATCAAGAACATCAGTAATCATTTTGTCCGGGGAATAATGCATATAATAATTGTTTGTGCCTACAAAACGGAATTCTTTTCCGTCGAGCATGAATTTGTCTTTTTGAACTGTTACAAATCCTTTTGCGCCGGAAGCAGAACATGAAGCAAGCAGACCAAAGCAGGCAAAAACAGAAACAGCAGTCAATTTTTTTATAAGTTTCACAAAGTCCTCCGCTACTCTTTTACAGAACCAGTAACCATTCCGCCGTAAATGTAACGCTGCAAAGAAATAAATGCTATGAGAGTCGGAATAACAGCAATGACAACGCCAGCGCAAATTACAGGCCAGTTAGTTCCAAACGGACCTTTGAATTTATAAAGCGAAGTTGAAATAACCTGCAATGATTTTTTCGGCATATACAAAAGCGGATTGTAAAAGTCATTGTAAAGGTTTACACATTTCAAAATCAAAATTGTAACTGTCGCAGGCTGAAGCAGAGGGAAAATTATTTTTGCGAAAACCTGAAAATATCCGGCTCCGTCAATAATCGCAGACTCATCAAGCGACTTTGAAATATTGTTCAAGAACTGAAGATAAATCATAATCGCAATAATGTCAGTACCCATAGAGAGAATAATTACAGACAAATGCGTATTGTACATTCCAAGTTTTTGAATTATCTGGAAAGTTGCAACCTGAGTCGTTATCGTCGGAATAAGAGAAATCCAAAGGAACATCTGGCGCACAATTTTCTTGAGCTTAAAGTCAAAGCGGCTCAAAACAAACGCTGTCATAGAACCAGTTATTACAGTTCCCACGCCGGAAAACAGAATGAGAATAAATGTGTTCCAAAAGCCAAGAAGCATATTTCCTTTTATAAACGCAGTCTTGTAGTTTTCAAGGAAAAATCCTTCTGTAACTTTTACTCTGATTACAGTGCAGTTTTCTCCAGAAACGTAAGCGCCTTTTACCATTAAAGCTGCTGCTGTTTTTTTATCAACGGAAACAGAGCTTTCTTCGGAATTAAGCGGAAGCTCAACTCTTGCAACTTCGTTTCCTAAAGAATCAGAAACAACAATAAAACTTTCTTTTGAGCTGTCTTCAATTTTGTCATAAAGGAACGAAAATCCTTTTAAATTGTGTTCCATTAATATAGAAGAATTCAGCGCAATTTTATTTCCGTTTTCAAAAGATTCTGCGCCTTTCCAAACTTCATTGTTCGCCTGAAATCTTGGAAGATCAAACGGACGGCTTCTGTTGAATTCCTCGCCTGTCTTAAAAGAGCCAAGAAAAACAACAAGAATCGGAAGAATAACAGTCAGTGCGGAAAAACACAGCAAAATATATTTTAGCCATTTTGAAATCTGGCGTTCGTGGATTTTTGAATTCATAATCAACCTTCCTTAAAAATTATGTCAGTTTTTTTCGTCTGTATTGAAAACCGCATTCTGAATAAACGAAATCAAAAGAACCATAATGGTAAGCACAATCGCCATGGCAGAAGCAAGTCCAATCTTGTTGAATTTAAATGCCGTGTCCATTGTCTTGATTACAAAAGTTGAAGAGCCGTTTCCGCCGCCAGTCATAATATAAGGAATTTCAAATACGCTTACCGCACCTTTTACAGCAAGAATCGCGTTAATCTGAAGAACCGGGGCAATTCCAGGAAGAATTATATAATGGAACTTTTGCCAGGCGTTCGCTCCGTCCAAGGCAGCCGCTTCAAAAGTAACTTTTGGCAAAGACTCTATAGCCGCCACGAACATTACAATATTAAATCCCATGTATCGCCAGATAGACGTGAACGACAATGAGTAGTTTACAAGCTTAGGATTTGTAAGCCAAAGAGGTGTGTTTTTTACTCCAAGGAAATTCAAAAACGAATTCAGAGTTCCTGTGTCCTTGAAAAAATATGTAAAAATAAAACCGATTGCTACGCTGTTTATAAGATTCGGGAAAAACAAAACTCCCTTAAAAAAGTTAACGCCTTTTACTTTTGTGCATAAAATAACCGCAAACAAAAGCGCAAGAGCAAGCTGAATAAAAGAGCCCACAAGATAGTAAATGCTGACTGCAAAAACCTTGAAATATTCCGGGCGAGAAAAAACTTCTATATAGTTTTTTATTCCAATGAACTGTTTCTGTCCAAGTCCGTCCCACTTTAGAAAACTGTAGCCAAACATATTTATGATTGGAAGAAATCCAAAGACGATTACAAGCACAAGCGGAACTAGCAAAAATGTGAAAATCACGACTTTCTGCTGTTTTTTAATTGAAAGTTGTATTTGGTTTTTCATTGTGGCTCCCTTGCACCGGAACTCCACAAAGAAATTCCAATGCCTTTATGCACGAAAGTTTTAGCAATTCATCCTCAGGCACAACATTTAATGTGCCTAAAGATGAAAATACTTTTTTAGTTTAAATATTCTGCTCTGGTTTTTGCCCAGCGTTTGTTCCAGTCTGCCATGATGCCTTCAAAAGTTTCTTTTGTGCTTCCAATAGCAGCGTCGATAATTCTTTTCTTTTCAGGATCGTTCCAGAAGCCGATTTCAGATTCCTTGTCAATCTTGTCGTAAACGCCTTCGTACTGTGGTTCCGCAGGAGCAGACTCAATGTACTGAACGCCCATTTCACCGAATGAATCCAAAACTGCAGGATAAGGCTCGCCCTTCTTTACTGGAATAGATTCTGTGTACTGAACCCAGTCTGTGTCGTCTGACATAAACTTTATCCAAGCATAAGCAGTCGCCTTGTTCTTGCTGTACTTGTTGATGCAAAGCGGCATATCAAGCTGAGCTTCCGCATATTTTTTTCCGTCGATTTCAAATGGGAACGGCATATATCCGATTGTTTCCGGGCGGGCTGCAAGATCTTTTACCTGCTGAATTGCCCAAGAGCCAAGAACCATGCACCCGATTTTTCCGTCGGCAAGATCCTGCTTTGACTGCTCCCATTCAGAAGCAAGCAAGTCTTTTTCGCACAAGCCGCGCTTTACAACTTCGTACATCATTTTGTAAAGCTCATAATGTCCGTCGCCAGGAACAAAAGGAGAATCCTCGTGAATAATCTTTCTCTTGTATTCCGGATCTCCAGACGCGCTCAAAAGTCCGCCTTCCCACTGATTTAAAGTCCAGCCAGAAGGATAGTTCATAAATACCGGAACTGCATTTGTCTTGTCTTTGATTTTCTGCATTGCCTCGTAGAATTCCTCTGTGTTTCTTGGAACTCCAACGCCAGCCTTTTCAAAAACAGCTTTGTTATAAACAATTCCCGCGCTTACAGTTGCAACCATCGGATATGTGTATACAACATCCTTGTAAGAAATTGCATTTGAAGTTCTTGTAAAGTTCATCACTTTGTCAAAATCTTCAAGTTTTCCGAGCGGTTCAAAATATTTTTCAAAGTCGATTGACTGAATATTCGGGCGGCAAAGAACATCGCCGTATTCCTGAGTTCCCATGCGGGTTCTTACAGTTCCTTCGTAATCTGTAATAGCCTCAAACTCTACAGAAGTTCCCGGATATTTTTCCTCAAAGGCTTCCTTGTATTCCTGAAGCTTGGTGTCTACAATATCTGTTCTGTTTGTAAGAACGATAATGTTTCCACCGATTTTTCCGTGAATGGAATTTTCACCGCCATTGTTTTTTGAGCAGCCCGAAGCCATAAGCGCCAAAGCCGCCGCAGTGCACAAAACTACACTTCTTTTCATTTTTCCTCCAAAATGCTCACTTCCAATATTTAGAAGCAGCCGCAGTTTTTAAAACGGATTTCACATAAAAGAACTAAAATCAAGCCAATCCATTTGTTTGTTAATTTTTGAAAATAGAGAAAACGGTTTCTTTATTTATTTTATTATAGCACCGAAAACCCAGTTGTCAATCTTTTTTTTATTATTTTTTTAACAGAATTTTAACTGGATTTTTCTTGAGCAAATGCAAGTTTTTGCGGATTTTTTAAACTTTTTGAAGAAAAAATTTATATTTTGAACAGCAATTAATAGAAAAAAGTGCAAAATTCACAAAAAAATATTTAAAACTTGCGAAAAAAAAACTTGACAGCGCAAGAATTCCATGCTTATCATAAACATACAAAAGAGAAAACGGTTTCTTAAAACAACGAAAATTTTATGAGGTTTTTATGAAGATTAAAAAAATGCCTGTGGCTTTATCGGCTTTACTTCTTTCACTGGGGGGGGCGGCTTTTGCAGATGACGCTCCTGTTAAACAGAATGCCTGGTTCGACCTTAAGATGCACAACACGGTTGGATACAACCTTGAAGAAAAAATCTACGGAATGGAATCAACAGTTGACCAAGCGCAAATTTGGTGGGACTTGTTTCCTGGAGCAAACCGCGGCTACAGTTCAGAAAACGACGGATTTTCTGTTTACTTTAGAGTTGAGGATTTGAAATACGTTTTCAAGTTCTATGACGAAAAGAAAACTTACCTTGACAGCTACAACGGCGGAGACGATTCACAGTCAGGAACTGTAGATTCAAAAAAACAGTCAACAGGATGGGAAGAACGCCCCGGAAACTGGAACGACAAAGCTTCAAACTACTTTGACTATTCAAGCATTGTTGCCGGCGTAAAATACAGAAACTGGTTCATGGACTTCTACAACTTCAACTATGAAGACGGCGCTCAAGTCGGATTCAACCACGCAAGCTTAAAGTCAATCTTTGACGATTTCCGCAACGACAAGGCATTCGACACAGACAAGGACAACTCTCTTGGCTTCTTGTACTACAACGGAATTCAAGACACAAGAAACTTCCTTGACAAAGACACTGGAAGCCTTGGACTTACAGGCGTTATTTCCACAGGAGTTGAATTCGACAATCTTAAAGTTCAGCTTTCTACAGGAGCGGCTGGTTCTTGGATAAGCTCACAGGATCCAAACCTTGACGGACCGGACGGCTACGGAAACGAAAACAGCCCTTACACTTCAAGCGCAAACATCAAGAGAGGAAAAACTTATCAGAAGCTCAACGAAGGAAACGCCGGAGCAGTTCAGCTTGACGTTATGTTTAAGCCAACAGAGCAACTTGAGCTTAACCTAAGCGGACTTACAACTTTCAACTACAAAAAAGCTTATGAGTCCAGACGCAAAGGTCAAGACAGACAGAACGAAAACATCAACTTTACAGAGCTTAGAACAGCAAAAGACATCCGTGCATTCGGCGCAGACATTACTTACAACATTGAAACTTCTAAAGGCGTAATCGCTCCTTATGCCGGAATTGACTACAACTACAGCGACGGAAGAACAAGAACTTACTACGATGACGGAGTAAGCAAGACAGAAGAGCAGAACAGCCAGTTTGAAGTTGGCGGCGGCTTGGCATGGTATCCACGCGGAGCAGACGCAAAAGCCGGACACGACTCTCTTGACTTCTGGGGTCGCCAGTTCCCAATCGGAGCTTCTGTTGGTGTAAACACAGACAACAACGGAATCGCAAGCCTTGTAGTTTCAGCATTTGAAACTCCTGATGAAAATGCGCTTATTCCAAACCTCGGCGGATTCGTTGAGTTTGAATGGGTAAACTTCGCAGAGCAGGACGGCGGAGACTCAAGATTCTTTGCAGCAGCCCAACTTGAATACATGATTAAAACTGTAACAAAGAGCGGACTTTCTGTTGGAATCAAGCCTTATGCTCTTGGCCGCTGCATTCAGAGATGCGGTGCAAATCTTCAGAGAACTGGACAGTACACAGTTGATTCAAGACTTGGTCTTGTTATCTATCCTTCTGAAAAGTTCAATGTTGACTTCCGCTATGAACGTCAGGATCAGCTTTACACAAACAGCACTGACAACGAAACTGACAAAGGCTGCATCACAGGAACATTCAGCTTTAGACTTTAGAATTTAAGTTTTATTTTAGCCTCCTATTTTAATAAAACTTAACATACACTTGCTTCCTTGGAGTTTCCAGGGGAGCATTTTTTTTATTGCATTTGTTTAATTAAGTTTGTCATTGCCGTGCTTGACGCGGCAATCTACTGTAATTTCTCAACGGATTATCGGGTCAAGCCCGATAATGACAATAAAATTTAAAAGTTAAAATTTAATCACTGGGCAAAGAGAAATTATACGAACTTTTCGTAGTCTCTTTTTGCATAAAATATGTGCATTATTGTTGCAGCTTTTTTATTCTTTTCATCTTCAACAATGTACAACGCAACATAGTTTTTCATAAATAAAAATCTTCTGTACCCTTTTCGTTGCAAACTTTTAACGGGACAAAGAGGAAACATATATGGATCATTGCAAAGATAGCTTTTTTGCTTATAAAAATCATCCAAAAACTTTCCAGCCGAAATAGGATTTGCTAAAGTTTCTACAAAATATCGGACAATTTCATCAAGCTCTGCTTTTGCTGAATCCGCAATTTTAACTTTATAAGCCATACTTTTTTCTTATATCAGAAATTGCATCATCAACATCGGAAACTCTGCCAGCTTTTACATCTGCTTCGGCAATAGCAAGTTTTTCATGCAGATTATTCAAAAAAACTGATTTTTCAAAAGTTTCCATACTCATAATTACCATATCGCCATAGCCGTTTTTTGTAACAAAAATAGGCTCGCTAGTTTCATGGCAAAGATTTGAAATTGAAGTTGTATCTTTTAAATCTCTAATAGGAACAATGTGCGGCATAATTAAACTCCCAAAAGTCAATAAGAAAATATCAATTTTCAGCTTGGCTTTTACATGGGATTATTATGGCATAATATATTTTTTGTGTCCATAAAGATTGCGTTTCAAACACGGCAACGACAGTTAATCAAGCCAACAAATATTCTTCTTGCTCCAAGGCGGATTTTCCTGTATATTTATAGAAACAAAAGGAAAACAGTTTCTCTAAATTTTCCTTAAGAAAAAATATTAAGTTAAAATTTGGGCTTATATTTCAATGTCGTTGCACGAGAATGGCACTTGATAAAAACTCAACATTTAAACTATTACAAAAATGAACATGAAGTATACGATAAAAGAAATTGCCGAGCTTACAGGCGTTGCAAAAAGCACAGTATCAAAAGCCCTTAATGGACAAAAAGGCGTAAGCGAAGAAAAACGAATTGAAATAATGAAGCTTGCATCAGAATATAACTATATTCCAAATGCGGCGGCAAGAGCACTTTCCCACAATAAGTCAGAGACAATCGGAATTTTGATTTCCGCGGATTACGAATATACGCTTTCAACTTCCTACTGGATAGAAATAATTTCCGCAGTTTCGTGCGAGGCTGAAAAAAACGGCTACAACCTTCTTGTAATCACACAGGACAAAGACGAGCCGCTAAAGTCGCTTGAAAACGCAATATTCAAAAAATCCATAGACGGGCTTGTAGTTCCTGCTGAATATGTCCACGCGGATTTAATAAAGCTTTTGAACACTTCTGGAATTCCGTTTGTCATTCAGGGACGGACTCCGCTTTGCAACCACTATTGTGTTGACGTTCGGAACAAAGAAGGCGCATATCTTTTAACTTCAAGGCTGATTGAAAACGGCGGAAAAAACATAGCCTGCATTGCCGGGCCAAAAGAATTTCTTTACAACAAGGAACGTGTTGAAGGATTCAAGAGCGCGCTCAAGGAACAGGGAATAAAAAATCCGCCAGTCGTTCACAGCCCATACACAGAAGAAGAGACCGTAAAAAACATCAGCGCATTTCTAAAGCAAAATCCGAAGATTGATTCAGTTTTTATAACTGCCGGTGGAGATTTCCTTTTTTTCATATTCGACACAATGCGAAAAGCAGGCTTTAACCTTGACAAAATCGGATTCGCAGTTTTTGACGACTACAAGCCGATTCACTACATCATAAAGCCTGTAGTTTCAGCAAGGCAGCCAATAAAACAAATGGGCGCGCAAAACGCAAGGATTCTCCTTCAGCTTATAAACAACGAAGCCCCGCCAAATTCTTCACTGTTTGATATATCGATTGTGTAAGGGGAAATTACGAATATTTTATTTTCCATGCGCATATAAGTTATTTACCTAAAGCAAATAGCTTATTTACCTTAGGAAAATAGTCTATTTACCACAGGTAAATATATTGTTTACCAGCGGTAAATAAGTTATTCTGCAATGTCATACAACAGTTATTTAGAAGAAAAGGAATTTCTGCCCCCTCTCTTTATATCAATCTGTTTCTTTCATACAAATAAATCATTCATTGTATAAAGAATTAATTCATTTTTGAAATCTTTATCTATATTTTTATAACCTGATTTTGAAAAGAATCCATACTTGCTGCATACTAATCCTGTATTATTTACCTGCTGAATTTCATTCAAAATAAGGTTCTTGTCTAACTTGCTTTCCCTAAACTTAGCTTCATAAAAAATATAAGAATCATCATTTTCTGTAACTATATCAAATTCTCCATTTTTATGATTTTCAGGATCATCATAGTAGTACTTGCCAATTTTTTCAAAAGAATCAGCTAATTCTCCTGAACGGTTTTTCCTAATTAAAAATTGCTTGCAAATCTGTTCAAAAGCTTTAGGCACATAATGTTCTTCAAAATCCATTGATATAAATTTATCAAAAAATGCATTTGAATCCATCACTGCAATGCGAGAAAGATTTCTAAAAATATATTTGAAATAAAATAAAGTTAACTGGTCTGACACATAATAACCAGCTTTTTTCTTGTTGTTTTCATCATTGATTGGAGACTCTTTTGCCACAACATCCATCTTTATTAATTTATCAAGCACATCTGCTAAAGTTGGAGAACTTGTTACTTTTGACTGGGAAAGAATATCACTAAATCTTACATAGCCTTTTGCTAGAGCCTCAAACACTTCATAAGCATTTGCCATCTTAGATATTTCTGATTTCAAATACATTTGAACTTCATTTGCAAAGCGTCCATCAGGGCTAGCTATTAAATCAATTATATTTTGCTTAACTGATTTTGAGGAATCAATGAATCTGTTGTAATAAGGAATTCCGCCAAATACAGAATACAGACGGACTTTATCTTCATCTTTGAAACTTTTATAAAATAATGCTGAGTCATAATAATCCATTGCCTTAAGATTCATAATCAAATCAAAGCGTCCGTAAAGAGGATTTTCTTCAGAAAGCAAAGACTTCATAGTTTCAACATAAGAGCCGCAAAGGATAAGCTTTAATTTTGATTTTGACCTGTTATTATCAATGAGAGACTGAATTATACTATCAAGACCTTTTACAACTTTTCTAATATACGGATACTCATCAATTACAACAATTAGATTTTTTTCAGCTGCCTGTTTATAAAGAAAAGTCAAAGCTGATTCAAATGAATCAAAAGCCAATGGAGGCAGTCCGAATGTTTCCGCAATGATTTCGGAGATTGATTCAATATTATTTAATTCTGAAGTTTCCTTGCATTCATAATAAATTGAAGGCGAGACTGTTTTCTTTAAGCAATGTTTGATTAATTCAGTTTTACCAACACGACGGCGACCGTAAACCAATGCGGCATTATTTATATTTGAACTTAGAAACTTTTCAATTAATTTAGACTGTTCTTTTCTACCTAAAAAAAGTTCTTCGTTTGTCATTTTGTACCTTAATATTTTTACTCGATTTAATTCGACTCGGTTACAACCGAGTAAAATAATATATCTTAAAAAGTCTTAGGTCAACAACAAAGATATATGACACTTTAACTAATGTAATTTATACTTTTTGAACAGTCATTTTTCCCAGTAAAATTCCCCCTTGATTGAATTTTCATTCTATTAATGGTAGTATAATGAAATATTTTTTTAGCAGGGGATTTTTATGCTTACATTAAAGTTTGGCGGAACAAGCATGGGTTCTGCCCGCCGTATTCTTGACAGCGTGGAAATTATGGTCGGACGTGCAAAGTCTGACAGAATCAGTGTTGTTGTAAGTGCTGTTGCAGGAGTTTCAAACAAGCTTCAATCTGCCATTGACGGATGCGCTTCCGGCGGAAATGCTGAATCTTTTGTAAGCGAGCTTCGTAGAATTCACGCGGATATTTGCGCGGAAATAAAATCGGCATTGCCAGAATTCAGCACAGAATCTGTAAATGCAAAAATTGAGCCTTTGTTTTCAGAACTTGAAAAACTTCTTGCAGGCCTTACAGTTTTTGGAGAATGCCCGGACACCGTTCACTGCCGCATAATGGGCATGGGCGAATTAATCTGCGCTCCGATTGTTGAAGCAGTCCTTCTTGCAAAAAAACAGAGCGTCTTGCTTTTGGATTCACGCAAGTTCATTTATACAACTGGCGACCAGAAAGAAGGCGAGCCGGACTACGCTCACTGCGCGGACGCTTTTGCTGACTACAGAGACGGTTCAGCTCCTTTGGCGCAAATTCTTTTGTTCCCGGGATTTATCTGCTCTTGGATTTCTGGAACAGGCGCAAAGCCTGTAATGGGGCTTTTAGGACGCAACGGCTCTGACTTTAGCGCGGCGATTGTTGGCTCTTGCCTTGGCTCTTCTAAAGTTGAATTCTGGACTGACGTTGACGGAATCTACACAGCAGATCCAAGAGTTGTAAAAGACGCTGTTCTTGTAGACGACATGACTTATGAAGAAGCAATGGAGCTTTCATTCTTCGGAAGCAAAGTTCTTCATCCAAAAACACTTGCGCCTCTTGCCGCAAAAGGAATTGAAGCTTGGAGCTTAAACTCTCACAATCCTTCTGCGCGCGGAACTAGAATCGGAAAAGGCCCGTTTGAAAACTCTGCAAAAAAAGGCCCTGTCTGCGGAATCTCTTGCCTTAAAGACTGCGCAATGATTTCTGTAAGCGGCTCTGGAATGAAGGGACGCAAAGGAATGGCAGCTCGTATTTTCTCTGCGGTAAGCAATGCCGGAATTTCAATTCTTTTGATTACCCAGTCATCTTCCGAATATACAATTTCATTCTGTGTGCGCAAGGCTTTTGCAAATGAAGTTCAGGATGTTCTTAAATCAGAATTTTCACTTGAGATTTCAACAAAACTTATAAATCCTATAAAAGTTCAGGCTGACTGCGCCATCGTTTCAATAATCGGCGACGGAATGAAAGAAAAAAGAGGCGTTGCTGGAACATTCTTTGATTCACTTGCAAGCCGCGATGTAAACATTCTTGCAATTGCGCAAGGCTCAAGCGAACGTTCAATTTCAGCTGTAATAAAGGCGGAAGACGGCGACATGGCAGTGCGTGTTGTTCACCAATTCTTCTTTAATACAGTTCAGTCAATTCAGGTTTTTGCATTCGGAGCTGGAACAATCGGCGGAACAATGCTTGACCAGATTGGCGAGCAGCAGAAAATGCTTTTGGAGCAGGGAATCGACATCCGCGTTATGGCGATTGCAAATATCGACGGAATGATTTTCAATGCGGAAGGAATTTCTCTTGGCGACTGGAGAGAGCAAGTTAAGAAAAACGGAACAAAGACAAACCTTGACGAAATAATCAACTTTGTAAAAGAGACAAAGCCTATCAATCCGATTTTTGTTGACTGCACTGCAAGCTACGATTTGCCGGAACGCTATCTTGATATTTTCAAGGCTGGAATGAGCATTGCAACTCCAAACAAGCGCGCAAATTCAATGAGCATGGATTTCTACAAAAAACTCCGCGACACTGCAAACGAAATGCACGTAAGATTTTTGTACGAAACAAATGTCGGCGCAGGACTTCCAATCATTGACACGTTGCAGAATCTGTTCAAGTCGGGCGACAAGCTCACAGGCTTCAACGGAATCATGTCCGGCAGCTTGAGCTACATTTTTGGAAAACTTGATGAAGGCAAAAAATTCAGCGAAGCCGTTCTTGAAGCAAAACAGCTGCGCTACACAGAGCCAGATCCACGCGATGACTTAAAGGGAACTGACGTTGCAAGAAAAGCTTTAATCATTGCCCGTGAAAGCGGAATGAATATTGAGCTTGAAGACATTGAAATGCGCTCGATTTTCCCGCAAGGATTTTCCCTTGAAGGTTCTGTGGAAGAATTCCTTGCAAAGCTTCCTGAATTGGATTCCTACTTTGAAGAAAAAATGGCTTCACTTAGAAAAGACAAAAAAGTTCTTAGAATGGGAGCAAGCATAAAAGACGGAAAAGTTTCTGTTGGAATGCTTGAAGTAGGACCTGAAGATCCGCTTTTTGGAGTACGCGGCGGAGAAAACGCATTTGTATTCCACACAGCGCGCTACACGCCAATTCCTCTTACAGTCCGCGGATACGGCGCAGGTGCTGGAGTTACAGCGGCAGGTGTCTTTGGCGACATTCTTAGAACCGTAAGCTGGAACAGTCATAGTTAATATTTACTATAATTGGAATGTCTCCAAAATACCTTCTATGTCATTATCGGGCTTGACCCGATAATCTATTGAAAAGTTACAAAATAGATTCCCATGTCGTAGCATGGGAATGACTCTCAATTAAATAAAAACCATGCCATTGCTGAAACAAAACCGGCAGTGGCTTTTTTTGCGCAAAATCGGGAATTGAAAAATTCAACTGTTTGTGCTAGATTTTCTTGAAATGGTTATTGTATTAAAGAAAGATTCAACTGAAGAACAGAAAAAATATATCTGCCAGTTTCTAAAAGAAAAAAATTTCAAGCTTAACGAAATCGTCGGAGAAGAAGACACCGTTATTGCAGCCGTAGGAAAAGTTTCCATGGATGTAAGAGAAGTTGAACTTCTTCCGGGCGTAAGCAATGTCATTCCAATCAGCAAGCCGTTCAAACTTGCAAGCCGGGAATTCAAAAAAGAAAATACTATAATTGAAGTTCCAAACAGCCGCGGACAAATAATAAGAATTGGCGGACAGCACGTTGTTTCCATTGCAGGACCTTGCGCTGTTGAAAGCCGCGAGCAGATGATGGAAATCGCAGCCGCAGTTGCTTCCAGTGGAGCAGTCATGCTTAGAGGCGGAGCATACAAGCCGCGTTCGTCCCCGTACAGTTTTCAAGGATTAGGCGAAGAAGGATTAAGGTACCTAAAAGAAGCTGGAGAAAAATTCGGGCTTCCTATTGTTACAGAAATAGTTTCTGAATCTCTCATTCCGCTGATGAAAGATTACGTTGATGTCTATCAAATTGGCGCGCGGAATATGCAGAACTTTGATCTTCTAAAAAAAGTTGGAGCGATTGGCAAGCCTGTAATTTTAAAGCGAAGCTATACCGCAACTTTGGAAGAGCTTTTGATGTCCGCCGAATATTTGCTTTCAAGCGGAACAGACAGCGTAATTTTGTGCGAGCGCGGAATAAGAACATTTGAGCACGCAACACGCAACACTCTTGACATTTCCGCAGTGCCGGTTTTGCGTTCCCTCACTCACCTTCCGATTATCGTAGACCCAAGCCATGCCGTTGGAATCCGCGACAAAGTTCCTTCCATGGGACTTGCTTCCATTGCGGCAGGAGCAGACGGAATAATTGTAGAAGTTCACAATCATCCTGAAAAAGCAATGAGCGACGGAGCGCAGTCCATGCTTCCTGTCCAGTTTGACAAAATGATGCATGACATTGAAGCTCTTGCGCCTGTAATCGGAAAATCAGTTGCGCACATCCGCGAAGAAAATTCTTCTGTCGTTCATTCAGGACAAAAAAATTCAAGCGGAAAAATTGTCTGCGTTTACAGCGGAAAAAGAGGCGCTTATGCGGAACAGGCAATTTCACGCTATTTTGATTCGCATGATGTGGAAGCCGTTGCAGTCGATTCATTTGAAGAAATTTTCCAAAATGTTGTAGACGGAAAAGCCGACTACGGAATGGTTCCAATTGAAAACAGCCTTGCAGGAAGCGTGTTCCAAAACTACGACAACTTCAGCAGGTTTGAAGACGTAAGCATAGCAGGAGCTGTAACATTAAATATCCGCCACGCTTTGCTTGGAATAAAAGGCGCAACGATTGCTGACATAAAAAATGTCTACTCGCATCCACAGGCATTAAGCCAGTGCAAGAAATTTTTGGACAACCACAAAGACTGGAATTTCATAGACGCAGTTTCCACAGCAACCGCAGCTCAGTTTGTGGCAGAAAAAAATTCAAAGGAAAATGCCGCAATTGCAAGTTCAGTCAACGCTTCACTTTACAAGCTTGAAATTCTTGCGGAAGACATTGAAAATGACCCGGGGAACTTCACGCGCTTTGTTGTAATTCAGGCGAATCACACTGCAAAGCCAACTGGCGCAAAAGAAGCAAATGTTCCTGCGAACATGGCAAGTTTTATCTTCAAGACAAAAAATGAGCCGGGAGCTTTGTACAATGTGCTTGGAGTTTTCAACGACTGCGGATTGAATATGACGCGCCTTGAGTCCCGCCCGATTGCAGGACAACCATGGAGATACTGGTTCTACGCGGACGCTGAAATTAAAAACCAAAATGCAGCGGAATATGTAAAATCATTGATGGAAAAACTTTCAGATAAAGTTGAAGAAATTCGGCTTCTTGGAATTTATTCTGAATTAGGAAAATAACATTTCCTCATTGACTTTTTATAGGAGTTTAAAATGAAAAAATATGTGCTTTCTGTTCTTGTTGAAAACCATGCAGGTGTATTAAGCCGTGTATCTGGACTTTTTAGCCGCCGCGGATACAACATAGACTCGCTCACAGTCTGCGAAACAGCAGATCCTGAAAAATCACGCATGACAATTGTTGTGCGCGGAGACGAATATATTCTTGAGCAAATTGAAAAGCAGCTTTCAAAACTTGTGGAAGTTATTTCTATTGAACACTGCGATTCTTCTTCAACTTGCCAGCGCGAAACTGCATTGATAAAAGTAAAAGCCGCCGGAGAAAACAGAGGCGTAATCATTGAAACTTGCAGCATTTACCGCGCCCACATCGTTGATGTTTCAGAAAATACTTTGATTGTAGAAGCAACCGGAAGCGAAGAAAAAATCAGTTCGTTAAAACGGCTTCTTGAGCCTTACGGAATTCTTGAATTCTTAAAGTCAGGTCTGATTGCAATGGATCGTGGCGAAAAAGTAATGCGCTAGTTTAAAGCGACTGGCATTTAATCCACTTTTCATCGAATAGCTGCCAGCTGTTATTTTGAATTAGAACATTTCCAGTTTTAAAAACTCTGATTTTATATGGAAAGCAGTTTTTTATTTCGTCTGAATCAAGATGTAATTTAAAGCTGCTTTTTATTTTCCCAAGGATTTTTCCAAAGGCAACTTCAAGATTTATTGTATTTTCTGTTCCGTCTTTTAAGAAAATAATTTTTACAGGAAAAATAAATTTTTCATCTCTAAAAACTGGCTCAAGAAATTCGCAGGAAATTATTTTTTCAGGCAAAGCAAAATCAAAAAATGCCCAGAGCGGAAAAACAGGAGATGTAAAAAATTCCGCAGAACAATTTGAATTGAAAGCGGAAATGATTTTTTTTTGAATTTTTGCAAGAAACAAAAGCGCATCTTTTCCCGGAACAAAAGCGAACATTTTATCAGTGTAGCGTAAACTAAAAAAAAAGTTTAGTATGTTTCCATGCAGAAATTCTTTTTTAAATCCTTGATATTGTTTTCGGTTATTGCATTTTCATCTTGCGCATTCAAAGCTAGAAATTCTTCTGTCGGAATGAGCGGCGAAAATTTAATTGCATTAAACAAAGCGGCGGCGGAAGCAAAGATTTCAAATCCGCAGAAAAAACAATATATGTTTTTTAAATTCACGGAAAATCAAAAAGCGCATTTCAGCAACGTCCGCTACAAAAAATCAGGCGCAGGACTTTCTGTAAGAATTTCATTTGCAAAAAATTCAATTCCAAAATCAGGAGAAAGTGTTTTTGCACTGGGCTTTTTATTTGACGATGATTTTTCAAACGGAACTTTAAACACATCGATTTACTCAAGGAAACTTGTAACTGGAAATTTTTCAGACTTTGAATCAGAAGATTTTAAAGTTGTATTTTCAATTGCGCAAAACGACATTGTGCCAGCCGGATTTTTTGTATACGGAAATGTAAAATTCAAAATAACCGAAGCGCAGATAACAGAAGCCGCACTTGGCTGGGAAAATGAAAACATTCCGCTTTTTGCATTCGGACCGAGCGGAGGAAAAATAAAATGGGATTTTGATTCCGCGGATTTCAGCGATGCAAAAAATCTTTTTCCAGACCAGAGTATTCCGACGCGCATAATGCCAAAAATCGAAATTGGAATTTCAGCTCCAAACAACATCGGCACTTTTAAAAATCAAGAAAGAATAATTTTTACAGCTGGAAATGAAAAACTTTCAATCCGGCTTTCAAAAAACGAAAATTCAAAAACATTGCAAACTTCAGCGTTAAAAAATCCTTTTGAAAAAATTGCGCTGCAAGAAAACAAGGAGCTTGTAAAAAAAATCATAATGAAATCTTCGGATTCAATTCTTGCGCAGGACACAGCCGGAAAAGTTTTATATCCGTTGAAAACTGACTTGGGACTTGTAAACAACTGGCCGGAAAAAAACTGGAGACGAAGCGACTACGAGATTTTTGAATGGGAACTTTTTCCCGGAGTTTTATTTTTTGATTTTGCGGATTACAAAATTCAAAATCAATTTTTTACAAGAATCGCATATTTTGTTGAAAAAGCCGGTTACAAAGGAACTTTAGTTTCTGATGATTTTGTGAAAAACAAGCATGGCTACAATGCGCACGACTACAAAGCCGATGATTTGGCGAATTTTTTTTCTTTAGTTGAGCAGGAAAATTTTCAGATAAACAGCTATGAAGAAATCCTAAGAGAAATTCTTCTTGCAAATAAAATCATACAAAAAGACAAAAACGGATTTAAAGTCGGAAAAGGCGCGGTTGTTTCATTCAGCAGAGAATCTCCGGAATATCTTAGGCATACTTTTATGGCGCACGAAAGCTGGCACGGAATTTATTTTACTGATGAAGATTTTAGAAATATCGTTGCAACTTGCTACAATATGTTTGACGAAGGCTCTTTGAATTTTCTAAAGAAATTCTGGGAAACACAGCCGGGACTTGGTTATGACACAAACGATGAATATTTAATGCAAAATGAATTCATGGCTTACATAATGCAGCAGTCTTTTTCAAATGTAAGAAATTATTTTCTTCAAGTTGCAGGACGTGGCTCAGTAAATAGAATTCAGCCTGAAAGCGCGGAATATATCCGAAGCACAAACGCACAGGCTTTTGTTGATGCGGCAGAAATTCTAAACAGCTACGCTTTTGACAACTGGGGACTTGCCTGCGGAAGAGTCGCGCTTGTTCAAAGAATTGAATAACTTTAAATCAAATCGATATTAAATTGCTTTTCACTTTCAATAGTGCTTGGAGAACCGTGTCCGGGGAAAACAACAGTTCTATTTGGAAGTGAAAAAATTTTGTCTTTGATTTTTTTGCAAAGCAGCTTATGGGAATACTGGCTCAAAGTGCTTCCCGTCACTCCAGAAATCAAAGTGTCGCCTGTAAAAACCACATCTTCAATTTTGTAAACCATGCTGTCTGGAGAATGCCCCGGCACAGAAAAAAATTCAACGTTGAAACCTGCAATCTTTATAATTCCATCGCCATTTAAAATGGAGCAATCCATTCCATAAATTCCTGCATCTGCCGCATACACTACAGGAGTATAAATTTTTTTAAGAGTTCTAAGCCCCTGTATATGATGAGTATGCTTGTGCGTAATCAAAACCGCAGACAATTTGTAGCCACCGTCTTCAATTAAATTTATTGTCTCCATGTCGATTTTTCCGGGATCAACAATAATCGCTTCTTTCACATCGGGATTGTCATTTAAAATCGTGTAGCTGTTTGTAAATCCGTCTATGCACAAATGGAAATAAAGTTTCATAGCTCGTCTTCTCCTTCCGATTCCGAAAAGTCTTCAATCAAGCCGCTTTTGTTTCTGTCGATTAAAGCTTCCCGCGTATTTGAAAGTTTAAACGAAACGTGTTCCCTTGCGGAATTGTAAAATATCGCTTTTTTGAGATTGCAGTTTTTCATTGATGTGTTCATAAGAATTGCACGGATGAAACGGCTGTTGTAAAAATCCGAATCATCGAAACTGCATTGGTAAGCAGTTATTCCGTTGTAATTGTTATGCACTAAATCGCTTCCTGTAAAAACCACGTGAATAAATTTCGAGCCGGAAAAAGAAGAAAACTGAATGTCGCTGTTAAGCATATCGCAATCTGAAAATGTTGAAAAATCAAGCGTGCATATTTTAAATTTTAAGCCTGTTGAATGTATGTTTGAAAAAGTTGAATGCTGAAAATTGCATCCGTAAAATTTTTTGCCGGAAAGGTCAACACCGTTCACGGATATTCCGTAAGCGCAAAGCCCGATAATTTTTTCATGCGAATTTATATAATTCAAAAGCGATGTAAGATGACCGATTTTATCTTCCGTATGCTCAAAGCAAAAACCCGGCTCATGCGGAATAATTTCATTGTCGCGGATTACTGAAAGCGCAGGATTCTGACATTCCTTGCACTGGCACTTGTTAGTCACAAACATACTTAACTTTACGTTATTGAAAACATTTAGTCAAATAGATTCAAAATAATTGCAAAACTGTCATTCCCGTACCACGATACGGGAATCTTTTTTAAATTGACAATAGATTATCAATCGAGTTTTTTTCAGAAACATTGCAGGCTCAAGCCCGATAATGACAGTAAATTATAAAACTTGCAATTCTATTTAATGCAAATCTTTCAACGAAACAATTTCGTATCCGTTTTCTAAGATTGAAGAAATCAGCAAATCCAGTTTTTCATAAAGATAATCGCGACGAGTTCCGTCCATGTTTCCAATCGAAACTGGAATCACAATTCCGTCATAAAGATTTTCAGCAAACGAATCCACAAGCGAACTTGCATCCAAATATTCCTTTCCGCTTTCCTTGCTTTCTTCAAATGTAATTCTGTCATTGAATTTGCCAAACGCTTCAACATAATTATAACCAGCTTCCGCGCCGGCATTTTTCATAAGCTGATTTGAATGATAAAACGGAGCGTGCCAATAAAGCGAAAGTTCTTTTCCTGTCGCAGTAAAAAACTCATCTTCATTTCTTGCAAGACCACGCTGAACAAAATCTTTATCAACTATAAAATTATTTTCAAGCAAATCGGCACAACTAAAAAACATTGAAGCGCATTCATTTCCGGAAAAAGCAATCTGCTTTGCTTTGTGCGGATAACGCCGGATAAATTCTCCGTTCAAAAAGAAAGTTCCTTTTACTCTAAAATCATCAAGCGTATAAAGAACTTCCGCAAGTCCTTCTGAATTTTTCAATGCGTCAAAAACAATAGAAGCTTTTTTTAGAGGCTCTGAATATTTTTCAGTTTCTTTATAAACAGAATACGTTTTTGTTTTTCCAGAAAGAGATCTTACATAAATTGAATTTGAAAATTTTGAATTCACAGAAGAGCCAAGGAAAACTCTGTATCTTCCATTTTTTTCTAGCCGTGAAAAATTTTCTGTAGAAGACGGCAAGGTTGTTTTCCAAGTATTTTTGTCCGCCTCATAAACAAATGTATCTTTTGAAATTTCAGACTTGCACAAAATTTTTCCGTTGCTCCAATACGGCTGGCAAGCAGAAGACAAGAACAAAACTTTTTCGTCTCCGCGGAAATTTACAAGTTTTACAGTTTCTTCTCCGCCAATATAAATTGAAAAATTTCCGTTCCAGGCAGCTGAAACAATTTTTTCTGCCGGCTTTGACAAAATAACTTTCTGCGCAGAAATATCATACACAAAAAATTTTCCGGAATCTGTGTAAGCGATTTTTTTTCTATCCGGCGAAACAACTGGAGAAATAGAATTTTCTGCTTTAAACAAAAGCTCCATTTTTTCTTTTACAGAATAAGCATAACTGACTCTTTTTGGATTTTCAAAAGAAAAAGAATCACACCACAAAACTGGCGAAGAAGTTCCGCTCCAGAAAATTTTAAAATCATATCCGCTTCCATCTATTTCTGAAAAAGGAAAAACGCCTTCCGGCTTTAAATAGCTAAGCTCCTCATTTTCCGTGGCAGAATAAATATAAAGAGTATTTTTGCTTGAAACTATTGCAAATTTTGTTCCGTCTTCATTTGTCCCAAATTTATCTTTCAGCGGATCAAATGAATTTGGAATTCGCCCGATAATTTTTCCACTTCCAATAAGAGATGCATAAAGACCTCTTGTGTAAAGCTCATTTTCTTCAATTGAAAAAACAAGATCATTTGAAACGTAAATTATATTTCCATTTTGCGTCCACTGCACATTGTCGATTGTGCCGTTTCCAATTTTCCTATAGCTTTCAGACAAATTTATTTTTTTGAAAAGTTCACTTGGAGTTATAAAATATACACAGCCGTTTTTTTCGTAAAGAAGAAATTTGCTATCTGGCGACCATTTGGCATTTATGCTTTTATAGCTGAACGGAGTTTTTTCAAGGAGAACTTTTTCTTCCTGAGTTTTGCAGTCAACAACAAAAAGTTTTCCTGTTGTGTTTTTTGTTTTTTTCACATAGCAAAAATAATTTCCGTCTGGACTTGCAGAAATTAAATTTGCGCGGCTATAGTTTTCTGGAATTCCAGAAGCAAGAGAAGTCCATTTTAAATTTTTATCTTCAACAGAATATTTTGCAGTTCCGTATCTGTTTCTAATCTGAAGAATTTTATTTTCATTGAGCAGTTCCATTTTTTCCGGGAAGCAAGTTAGAATCACAGGCTCTTTTTTTATTTTTTGTTCCCCAAGCTGCGTAAAAAAAAGCGACTTGTAAGAAGGTGTTCCCGGAATATTTTGTCCTGCGGAAAATAAAAGAAAATCGTCTTTGTTTAAATCCAGACTGCCAAATTCAATCTGAGAAAAAGCTGGAAAAATGAATGCAAAGAAAACTATAAAAGCAAAACTGCGCAACTTGAAATTTCTGTTCATATAAATTCCCTCTAAAATTTATTTTAAAACTGTAAGCGGATCTACAAGCTTTGAATTTTTATAAACTGTAAAATGAAGATGCGGACCAGTAGAATATCCTGTGTTTCCAACAAGTCCAATCTTTGCGCCCTGACCAACCGTCTCGCCTTTTTTTGCAATGATTTTGCTCATGTGCGCATACAAAGTCTGATAGCCGTCATAATGATTTATAATCACATAATTTCCAAAGACAGAAGAAAATCCTGTGTATGCAACTTTTCCGCTCATAGAAGCGTAAATCGGAGTTCCAGTAGGGCAAGCCATGTCAATTCCAGTGTGATGGGAAGCAACACCAGTAAACGGATCTGCGCGCGAACCAAACCTTGAGCTAAGCCTGTACTTTGTTTTTAGCGGATTTACAAAAAGCTCGCCCATTGCCTTTCGCAAAGAATTGCTGTCGAGCCTTGCGCCCGGAATAAAAATTTTCTGTCCTTCCTGAAGTTTTTCAGATGACAAGTCATTTATGTCAAGCAAGTCAGAAACAGCAACAGAATATTTTTTTGAAATAGAATCAAGAGTTTCATTTTTTAAAACCGAATGAACAAGTCCGTCTACAGAAGGAACTGAAAGTTTCTGGCCTGCATAAATTGAGCGGACGTTTCCAATATTGTTTACAGCAATCAAAGTTGAAATATTTGAAAGCCCGAACTTTGAACTTATTCCGCTTATCGTGTCGCCCGGCTTTACTGTGTAATTCTGAAAAACAACAGGCTGCTTCAAAAGAACAGAATTAGATTCAACTTTAGTTCCGTCCTCTGAAAAAATATTTCCTTCGCTGTCAAAATACGAAGCCCTGTCAAAAGCAAATTCGTTCATCGCATTATCAAGAACTTGAAACTCGTCCATTGAAACAGGATTTAAATTTATATTTTTTGCAAAACTTTCAGAAAAGGAAATAAACTTGGAAACAAAAAAAGGTGAAGCCGCGCACAAAGCAAAAACAGGAACAAGCCAGGCAAACCGGGAAGCAATTTTTATCCGCTTTCCTGCAACTCCAATTTGCCCTCGAAGATTCTGAATAAATGAGAAAATATTAAAATCAGTTCTAACTGAATTTGCGCTAAAAACATTTCGTGTTCTATAAACAGGTTTCGCAGAAGCACGAGCACCGCGCAAAACATTGTGTCGAATCAAGTGTGTAGTATTTTTTCTAAAAGCAGAAGATTCCAAGCAATTTATTATTTCCATATTTTCAATATCGACAAAAAAAGTTTTTGATATTAGCAATTATTGACGATGAATATAGTAATGAAAAATAAATCGCCGGAATCAAGTTTTTGGAAATATATACTCGCAGGAATTTTTATAGGAGCCGCAATAAAAATTTTCGCCATTGACATTCTTTCAGTGCAAGGAATTTCAATGGAACCTTCAATTCACAACAACGAAAAAATTTTAGTCTGCAAGCTTTCATACGGAATCGTAAATCCATTCGGCAACTCAACTTTAATCAGATGGAAAAATGCAAAAGCTGGAGACATTGTAATTTATTTTTATAAAAATAATCTTGTTGTAAAAAGGTGCGTTGCCACAGAAGGCGACTCCCTAGAATATTCAGCAAATTCAGGATATACTTTGCACGTGGGAGAAAAAAATTACTCGCTTACAGAACTTCAGTATAATCTGATAAAAAACAGCCCTTGTGTTCCACGAGGAATGATTCTTGCAATAGGAGACAATTTTGAAAACTCGATTGACTCAAGAACTTACGGCTTTGTGGCTCAGAAAAATATTTTGGGCAAGGTGATTTTTAAATGAGTGTTTTTTTTAATAAATTCCGGATTGGATTTATTTTTTTTATATGCGCAGTCGGGCTAGTTTATGTTTATGTGAAATTTGCAAAGCTGGCTTTTTATCCGCAGAAAAAAACAATTACAGCTCCAGTTACAATTGAGCGCGGTTCAATCACAGACCGAAACGGAAAGCCGCTCGCAGTCCAGACAAATTTTTATCACTTTGTTGTAACTCCAAAACTCATAAAAGCTCCAGATGAATTCGCTGAAAGAATTTGCGCGCCGTTAAATATGGGAATACAAGAAATCACGCAGAAAATTCAAAATGCAAAAAACGCAAATTTCATTTACATCAAGAAAAAAATTTCCCAGGAACAATACGATGAGCTTATAAAAATAATTGATGAAAACAATTACTACAACTTCACCCGCTTTGATAAAATTCCCGGCCGGCTTTATCCTGAAAATTCCTTGGCAAGCCAGTTAATAGGCTACATGGGCGATGACGGAACTGGACTAAGCGGAATCGAATATTCCAAGCAAAATATTCTTTCTCCAGAACCAAATCCTGACGCAACAGGAACAATCCACGGAAGCAACGTTTATTTAACAATCGACTCCGGACTTCAGTATAAGCTTGAAAAAATCGCAAAGCAATCAATGGAAGAAACTCAAGCTGAAAGTTTGATGCTGATTGCCGCTGATGCAAAAAACGGAGAAATACTTTCATACATAAGTTTGCCGTCTGCAAATTTAAATGAATACACTTCCGCTTCAACGCAGGAAATGACAGACAGGGCATCTGTTACAGCTTACGAGCCAGGAAGCGTGTTCAAAATTTTTTCAGTTGCATCCTTTCTTGATTCAAAATCGATTACCGCCGATGACAGTTTTTTATGCGACGGAATTTATCAAAGACGAACTTCCGCAGGAGAAACAATCAAAATAACTTGTCTTGACCATCACGGCTGGCTTAATGCAAGAAGCGCATTGAAATATTCATGCAACGATGCGCTGGCACAGATGAGCGAAAAAATAACAACAGAAGAATTTTTGTCTTACATCAGGCGGTTTGGATTTGGAGAAAGAACTGGCGTTGAGCTTCCGTCTGAAACAAGAGGCTCTGTAAAAAATCAGAATGACAGATACTGGTCTGCACGAAGCAAGCCCACAATGTCAATCGGCCAGGAAATAAGTGTGAGCGCATTGCAAATGGTTCAGGCAGCAACAGTTCTTGCAAACAAAGGCGTTCAAATAAAACTTACATTTATAAAAAAAATAGCGGACATTGACGGAAAAACCGAATACGAACATGAGCCGACTTACGGAAACCGCGTTTTAAAAAGTTCAACTGCCGACTATCTTTTAAGCTGCATGGAAACAACGGCAAAAAGCGGAACAGGAACAAGAGCTTCGTTAAGAGACATTTCAATCGGTGTAAAAACTGGAACTGCGCAAATGGCAGATACCGTAAACGGCGGATACAGCAACACAGATTTTCTTTCAAACTGCATGGCGATTTTTCCAATCGAAAATCCGCAAATTGTTTTGTACATCGTTATTGAAAAAGCAAAAGGCGAAACTTACGCAGGAAGAATTGTAGCTCCTGTAATTGCAAAAGCCGCTGACGAAATAATCGATCACCTTGGAATCAACCGTGAAGGAGCCGCAAGTCTTGAGCATTCAGGCAGAATCACAATAAAAGAAAATTTGCCGCTTTCAATTGGAAAAGTTGTGCCTGATTTTACAGGACGCCCAAAAAGAGATTTGATTCCGCTTTTGGCAAGAGACGACTTGAACTTTGTAATAAAAGGCGAAGGCTGGGTTTCAGCTCAAAATCCAGAACCCGGAACACCAATAACGGAGAATATGACTATTGAACTCGATTTGGAATAAAAATTATTCTCTGTTTAAAGAGCGTTTTCCAGAGCTTTCAAATTCACTGGAAGTTAAGTTTTCAAATGAAATTGAATTTGAAACTGCAAAAAACGGAAGCCTTACTGCAAAAAGAAAAAATCTTTTACTTCATTCAAAGTACAATCCTGAAAAAGAAGCTGACAATCTTGTAAACAATTTTGATTCAGAAAAAAAAGACACTGCAATTTTTCTTGGATTCGGCTTAGGCTACGGACCTTTAGAATTTGCAAAAAAATTTCCAGAGCCGACTTTAATTATCATCGAAGAAGATACAGCTTCATTTTTTTCCGCATTAAACGCAATAGACTGGTCGCCAGTTTTTGAGCACAAAAAACTTGTTCTCATAATTGGAGCTTCACTTGAACAAGCTTCCGCATTGATTTCAAACTGCTCTTATTCAAAAACTCATATTTTTAAAATCAAATCTCACACTGCGCACAACCAAGAATATTTTAATTCAGTTGAAAATATAATTTTTCAGAACAAGCAAAAGGAAGAAGTCAACACAAACACTCTCGAAAAATTTTCAAGGCTTTGGCTAAGCAACAGCTGCAAGAATTTAGATTACATTGAAAAGCTAGACGGAGTAAATAAATTCTTAAACACAGCAAACGGAATTCCTTTTGTAATTATAGCGGCAGGTCCAAGCCTAGAAAAAATTCTTCCGCATTTGAACGAAATAAAAAATAGGGCAATAATTGTCTGCGTAGACACGGCTCTTCATTCGTGCTTGGAATTTAACGTTGAGCCAGATTTTATAATTCTTGCCGACCCGCAATATTACTGTTCACTTCACCTTGAATTTTTAAAATCGCCTGAATCCATTCTTGTTACAGAAATCGCAGTTTATCATTCCGTGTTCAGGTTTCAATGCAAAGAGATTGTCCTCTTTTCTTCGATGTTTCCAATCGGAAAATTTTTTGAAAAGAACATTGGAGAAAAAGGCTTGCTTGCGGCTGGAGGAAGCGTAACAACAACTGCGTGGGATTTTGCAAGAATGTGCGGAGCTTCTGAAATTTATTTGGCAGGAATGGACTTGGGATTTCCAAACAAAGAAACTCACATTAGAGGCTCTAAGTTTGAAGAAAAAATTCATTACGAAAGTATTCGCACAAAAACTTCTGAAACAAAAAATATTCAAACTTTATTTTCCGCCGCTCCGTTTTACGCAAAAGACTACAACGGAAACGAAATTCTAACAGATAAAAAAATGCAGCTTTTCTCATGGTGGTTTGAAAAGAATTGCACAAGTGCATCTGCTCAAGGAATAGAAACATTTTCACTTACACCAGAAAGCCTTGCAATAAACGGAATAGAAAAATTCAGCTTGGAAGAATTTCTTCTAAAGCCAACTGTAAAAGATAAAAGAAAAATATTTTTTGAAAATGCTCAAGAAAATAAGAAAAAATTATCAAAGCCAAAAAGAATTTCTTTTGAACAGCAAAAAAATCAATTCGGTGAAAATTTAAAAATTCTTGAGTCCCTTGCAAAAAGAGGAGTCAATCTTTGCAGCAAAGCAATTTATTCTCCTCTTGCAATTTCTGAAATTTTTAGCAAGCTTAATGAAATAGATCAAAAAATTTCATCATCTTCCGCAAAGGATGCGGCGGCTCTTGTATTTCCAACGCAAAGGCAGCTTGATTCACTTTCAGAAAAAATCCCCAACAATTCTGAAGCAGAAAAAAAACTTTACAGCATACGTTATTCAAATCTGATTTATTCTGAACTTTTAAAATCCATAAATCTATACAAAAAATTTTTTCCAAATTCCAATTAAAGTTTTCCAAAGCCTCACCGATAATATAAACGTGCAGTGATAGAAATTTACTACGGGCGGTTCTTTGAGAAAATCTTAGAGGACATCCAGACGTCTGTAAAAATTTCCATACATCTCAACAAAGATGTTAAATATCTCCGTGAGAAAAGATCAGAGGAAGTTGCCTTTGGTCTTTTCATTTTTTAAATAAAATTGCATGATCAGTTTATGTGTTAACTTTTCTAAAATTCTGCCGATAATAAAATGAACAGGGAAGAATTATGGTCAAATACAAAGTTGCAGAAATAAAACCTGACACACATTTCAACTCAGACGTAATGCTTGACTCTCTTTTTTTGCTGGCAACTCCACCGTGCGCAGTAACACCAGAAGTGCTTTCATGTTTAAAGAAGTGGGGATTTCTTGAAGTCTACAGCGAAGATGAAAAAATTCTTTCCAAAATTGAAGAAGATAAAAATCCAGAAAAAACAGAACATAAAAAAATTTCACTTGGAGAAACTGAATCAGTAGATCTTTCTGAATTTACAGATGAAGAAGATTCCGTTCCAGAAGAGCAGATTCCTGAAAAATTTAAAACAAGCGAAGAAGTAGATCTTTCAGAATTTACTTCAGAAACTCCAGAGCCAGAAAAAAAAGCGCAGCCGCAAGTTCAGCCACAGCAGATTTTTCAGCAGCCAAACCCAACGCCAGCTTTTCAGAATCCAGCTGCGCAAATGCAACCTGCTTACCAAAATTTTCCAGCAAATGCAAATCAGCAGCAAGCGGCACAGCAGCCTTTCAATTTTCCTTCAGAGCCAGCTTCAATTTCAAAAGAAGAAGACAACAGAAAACTTTTAGAATCGCAAAATGCCTACGACAAATTTATGGAATTTATAAATTATGTCTACACAAAATATGCGACTCAAAAAATAATTTCTCTGCCTGAACTGAATGGAAAAGTGCTTGAGCTTTGCAATTTTGTAAGAGAAAATAAAAAATTCCTGCTTAGAATTTCACCAAGTTTTGAGGCAAGAAACAAAAATTTTTTAATAAGCCACAGCCTTAGAACTGCGATTTTTGCAATCATAATCGGACTGCAAATAAAAATGCCTTATGAAAAACTTATCGAGCTTGGAGTTGCAAGCATTCTGCATGAAATAGGACAGATAAGACTTCCGCCGCAACTTTACATGAACAACAATCCGCTTAGCCATTCAGAAAAAGCGCAGATGCAGACTCATACTGTAATCGGGTATAACATTGTGAGAACTGCAGGACTTCCGCTTACAATTCAGCTGGGAGTTTTAGACCACCACGAGCGTGAAAATGGAACTGGCTATCCGCGGCATCTTTTAAAAAACAATATTTCGCTCTACGGAAAAATAATCGGCGTGGCTTGTTCGTTTGAGGCAATCACCGCTCCAAGAAATTTCAGAGAGGCAAGAACAACTTACGAAGGCATGATTGAAATGCTAAAGAACAGCAACCATCTTTATGACGAAACTGTAATCAAAGCGCTTTTGTACAGCATTTCGCTTTTCCCAATCGGAGCATTTGTTTTTCTTTCAAACGGAAGAGTCGGACAAGTTGTTGACGTTTCTCCTACAAGCCCTAAAAATCCTATTGTTCAAATTGTGGGAAGTGTAAATCCAGACGGAACTCCAAAAAGAATTCAAACAGATGACAATGCGATAAAAATTGTGCGCACAATGAATAAAGAAGAATCTGCCGACTTACGAAAAGCCCTTGGCGACACTTTGTGAAATTTAATTTCAATCTGTTGATTCAATACTGTAATTCCTGTGCCACGTCAATTGTATATCAAAT
>CAVKBG010000022.1:34424-37277 GCA_963654755.1 Desulfovibrionaceae bacterium
TTTTGCACTTCATCTTTAAATGACTTGTCAACAACAGGCGGATGGTCGTTAAAAAACAAAATCTGCTGAAGCTCTTCCTGAGTATGAGTTCCCCAGACAGGAACAACATTTTCAAACTGATGCAAAAAACCAAAAGCCAAAGGAATGTCGTTTACAATTCCGCCGTTCAATGGTTGGGAAGCAATGCAGCCGACTTCTTTTTCCTGGCACAATTTTACAAGAGCCTTCACTGAATCTGGAGAAATCATGCTGAACGGAAACTGAACAACTTCATAAAGCCCGCTTTCAATGGCTTCTTTTGCAATGTCATAATTTTCTGTTGCAATTCCAATGTGCTTAACAATTCCTTTTTCTTTTAAAGACAAAAGCTCATTGTAAATTCCGTCCATACCGTTTTTCTTTGGAACAATAAGCGGATTTTCAAGCTGAAACAAATCAAGTGTGTCGCTTTCCAAAGACATAAGGCTTTCGTCCAAATCGCGGCGGATTTCATGCAAGTCCTGAGCGGAAGTTTTTGTAGCAAGAATTACATTGTGCCGGATTCCATGCAAGGCAGCGCCAAGTCGTTTTTCACAGACTGGCTTGGAATGCGATGTGTCAAAAAAATTCATTCCGCCGGCATAAGCCTGATGAACAATAGCGCAAGCCTTTTCATCTGCATCTTCACCGAAATTTTCGATTTCCTTGCAGTCAAGACTTTCCGCGCCAAAAGCAGTGCGGCTAACCAGAAGATTTGTTTTTCCGAGAGCAACGTATTCCATAATTTGCAACCAGCCTTAAATAAGTCTAATAACGAATTTTGCCAATACAACTACTAACTGTCATTCTGTGCGGCAACACTTGTCATTCTCCGACTTGAGCGGAGAATCTAGCGAATTTATCTTTTATGTCATTTTCGGACTTGACCCGAAAATCTCTTGAAAGTTTACAACAGATTCCCGTGTCGTAGCACGGGAATGACACATATGTCATTTGAAATTAGATTACCGAATTAAGTCTGGCAATGACAAATGCCGTAATCCGACGACAATGACAGTTAAACAGTTAGCGTTTTACAGGAACATAAGATTTTATTTCCTTCTGAATGAAAGGAATCAAATCGTCAAGAGAAACTCTCTTCTGCTCCATTGAATCACGGAAGCGAACTGTAACAGTATTGAAATCCGCGCTGGAAGAATCAAGCGTGTCATGGTCAACTGTAACACAGAATGGAGTTCCAATTTCATCCTGACGTCTGTAGCGTTTTCCGATTGTTCCGCTCTGGTCATAATCAGTAACAAAATCTTCTTTTAAAATGTGCTGAATTTCTTTTGCCTTTTCTGCAAGTCCGTCTTTTTTCATCAAAGGGAGAACCGCAACTGTAACAGGCGCAAGACGAGGATCAAGATGAAGAACTGTTCTAAAGTCTTCAGGCTCTCCCTCTTTTGCAACGTTCTGCTCTTCGTAAGCCTCGCAAAGGAACATAAGGAAGTTTCTGTTAAGTCCGGCGGAAGTTTCAACAACGTAAGGAATGTAGCGTTTGTTTCCGTCGTCCTGATCGATATAGTGCATATCTTTCTTTGAATACTGCTCGTGCTGCGAAAGGTCAAAGTCTGTGCGGCTGTGAATTCCTTCAATTTCCTCAAAGCCAATCGGGAATTTGTACTGAATATCGTAAGCGTCTTTTGCGTAATGCGCCAGCTTGTCGTGATGATGCCAGTTGAGATGATCTTCTGCAATTCCGTACTTCAAATAGAAATTCCAGCGGTCTTTTCTCCAACGTGCAAAAGTTTCATCCTCAGTTCCCGGCTTGCAGAAATATTCCATTTCCATCTGCTCGAATTCACAAGTGCGGAAAATAAAATTCTTGAAAATAATTTCATTGCGGAACGACTTTCCAACCTGAGCAACTCCGAACGGAATTTTCATTCTGTTTGACTGAACGATATTCTTGAAGTCTGTAAAAATTCCCTGGCAAGTTTCCGGGCGAAGATAAACCAAAGAAGCTTCCGTGGCAACAGGTCCCTGATGAGTTTTGAACATCAAGTTAAATTCACGCACATCAGTCCAAGAATGTTTTCCGCAAGTCGGACAGTTGATTTTTTCATCAATAAAAGCCTTCATTTCTTCGTGGCTCATTGTATCAACCGGCTTTGAAGGAGTTTCGCCAGTTTTGTCAAAATAATCTTCAATAAGCTGATCAGCGCGGAATCTTGCCTTGCATTCTGTGCAGTCAATCATCGGATCAGAAAAATGCCCTACATGGCCGGAAGCTTCCCAAGTTGTGTGATGCTGAAAAATCGCTGAATCAAGTCCAACAACATCATCATGAAGCTGAGTCATATAATGCCACCATTCGTTCTGAATGTTGCGCTTAAAATCAACGCCAAGAGGACCGTAATCCCAGGCGCCAGCCATTCCGCCGTAAATTTCAGAAGCCTGATAAACAAATCCTCTTCTCTTGCAAAGACTGATGATTTTGTCCAAAGTGCAAGCATGCACATCTTTTTCTTTTGCCATAAAAACCTCATCTTCGACACTGGTGTGTGCCGCATAAAATTCAATTTGCAGATTTTAACACATAAATTGATTTTTGCCTATATTTGAAAGGAGATTCAGCAGGACAAGGAAAGTTGCCGCTATAGCTACCACACGGATTGGGAAAATATAACGATTTTTACCAAACTGCCATTCCCTTGCTTGCCCCTATGTCATACTCCGGCTCGACCGGAGTATCTATTTCAGATTCCCGCATCAAGTGCGGGAATGACAGTGTTTGTAGCGTGGAAATGCCAAGACAACAATAAAAATCGTACCCAGTCTGTTGGGCAAATATAGTAACTATGTTTAAAAATAAAGTAACTATATTTTAAA
>CAVKBG010000023.1:0-32153 GCA_963654755.1 Desulfovibrionaceae bacterium
CATAGCAAAACCCGCAAGAATTTTTTAGCAATCTTTGTTATTTTAATGGATATGGAAAAATTTTGAAATAATACTTTTTAAATGTACCCCCACTACGAAAAGAATGAAAGGTTGTCGCAGTGGGGGAATAAAAGACAATATCAAGTTAAATCTGAATAAAAGTCAAAATTGAACCTATTAACTAACTTTCACTCACAATAAGATGCTGCTACTATTTCTGCACTATTCACATGTCCAGATACAGTAATTTTCTCAGTAGCTAGAGGTGCAATATACACATAGTCGCTTTTAGTTGATATTCCAGTATTAACAGAATACTTTATTTTATACTGCACAAGTATTGTTTTTGATTGGCTTCGATTAAAAAAATTTACAGATTTTCCCTCTGTTTTTGTGGCTATTGCATCTTTTGCATCATAACATTCCATAGGTTGCAGAGCTATTAATAAATCACCTTGCTTATATTCATCAAAAGCAAATCCCATTCCAATAACTGCTGCTAGCACAAACAGTCCCATAACAATCTTCTTTTTCATAGAAGACCTCCTTTTAAAATCTTTCACTTTTCATAAAGTGTATATATTTCTTTTTCAGAAATATTTCAAAATAATTGTTTACATTCCATTTGCCATAGCACTAAATACTCCTGCAATAATTGAACTTGGCATTTTGAACATTATTCCCATTGGAATTGAAAACTTTCTATTTTCGGAATGTCTAAAATCTACTACATATCCAGGTTTTATAAAAAACGACGCTCCAAATTCATTGTCTGCCCAAAGATGAAAACCAATTATTGCAGAAGGCTTCACTCCAACAACTTCACTTGAATCACCCTTATTTGGTATATACACAAGAGGACAACCTACTCCAGCTGTCATTGAAAAAAATCCAGAATTTAAGAAAGGTAATGTCCACTGAAAATTCAAAGGGTCAATTTCTATAGCAAAAATGTCATTTTTTTTACTCCATCCGCCTCCAACTTCAATACCATAAATTCTAGAAAACCGAAAATTTACAAGTGCCATTATATTTCCAAAGCCAGCTGGATCAAACGTCACGCCGACAAATCCATTTCCATTTCCCAAATTATTAGCTTGTTGAACTAAATCATTCATGCTATTTCTAAGTCCATCACCTGCTTCTGAAAATTTTTCAATTTTTAAAGGTGTAACAAACAAATCATTTGCAGAGAACTTTCCATTTTCCGCAAACATAAAAGAAGCAATAAAAAATCCAGCAAAACATAGAAAATATTTTTTCACAACCAAATTCCTCGTTCAAAATTATTTTCCACATAATAATCCAAGTCAAATAAAAACTTTTATCGTTTAAATTTGGATTTGGGCATAGACTTTGTTCTAGTTGTTGAGGAAATTTAAAAAGATATGTAAATTAAAAATTGTTAAGGGATTATAATATATGCCAAAGCAGAGGTGGATTCAAAAATTAGTTCTCGTAGTGACCACGACAAGTTTTTACAGTAATTTTGTCTTCAGAAAATTCATAAACAAGCCGATTCTCCTTATCAATCCGCCTACTGTATTCGCCTTCTTTATGCTTTAGTTTTTCAGGCTTGCCTTCGCCACGCAATGCTAAATTTGAATTTTCCTGTCATTATCCGGCTCGACCGGATAATCTCACATGACAGATTCCCTTGTCAAGCAAGGGAATGACATTGAGCAATTTAATGTCAAATCTTCTATCTGTCAAGTTTTTATGGCTTTGATTCACTTGTTTAACCCATTGCAACAACGAAATTAAAAATTTATAATGTTCCCATGTCAGAAAATCTTATAGAAAAATTTGTGGATAATGATTCGCTCAAGGCGTTAAAAAATCTTATTGAATCCAGTTCGGATGATGCGGCTCTTTCTTCTTCAGTGCAGCTTGCAGATATTTTTGGCGCGGGTCAGACATTCAAAAAAATCACTGATAAAAATTCAGATGCGGAATTAAAACTTGTTTCCAGTTTTAACAATAACCTTGTGCTTTTGATTCAGAAAACTTGGGTTGAAAAATCCGACGAAGAACTTAAGGCGCAAATTCTTTATCAGCTTGAAGAATTCCGTGTTCAGCTAAACTCAAAAGATTATGTTCAGGCTTATCCGCAGTTTTTTTCTATTTTAGACAACGTTGTTTATCTTATGTTCGGAAATCAGGCAAAAGCAAAGGATTTTCCAGAATACGCGCTTAGAATCGACCCGGAATTTGGAATTTTCTGGTGGTATGTAAAAAGCCTTCCGCGGGATGCGCAATGGTCAGCTGAACGCACAAGAATTGCCATTTTACTTGGAATTTATTTTTTGGCGAATTATTAGAGGGAATTCATGGAGTTTGATTCAATCTGCGCTGAATTAAAAAAAGGAGCGGCACAAATTGCGCTTCATACAGAACTTCAGAAAAACAATGCGCTTAAATGCGTTTCCGAGGCAATCTTAAAAAACAAGCAGGAAATTTTAAACGCAAACCAGATTGATGTGGAAAACGCGCGCGCAAATGGAACTCCCGAATCTCTTGTTGAACGGCTTGCTCTAAATGAAAAAAAGTTCAAAGACATTTTGGACGGAATCAAAACTGTAATTCAGCAAAAAGATCCTGTTGGCAAAATTGTGGACGGCTGGAAAGCTCCGAACGGAATGGAAATCCGCCAAGTAAGAGTTCCGCTTGGAGTTGCGGCAATTATTTACGAAAGCCGCCCGAACGTTACAGCGGATGCGTTTGCCCTTGCCTATAAAAGCGGAAATTCAATTCTTTTGCGCGGCTCTTCTTCTGCGCTGAATTCAAACAAAGCCATAGTAAAGGCAATCAAAGAAGGCTTAAAAAATGCCGGAAAAGACGGCGTTGAGTCAGCGTTGTATTTGTGCGAATCCGGCAATCATTCCGAAGTAAATGAAATTCTCAATGCAGTCGGAAAAATTGATGTGGTTCTTCCGCGCGGTTCTGCAAAGCTCATAAATCTTGTTGTTGAAAATGCGAAAGTTCCAGTAATTCAAACTGGAGCTGGAGTCTGCCACCTTTATGTTGACGAAAGCGCAAACTTGGAAAACGCGGCACAAATTGCGCAAAATTCCAAAATGCAGCGTCCGGGCGCTTGCAACGCGATTGAAACAATCCTTGTAAATAAAAAAGTTCTTAAAGAATTTCTTCCGCTTCTTGCAAAGGAATTTGGCGAAAAAGTTCAAATCCGCGCAGACAAGGAATGCTATTCAATTCTAAAAAATGCCGGCTACAAAAATTTAAAGGAAGCAGAAGATTCCGACTTTGGATTTGAATTCCTTGACTTTATTGTTGCCGTCCGCCAAGTTGAATCCACAGAGCAGGCAATTGAATTTATAAACGCCCACAACACCAAGCACAGCGAATGTATTGCCACAAACGACAGAAGCCACGCTCTTATGTTCCAGCAGCAAATTGACGCGGCCTGCATCTACGTGAATGCAAGCACAAGATTTACAGACGGCGGAATTTTTGGATTTGGCGCGGAACTCGGAATCAGCACGCAAAAGCTTCATGCCAGAGGCCCTATGGGAGCTGAAGCCTTGACCACAACAAAATTCCTAATCGACGGAAATGGTCAGATTAGATAAAACTGACTGCAAAATTCTCGGCGTGTTTTTTTAGATTACCAGGTTTTTAAAATGACATTTTGCCTTTTATATAAAAAAGACCGTCTTTTTGGACGGTCTTTTGTTTGTGTCATTTCCGCACTTGATACTGCAATCTAGTTTATTCCAAACTATTCAATATCTGCGTTGACTGTTTTTTCCATTACAATCGGCTTGCCTGCGGCAACAAGATTTTTTCCTGCGGCTTGTGCTATTTTGTTTACAATCTTGTATTCAACTTTGCAGAATTTGTCTATGTCGATTTTTGCAGGCTTTTCAGAAGACTCAAAACCTTCAAGAACAACCTGAGTTCCCGGAGCAGCCCAAGGAGCTGTCAAAAGCTCAACTTTTTCAACGCCGTCCTCTACATAGTCAGAGGCAAGCAGCATTCCGCGGCTTTCAACGCCCTTCATTTTTCTTGGAGCAAGGTTTGCGGCAATGATAACGTGTTTTCCCAAAAGCTCCTCTTCCTTTAAATAAGGACGCAAGCCAGACTGAATAATGCGTTCTGTTCCGCTTCCGTCGTCAAGATGCTCAATATAAAGCTTGTCGCCCTGCGGATTTGTTTCCACGCTCAAAATTTTTGCAACTTTAAGCTCAATGTGCTTGTTAAAATATTCAACCGGATCAATTTTCGGCGCGGAAGATTCAGGTTTAGGCTCTTCTTTTGGCTGAACGCTCTGGCTATGTTCCTTAGGTTCTGTAGCCATCAGATATTCAAGGTCAATTTCTCCAGCAACACAAGGAACTCCAACCTGCCAGTTTTCAAGAATCTGCGGATGAATTTCTCCAAAAATTCCAGCCTGCTTTCCGTTCACCATAATTCCAGCCTGCCGCCCCGGAATAAAGCGCGGATCATTTGTTTCCTGAACTTCATATTTGTGGTCAAGGTAATAAAGAATTGTGCTTACTTCGCTTGCCGCCTCGTTAAAGTTTGCGTTGTTGGAAGCTGTAAGAAATCCAAGGCTCTGAATTGTCTTTGTGCCGGTATTTTCACTTTCATCGATGAATGCGATTTTTCCGACTTCAAAAATCTTGTGAGGATAAACTGCGTTTCCGCTCTGAGCTTCGGCTTCAAAAAGAGAAGCGATAATCGATGGACGGATAAACTGATAGTTTTCGCTCATCGGGTTTGCAATTTCAATTACATTCTTTCCATCGATTCCCATATTATCGATATAAGTTTTCTTTGAGCCAAGATAATTGAAAATCATTTCCTGATAGCCGATTCCAGCCATTATATTTTTTACTTTGCGGCTGTAAACGGTAATCGGCAAAAGACGTCCAATTGTAAAATCGTTCGGTTTTTCAGGCTTAAAGAAATCAAGTCCTTTTCCAATCATAACATCTTCAATAACATCAACTTCATGCAAAAAGTCGTTGCGGTAAGGAGCCGGATGCACAACAAAAACAGTTTCGCCGTTTTCATTTAAAACATCAACTTTGCTTCCCATGCGCACAAGAGCATCTTTTACTTCATCTTCGGAAAGAGAACTGCCGAGCTTTTTGTTTATTGCTGAAAGGCGGGCTTTTGCTGTCTGCTGGAAATAATAAGGAATAACGACATCGTTTCCAAATCCAGTGTCATATTCGTGGTGAACTTTTACAGGAAGAATTTCATATCCTGCGTCTGCAAAATCACAGGCAACGATATTCGCGGCAAGCATCAAGTCTTTCATGTCAACGCCGGTAAGCTCAACCATCAAATCCTTGTCGCCAACTTCAATTTGCCCCAAAGTCGCGCTGTTGATTATTGGGCTCATGCTCATAATTTCGCCGGAATCGTCCTGCAAAACCGGATATTTTTCAAAGTCCTTTAAAATCCAGCCGTATTCTTTTCCTTTTGGATGATTCTGAAGAATTTCACGGCAAGTCTGTTTTTCTTCACCCTGAAGCGGAACAAAGCTCACTTTGTCTGGATCGGCTGCAACAAAATGAACCGGCCACTTTAAATTTGCGGCGCGGTAAACTCCCATTGAAATTGTTTTTCTTTTGCGTCCAAAGTTCCAGGCAAGTTTTTCCTGAGTCTGCATAATGTCAATAAGCATCGCATTGTCTATAGGCTTTCCGCTTATAACGAAAGAAACCATAAACGGCCTTATATGCTTTAAAGCCGGATCAACGACAGCAAGGCGGTTTCCAGTATCTTTTAGCTTGCCTTCTTCCGACATGAATTTGCTGTAGTCCGAATGGCCTTTTCCTTCATGCTCGCGAAGACATCTTGCAACTCCGCCAGCAGACCACAAGTCAGGACGGTTTGTGTCGTTCAGTTCAATTTTTATAACACGCTCACTTTCTGGAGCAGATTCATCAGGCTTTTCATCAAGCTCGGCTTTTGCAAATGTAAGCTTCTTTTCAAAAGTATCCCAGTCGTATTTAGTTCCAAGCAAATTAAAAAACAGTTTTTCGTTGACTTCAATCTTAGGCATGGTTTCCTCTATTAAATAGTGTGCATAGATTATATTACAACAATGGCAAAACTGCAATTAGGGAAATGAATCCGCACCGCACGAATCGCTTGTAAATCTGCCTAAAATTTTTCAGCAACACAATTCCTTTGCTTTTGCCGTGATTTTTTCTTGGATTACCGGCATTGAGGCTTTCGGATTTTCTGCGTTGTAGTTTTCGCGGATAATATTCACAAAAACTGAACCTGCAACGATTGCGTAAACGTGCGGCGCAATCAGTTTTGCCTGTTCTTCGCTTGTAATTCCAAATCCACCAAGAATTTTCGCTCCGCCTGCGGAAGTTTTGTCGATAAAATCAAGCATTTCTTTTGTTACAACGGTTTTGCTTCCTGTGATTCCAGCCCGAAGCGCGGTGTAAATGTATTCAAACTTCTGGTCGGCCATCTGTTTTAGTCTTTCGTCGGTCATTGAAGGCGCGGCTACAGGAATATTGTGGATTCCGTATTTTTTGCAGGCCGCGGTAAGTCCTTCGTCGCAGTCAAACGGAAGGTCTGGAACAATAAGCCCGGTAACACCAGATTCAACTGCCATTTTCACAAAATTTTCAACGCCCGGGCGGTAAACTAGCGCGGCATAAGTCATAATAAAAATCTGGATTTCCGGATGGCGGCGATGCATTTCTGCCATGTAAGCCATTCCTTGTTTTACTGTATATTTTCTTGCAAGAACAGTTGAGCACGCGGTCTGGATTGCAACTCCGTCTGCGCTCGGATCGCTGAACGCAAGCTGAACTTCAAGGATTTTTGCTCCGCCTGCGATAAGCGCTTCTCCAACTGCAAGGCAGGTTTCGTCATCTGGGTAACCTGCAACCTGATGTGACATTAAAATATTGCTCATATATAAACTCCTGAAATTCTAGTTGTTTTTTGCCATTGACGCTGCAAAGTGAATATCTTTTCCTGCGTTCAGACGTTCCAATTCTGCCTGAAGGAACTGCTTCCATTCATCCGGGCGGAAAACCGGGCAAGTGATGAAAATATCTTTGTCGCCACGTCCAGACATATTCACCACAATATTCTGGTCTTTGCGCATTTTTGGAGCGAGCTTTAGGGCGAGCGCACCGGCGTGGGCACTTTCCATTGCAAAAAGAACTCCTTCTGTCTTTGCAAAAACTGAAACTGCGTTCAAGGCTTCATCATCTTTTATGGCTTCAAATTTTATTCGTCCTGTTTCGCCAAGATATGCAAGCTGCGGCCCGATTCCTACGTAATCCAAACCTGCGGAAATTGAGCGCGTCTGTCCGGCTTGTCCGTCCTCATCCTGAAGAAAACGCGTCTTGAAACCTTGCATAATTCCGTCAACTGCGTCATCTCCGACCATTCGGCTTGCATTGTTTCCTTTTCCAGGTCCGATTCCGCCAGCTTCTGCGCCAAAAAGCAAAGGTTCAGTTTCATTTATAAACGGCTCAAAAAATCCGATTGAATTTGAACCGCCGCCAACGCAGGCAACCATTGCGTCAATCTTTTTACCGCGTTCTGCCATCTGCTGTTTTGTCTCGCGCCCGATTACAGACTGAAATTCACGAACCATATCCGGGAACGGTGAAGGACCAAGCGCAGAGCCGATAAGATAATGCGTGTCGCTGAAATTTGCCGCCCAGTCGCGCATTGCCTCGTTGATTGCGTCTTTTAGAATCCGAGAGCCAGTTGTTACAGGAACAACTTCCGCGCCGTACATTTCCATTGTTGAAACATTTGGCTGCTGCCGGCGAACGTCAACTTCGCCCATGTAAACGCGGCATTTTAGCCCAAGTTTTGCGCAAGCTGCGGCTGTCGCCACGCCATGCTGGCCAGCTCCAGTTTCTGCGATAATGCGTGTTTTTCCCATTCGTTTTGCAACCAAAGCCTGACCAACTGCGTTGTTGATTTTGTGCGCGCCTGTATTTGCAAGCCCTTCAAGTTTTACATAAATCTGCGCGCCGCCAAGCTGCTCTGAAAGCCGTTTCGCATAATAAAGCGGAGTTGGGCGACCGATAAAATCTGTGCGGATTTCTTCCAGTTCCTTCAGGAAATCTGGATCCTTCATGCATTTGTGAAATGCTTCTTCCAACTCTTCAATCGGACGGCGAAGAACTTCCGCAACGTAACGTCCGCCGAATTTTCCGAAAAAACCTTTATCTGATTCTGTCATTTTATTGAATTTTCTCCCTAAAAATTATTGTTGTGCAGCAGATTCAACTGCTGAAAAAAATTGCTCAAGTTTAGAAAAATCTTTTTTGCCCGGCTCTGACTCAACGCCGCTGTTCACGTCAACAAGTTCCGGCTGAAAGTTTTTTATCATATCGCGAATATTTTCCGGATTCAATCCGCCACTAAGCCACAACGGACCTGCTTTTTTTGATTTTGCGACGATTTCTGAAGGAATTGTTTTTCCTGTTCCGCCGTAGCGCAAGTCGCCATTGGCATTTGTTGCTTCCAGATTTTTTGCGTCAACAAGAACGCGTGGAAAACCTGATGAATAAAGTTCCTTCAACGCAGCCAAGTCGTTTTCTGTTTCCAGCGGAACTGCCGCATAGCCAAATTCTCCCCGGGCAAGATTTGTGCAGCCGTGAAACTGGATTCCGTCCAGAATTTGCTGATAGCACATCTGAAAAACTGAATTTCCTTCTTCCGAAAACGAATCGACAATCACGCCGACGAGCAAAGGCATTTTTTTTATTTTTTTCGACTCGAAAAGTTTTTTCAGCTCCGCGCGGATTTCTGTAATTTTTTCTGAATCTTCAGGTTTGTTTGTCCGCACCGATTTTTCCGCAAAAATGAAGCCCAAAATATCTGCGCCAAGTTCCGCGCATTTTACCGCATCTTCTTTTGAAGTGATTCCGCAGACTTTTATCAGCGGTTTTGCGGATTTTTCTTCAAGAAGTACGGAAATTTTCTTCCAGAACGAATATTCGTATTCAAGTTTTTTAGAATTTGCCGCTTTTTTGAACGATTTTACAAGTTTTTTTGCGTTTTTTGGATTTCTTGCGGCAGCCTCGCCAATCAGAACTGCGTGAAAACCTAAATTTCCGACAAAATTTGCAGCCTGCGGACTTGTAACTCCAGATTCGGAAATTATTCTTGGAAATGGAAAACTAGCTTTTCTTTCCTTGTAGATTTTTCTGATTTTTTCTTTTAGTTTGAGCGGAATCAATAAGTCAATTGTAAAATTAGACAAATCCCGCGAATTTATTCCAAGAATTATTTTTTCGCTGCAAGACATTGAATCCGCAAGGGCAAGAACCGCAAACGCTTTTTCAATGTCGCTTTCCTCGCGGATTTCAAGCAGAACTGAAAGCCCGAATTCAAACGCTTTTTTTGCCATCGCAAGAAGTTTTGCCTGCTCAAGAATTCTTCCTATTAAAAGGACTGCGTCCGCGCCGCAAAGATATGAAATCTCAATTTCTTCCGGCTCAAGCAGAAAATCTTTCCGTAGAACTGCGGCTTTTTTGCCTGCTTTTTTTGTGGCTTTCTGCAAATCTTCCAGCGAACCGTGAAAATAATTTTCTTCTGTAAGACAGCTGATTGCCTTTGTTCCGGCTTTTACATAGTTTTTTGCGGTTTTAGCGGCATCAAGTTCGGGCGCAATCCAGCCTTTTGAAGGCGAGGCGCGTTTTATTTCAAGAATCGTTCCCGGCTCATTCAAAAATGGTACAACCGGACGGATTCTTTTCTGCGGAATTTTGTGTCCGAATGAAAATCCCTTGTTTTTTATGTCCGCGCGGCGTTTTTCGCAAATTTCTGTAAGAATATCCATTTTAGCTGTTGCTTTCCTTTTTGATTTCTTCAAGTTTTTTTGCTACAGCGCCAGAATCAATCGCTCTGATGATTTTTACGCAGCCTTCCTTGATTGATTTTGCTTTTCCGCCAATGTAAAGCGCAGCTCCGCCGTTCAATGCGATTGCCGCCTTTAAAGTTCTTCGACCTTTTCCTTCAAGAAGTTCCATTGCAAGCTGGGCGTTTTCTGCGCCAGTTCCGCCAGAAAGTTCCTCGTCCTTGCAGCCGGAAAGTCCAAAATCCGCAGGTTCGATTGTGTATTCTTTTTCTTTATTGTCCTCGTCGATTTCAAAGACTTTTGTTCCCACAACCGGCGAAATTTCATCAAATCCGTCTTCTGAAACAACAACCATGACTCTTTTTGCTCCAAGCAGTTTTGCGGCTCGTGCAACCGGCGCAAGAAGTTCCGGGGAATAAACGCCGAGCATCTGGTATTTTGCTCCGGCAGGATTTGAAAGCGGGCCAATCAGATTCATTATTGTCTTTACGCCCAAAGCCTTGCGGACTGGAGCGGCGAAACGCATTGCAGAATGATAGACCGGCGCAAACAAAAATCCGAAATTTGTTTTTCTGATGATTTCAGCAGTTTTTGCTGGAGCGTTGTCAATTTTGATTCCAAGTGCTTCAAAAAAATCCGCGGCTCCCGATTTTGAAGAAACAGCGCGGTTTCCGTGTTTTGCCACAGGAAGTCCACAGGCTGCGGCGCACAGCGCGCTCATTGAGCTTATGTTGAAAGAACCTTTGCTGTCTCCGCCAGTTCCAACGATGTCTGTAAGTTCAGTTGTTTCAAGCGGAAGCGGTGTTCGTTTTGCAACAAGAACACCTGCGCAACCGGCGATTTCTTCTGGAGTGGCTTTTTTTGCGGCAAGAGCGACAAGAATTGCCGAAGTCATCCGTTCATCCATGCAGCCGTCTGTTAAATCTTCCATGAACATTTCCGCGGTTCGGCGGCTCATATCTTTTCCTTCAATTAAACTAGAAAGAACTTGGCTTGCCGGGAATGGCTCTGCACGATAATTCAGGAATGCTGTAAAAAATTCCTTTGTTTTTGGAGAGGCGATTGATTCCGGGTGGAACTGAACGCCTTCAATCGGCATGGTCTTGTGTCTTATTCCCATGATGTCGCCATCGTCTGCTCGTGCGGAAATCTCAAAATCTTGTGGAAGAGTTTTTTCATCAATTACAAGAGAATGGTAGCGCGTAAAAGTCTCGCGTTTTCCCATAAGGCGGAACATTCCTTTTCCGTCAAGGTTGATTTGCTCGGCGATTCCGTGCTTTATGAATTTTGCGTTTACAATTTTTGCTCCAAACGCATACCCGATTGCCTGATGTCCAAGACAAATTCCCAAAATCGGGATTTTTCCTGCAAAATACTTTATTGCCTCAACAGAAATTCCAGCATCTTCCGGGCGTCCAGGACCTGGAGAAACAATCAGTTTTGCCGGGTTCATCTTTATTGCGTCCTGAAGTGTTATTTCTTTGCTGCGTACAACTTTTATCTCTTCTTTTGTAAGTTTTGCAAGCGACTGGTAAACGTTATATGTGAAACTGTCGTAATTATCCAATAATAAAATCATATTTTCCTCCGCTCATCCGTTATTTCTTTGTGTTTTCGATTACGGCACGCATTGCGCCAAGTTTTTCGCAGGTTTCTGTAAATTCACGTTCAGCGTTGCTTGCGTAGACAATTCCGCCGCCTGCCTGCAACGTCCACACATCCTGCTGCTTTAGCGCACAGCGGATTGCAATGCAGAAATCAAGGTTATTCTTGTTTCCAATGTAACCGACTGCCCCGGCGTAAAAATTGCGCTTGTATTTTTCCAGAGAAGAAAGAATTTCAATCGCACTTATTTTTGGTGCTCCAGAAACTGTTCCTGCTGGAAAAGCCGCACGCAGAACTTTTATCGCAGAAGTGTCATCATCAACTTTTCCTATTACTTCTGAAACAAGGTGAATAACGTGACTGTAAAGTTCCGTGAACATATATCGTGTTACTTCAACACTGCCGGTTTTGCACACGCGGCCAAGGTCGTTGCGGGCAAGGTCAACAAGCATAAGATGCTCTGAACGTTCTTTTGGGTCGCTCAAAAGCTCTTCCATAAGCTGCTTGTCTTCTAAAGGATTCTTTCCGCGGTGGCGTGTTCCTGCAATCGGGTGAATCATTGCCTCACCGTTTCGCACGCGAACAAGGCTTTCCGGTGAAGCGCCTGTAAGCTGGAAATCTTCAAAATCAAGGTAGAACATATAAGGCGAAGGATTTACTGAGCGCAGCCTGCGGTAAATTTCCAGTGCCGGAACTTCGCTTTTTATCTGAAGTCTGCGGCTTGGAACTGCCTGAACAATGTTTCCAGCGTAGATTTCTTTTTTCAACGCCTCGACTTTTTCACAGTATTCTTTTTTGCTCTGCTCTTCGTCTGTAAGAACTGTTGTCTCGTAGTTTGTCTCTGGCTCGGCAAGATAAGAAAAATCCAAGTCAGAAAGACGTTTTTTTATATTCTCGATTGCGGTCTTCAAATCAATCTGATGTTCCTTGTAATTCTGCGCGCAAATGTAGATTTTTTCATAGAAATGGTCAAAGATTATAAAAGTATGCCCGACAACAAACGCGCTTTCTGGAATTTTCAGCTGGTCTTCCTGCTTCTGAAGATGAATCGTGTCGCACTTTGCGCAAAATTCGTAGCTAAGGTAACCCATTCCGGCAGCCGGAAGCGGCAGGTCAAAACCTTCTTCCGCTGGATTTTCTGCTGCAATTTCTGCAAGAACGTCAAGAATGTCGCCTTTCATTGCGTAAACCGGTCGGCGTTCCCCGTTGATTACGATTGCAATTCCGTTTTCATCCTGAATAACCCGGAACGCCTCATCAAGCATAATCATTGAATAGCGGTCTTTGCCCGAAGAAAAATTTGCTGATTCAAGAACAGCTTTTGCGTTGAATTTTTTTGCCAAAGAAAAAGGAGTGAATCGGTCTCCCGGAAGAACTTCATATAACATATCAATCTCCAAAAAATCAAAAAAAATTTACACTCAAACCTTTTGTTACTATGTATAGAAGCAGTATAAATTTAAATTACGCTTCTGTCAATAGAAACATAATTTTAAACTGATTATTTTTTTTAATGACTGCAAAAGAAAGACAGCTCATTCCAAAACCTTTATTTATTCATCTTTTTTATGCTATAATTTGCGCATGGAAAAAACGATTCTTATTGCTGGAAAAAATATGCCAGACGCAGGAAGTTTTACGGACGGAGTTGCTGTTTCGGGCAGAAATATAATAATAACAGGACCGCAGACAGATGAAGTTCAGCCTGTAAAAAAACTTACGATTGCAGAACGAAAGGCAAATCAGGCAGCTTACGAAGAGGAAAAAAATCTTGAGGCAAAATCCGGAATCTGCACAATTGAATGGAACAAATCATCTCCACTTTCGGCACGCTCTCTTGTGCTTCAGACGCTCACAATATTCAACAGAATGGACGAAGCAGTTCTTTACTTTGACGAGGAATGGTTTGCTTCCAAGGCAGAAAAGATGGACAGCGAGGAAATTGCGCGCGGCTGCGATGAAATGATTGCAGGCTACCAGTATCTTGCGCTGGAAATAATTTCAACTTTTCAAAAAAGAGAAGCTTCGGAAGGTGCTGGAACACTTGTTTTCCTTTTAAAGGAAACGCCTTCAAGAATAGACGTGCTTCATTCCCCGGCACTAAAAAACGGACTCAGCGCAATTGCTTCCCCTTTGGTTTCGGCAGGAAAAGCCGCATTTGCTTCGTTTGCAGAAAATCTTGCGGCAGTTTGCAACGATTCAATTTTTGTGAATATTGTTTTAATCCGCGGAGACAATTCAATGGAAGGATTCAGGCGCGATGACGAAACTGGAAGATGGCTGTGCGCATATTTAAATTCAATGGACGCTTCAAAATCAGGCAAAAAAGCTCAATGGGTAAAACCGGGAGCAAAGCCTTCAAGCGGATTCAAACTTTTTAAAAGGTAAGCATATTAATAGATGGAACTTGATTTTTTAACAGAAAGCATTATAAAAGTTGTCGCAGGTGCTGTTTGCGGCGGACTCCTTGGACTTGAGCGCAAAAGCCACAATCAGGTAATCGGAATGAGAACTTTGATTCTAATCTGCGTTTCTTCAACGTTGCTTTCAATTCTTTCTGTTTACATGGCAAAGGCGGAAGGATTTATTGCAACTGCAAAAGGAGATCCCACAAGAATTGCGGCAGGAGTTGTAAGCGGAATTGGTTTTCTTGGCGGCGGCGCAATAATGAAGCAAGGACTTAACATAAAAGGTCTTACTTCCGCGGCGATAATTTGGACTGCATCAGCGTTCGGGCTTGCAATTGGAGCCGGGCTTTACATTCAAGTGGGAATCGCGCTTGCAATGGTTCTGTTCCTTCTTATGCGCCTTGAAAAACTTGAAACAAAATGGTTTCCGGCTGAAAAAACAAAAAGCCTTCACTTGTGCTTTGAAAACGATTCTTTGGACATGGAAAAACTGCGCAAAACAATCACAGCGCACGGACTGATTGTGGCAGACATGAACATGAGCCGCATTATAAAAACAAAGCAGATAATCTTGCACTACCTTGTAAAGTCGCCGACAGAATACGATTTTTCCGCGCTTATAAAATCCCTTGAAGAGCTAGGAAATTTAAGTGAGTTTTCAATAACTGACTGATTTTTGAAAGAAAATAGCAAGCACTCCTCTAAACACATCAATATATTTAGGTTGAAATTGCATAAGATTAACTATAAAATAAAATCAACTATATTGTGTGTCATTCCTGTGCAGCGACACAGGAATCTGTTGAAAAACTTCAACAAGTTATCGTAATGACATTAAATTATAAAGCTAGAATTTCAGGGAGACAAAATGCTTAACATAAACAACAATACATCAAACATAAAGCGCGAAATCCTTGTTAGAATCGCAAAGCTTCAACTTCAGGGCAAACTGGAAGAAGGCGTGCATTTTATTCCGCGTGAAATGGCTCCCAGAGACAAGCCGCCGCTAAGATGCTGCATTTTCCATGACCGTGAAATTCTTCGCATGAGAGTTCTTGCCCGCATGGGAATTTCAGTTGAAAACATTGACGAAGAAGCAACGCTCGGCTCTTTTGCAAAACAGGCATTGGAACGTGAAAAACCAACCTGGCCAATGCTTACCGTTCTTGATGAAGCCTGCAACGGATGTGTAAAAGCGCACTACATGGTTACAAACGCCTGCCAAGGATGTTACGCGCGCCCTTGCATGGTTAACTGCCCGCGCAAGGCAATCACAGTAGACAGAAGGGCAACCATAGATGAAAAGCTATGCATCAACTGCGGAAAATGCATGGAAAACTGCCCTTACCATTCAATTATAAAAATTCCAGTTCCTTGCGAAGAAGCCTGTCCGGTTGGAGCAATTTCAAAAGATGAAAAAGGACACGAAAAAATCAACTATCACAAGTGCATTTTCTGCGGAAACTGTATGCGTGAATGTCCGTTTGGCGCGATGATGGATAAAAGCCAGCTCGTTGACGTAATAAAGCACATAATGAACTGCAAAAAAGTTGTTGCCCTTTACGCGCCTTCAATTGCATCCCAGTTCAAGGTTACGCCAGGCCAGCTTGAATCTTCTTTGATTGCGGCGGGATTCAACCGCGTATGGGAAGTTGCAATCGGAGCTGACATTTGCGCCGACAATGAAGCCCGAGAATTTGAAGAACGCATGGCGCGCGGAGATAAAATGATGACAACTTCATGCTGTTCCGCTTACGTCCGCGCTGTTCATAAGCACGTTCCGGCTCTTATTCCCTGCGTTTCTGAAACAAGAAGCCCCATGCACTACACTGCTGAAATCGCAAAAAAAGCCGACCCGGACTGCATAACGGTTTTTATCGGACCTTGCCTTGCAAAAAAGCGCGAAGGATTTGATGACGACCTCGTTGACTATGTAATCACTGTTGAAGAAATTGCGGCTTTGTTTGAAGCACGGGAAATAAATGTTGCGGAAATGGACAAGCGACACGAAACAATAATTCCTACAGCCAGCGGAAGAAATTTTGCGCGTTCAGGCGGCGTAATGGAAGCTGTTGCTCTCCGTTTAAAAGATAAATCCATTCTGCGCCCCGCAAAAATCAACGGATTAAGCAAAGCCGGAATGAAAGTCTTAAACGCTTACGGCCTTATAAATTCAGGGAAAATTCCAGCAAAGCCAGACACTCCAAATCTCATAGAAGTAATGGCGTGCGAAGGCGGCTGCATAGCAGGACCTTCTGTAATCACAAATGTAAAGCAAGCAGAACTCCAGCTAGAAAAATACGTGCAGGACGGCTCTGCAAACACAATAGATGAGCAGAAGTAACCCATAAATTCCGCCGAATCAGTTGACAGTACCCCCCCCCCGTGGTATTATGCCTCGAAACTATTTTATCGGAGGCATTATCCATGAAAAAGGCTGTAAAATTATTTTTTGTATTTGCGGCAATCTCTTTAGCTCTCTGCTCCTGCTCAGATTCTGGAAGCAGCGGAAGTGACGGGGACAGCGGAACTGAAAACCGTGTTCTTGACTTAAGAATTCAAAACGGCGGAGTTGCCCGCTGGATTGAAAATTTCGCATCTGGCACTTACGAAGCGGAAACAAATCTTGTAAAAATAACTGCGGAATCTGACGGAATGCATTTTACAATTAAAAATCCGGCAACTTTAGCAGGCAGCGATGAAAAATATCAAAATGGCTGCAACTGGATTGGCGTTTACCGCTTGGAAAATATCGGCGGAGAGGAAATCCAGACAACTTTGGCAGTTTTAGACAAATCACCTTTTGAGCCCGGATACTGGAATAATGGAACTTGGATAAACCAAGAACCAGCTGAAGAAATAAATTTTGTCTATCCATTATGCGAAGCCGGTGAACAGTATAAATTCAAAGTTCAGATTGAGCCACAAAGAGGAGTAGATGAAAATGGCACAGAAAACCCAGTTGACCGTGAACATGGCTATTGCCAGTACCTTACTTTGACTGCAAAGGGTGGAATCGGCGACATCAACTATTCAAACTTAAAAAACGGTGAATGGGCATTTGCATCCAAAAGCAACAACAAAGCAAATGTCTGGATTGAAAATGTAATTCCTCCGCAGGACAGCGTTGTAAAAAATGTAGGAACTTATATTGATATTTTCTATGGCGACAAAGACTGGGATACTGCTGGAAAAACCGACTGGTACTGCAAGTATGAAAATCCTGATGAAGTTGAAAAAAGTGTATCTATTGAATTAGAACGCTGGGATGACAAACCAATCTCAGAACTTTCAAACACATTCTTTGCGCAGTACACTTTTACATTTGAAGTTCCTAGCTGCCCACAGGTATCTCAGTGGCGCACAGTAACACTTGAAACCGACCTTGTTTCTATAAATTAAATTTCATATCTTACTGTTATTGCTGTAATAAGCAGATTGTCATTGCCGGGCATAGACCCGGCAATCTTGTATCAAACAGATTCCTAACCGAGTTTGCTACTCAAACATCGCAGTTCAAGTGCGGGAATGACATGAAATAGACTGTCATTTTTTGTCATCTTCGGGCTTGACCCGAAGATCTCCTGCAACATATTCTCACATCAAGTCTGGGAATTTTTTTCATTATGACACTTTCGCATTTTATGTCTAACACTTCACTAAAAATCAGATTTGTGCTAAAATTGTAAAAATATTCAATAAATTCCAGTTTGTGTAAGGATTACAAGATGAACAAGATTCTAGAAAAACGGCAGCTTTCAGAAACCGTTTACTACATGAAGTTTGAAGCCGCGGACATTGCAAAAAACCGCAAGCCAGGACAGTTCCTGATTGTTCAGTACGATGATGAAATGGGAGAAAGAATTCCGCTTACAATCGCAGATGCAAACGCAGAAGAAGGCTGGGTTGCAATTGTTTTTCAGGCAGTTGGAGCAGGCACAATGAAAATAGCGCGCCTTAATCCGGGCGACTATCTTGCGGCGGTTCTTGGGCCTTTGGGAACTCCGTCTAAAATAGAAAAATATGACGCTCCGGTTCTCTGTGTTGGCGGCGGAATCGGAACAGCTCCTCTTTATCCAATTGTTCAGGCTTTAAAGGCAGCCGGAAACAAAGTGATTGTTGTAATCTGCGCCCGCACAAAAGACCTTCTGATTTTTGTTGATGAAATGAAAGCAATCGCAGACGAAGTTATAATTATGACTGACGATGGAAGCGCAGGACGCCAAGGAGTTTCCACAGTTCCAGTTGAAGAGCTTTGCCAGTCGCAGACTCCTCCAGCAGAAGTAATTGCAATCGGTCCTCCAATAATGATGAAATTCGTATGCGCCACAACTGCAAAATACAACGTAAAAACCACAGTTTCGCTCAACACAATTATGATTGACGGAACAGGAATGTGTGGAGGCTGCCGTGTAAGCGTAGGCGGAAAAATCAAATTCGTTTGCGTTGACGGTCCTGACTTTGACGGACACCAAGTAGACTGGGCAAATATGATGACTCGTATGAAAAGCTTTAAAGACGAAGAAGAAAAGCACAAGTGCAGACTCGGAATGTAAACTGGACGGAGAAAAATATGAGCGAACACAAAACAATAGAGCAGCTGAACGAAATTGCTGCAAATGAATATAGCAAAATAAAAGGAAAAACTCTTACAAACAAAGACCGCATGGCGATTCCGCAGATGGAAATGCCTTCCGAAGAGCCTTTGGTGCGCGCAAGACAGATGACAGAAGTTGCGCTCGGCTACACAGCAGAACAGGCAATCGTTGAAGCAAACCGTTGTCTTCAGTGCAAAAACCAGCCTTGTGTTTCAGGCTGCCCTGTAAATGTTCAGATTCCAAAATTCATTGAGCAGGTTGCAAAAGGTGAATTCAAAGCGGCAGTTGACATTATAAAGGAAACAAATCTTCTTCCTGCAATCTGCGGACGCGTATGTCCACAGGAAAAGCAATGCCAAGGCCAATGCACAGTCGGAAAAGTTTACAAAAACGCAGAAAAATCAGTCAGCATAGGACGTCTTGAACGCTTTGTAGCTGACTGGGAACGCACAAATAATCTTGTAACCTCCCCGGCAATTGCTCCTTCAACAGGAAAAAAAGTCGCAGTTGTAGGCTCAGGACCTGCAGGACTTACTGTTGCAGCAGACTGCCGCCGCGCAGGACACGACGTTACAGTTTTTGAAGCATTCCACAAAGCCGGCGGTGTAATGGTTTATGGAATCCCAGAGTTCCGCCTGCCAAAATCAATTGTTCAGAATGAAGTTGAAAACCTAAAGAGAATGGGCGTAAAATTCGAAATGAGCACTCTTGTTGGACGCACAATGACAGTTCAGCAGATTCTCACGGAAAAAGGATTCGATGCCGCATTTATCGGAACTGGAGCAGGCCTTCCAAAATTTTTCGGAATTCCTGGTGAAAACTACATCGGTGTATTCAGCGCAAACGAATATCTTACACGCGCAAACCTGATGAAAGCTTACGACACAGAGCACGCCGATACTCCTTATTACCACGCAAAAACTGTTGTTGTCTGCGGAGGCGGAAACGTTGCAATGGACGCGGCAAGAATGGCATTAAGGCTTGGAGCTGAAAAAGTCTACGTTGTTTACCGCCGCTCCCGTGTGGAAATGCCAGCGCGCCGTGAAGAAGTTGACCATGCGGAAGAAGAAGGCGTAATCTTCAAATTCCTTGAAAATCCAGTTGAAATTCTTGGAAGCAGCGAAACGGGAAAAGTAACAGGAATAAAAGCTTTGTCTTATGAGCTTGGTGAGCCGGATGAAAAAGGCCGCCGCCGTCCAGTTGAAATAAAAGGAAGCGAACACGAAATTCCTTGCGACGCTGTAATTGTTGCGCTCGGAAACAATTCAAATCCGCTTATTCCTGCGACAACTCCAGAAATCAATGTAGACGACCGCGGACACATCACGGTTGACGAAAGTCAGGAAACAAGCATGACAAAAGTTTGGGCAGGAGGCGACATTGTTTTAGGTGCTGCCACAGTTATTCTTGCAATGGGCGAAGGAAGAAAAGCCGCCGCAAGCATAAACGAATATCTTGCAAAATAAAAATTAATGGGTGATGTCTAATAAGCTCAAGATGTCATTGCCGTGCTACAACACGGCAATCTGTTGCAAATTTTTTAATAGATTTTCGGGTCAAGCCCGAAAATGACATAAAAGATACTTACGGAGCATCCCCATCTTTATTTTTTCCAGCTTGAAATAAAAAGTCCGCAGATTGTCATTGCCGCGCCGAAAATTCCCATCAGGCTAAGTTTTTCCCCAAGAAATATAAACGCAAAAATAACTGTAACAACTGGAATCATATAAAGCCCCGAGGAAACTTTTACCGTTCCAAGAATTTTGCAAGATTTGTTCCATAAAGCAAAACAGCCGGCAGAAGCCATAATTCCAAGAAAAAGCAAATTTCCCCAGTTGGCAAGGCTTGAAAATCTTTTTATGTTGACAGCCACATCAGTGTTAATAAAAACGGAAGAAGTTTTTTCAGCTCCAGTTCCAGCCAATGCAAGCGGAATCATAAAAACCAGCGCAAAGAAAAAAATCCGGCGCGTGCTGCAAACAATGTCGTATTTCATGGAATTTATTTTTGAAACAAAAAGCGAGTAAAATCCCCAGCAGATTCCCGAAAGAAGAGCAAGCAAGTCACCCTTCGGACTAAAATGAAATTCCGCATTTCCGTTAAAACTTACAAGGGCAACTCCTGAAATTGCAAGAACAAATCCTGCCACAAAATTTTTTGTAATGCATTTTTCCTTCAAGAAAATCCGCGCAACAATCGCCGTAAACATAGGACAAATTGAAACGATTATGCTTACATTTGAAGCCGTCGTAAAAGAAATCGCAATGTTTTCAAAAAACTGATAAAGCGTAACGCCGGTAAGTCCTGCCAGCGCAAATGAAATATTTTCCTTCTTGCTTTTTAAAATAAGCCTTTTAGGACGCATAATCCAAAGTCCCAAATACGCCGCAAAAAAACGGACAACCAAAATTTCAAATGCAGAAAAATCATTTAAAAGCGATTTTGTAGAAACAAAAGTTATTCCCCATATAAAAACCGAAACGCAGGCTAAAAAAATTCCAAACGCCGAAGCCGCACTTATTTTTTTCATGCGCTGATTATATCGAATTTTCAGGCTGAATAAAATAACTTTTGTCTGGGAAAAATTGCAATTTTTGAATATTCAATATATAATCGATAAAACAGTTTGAATGCTGAGTTTTATAATTTAATGTCATTATCGGGCTTGACCCTATAATCTATTGAAATTTTGCAACAGATTCCCGTGTCGCTGCACGGGAATGACACTTAAATAGCTGTTTTTATAAAAACTTATTCAGACTAAAAATACAATTACCAAAAGCGGGACGTTTTATGCTAGAACTGAATGTAAATACAAAATCACCTGCGGCAATAACTGCTGCCCTAAAAAAAATAAAGGAAATGATCTCCACTGGAACTGTCGCAAAAGACACAGCAATCCACTTGATTCTTGAGCCGGGTTCTTACAGAGAAACAGTGCGGTACAATCTTTCAAATCCGCTGGCAATAGAAAGCGTTCCCGGAACAAAAGCCAAAGACTGTGTAATTCTTGCCGACAACTGCGAGGCTTACAACAAAGGCCAGCAAAACAGAGCTGTATTTTCATTCGGACCAAACGCAACAAATGTTTCTCTCAAAAATCTTACAATTTCAAACACGCACGTAAAAACTTCCGAGGAACTTTATTCCGCCGCGGATTCTGCGGAAGCCCTTGCCTGGAACAACACAACCGGAACATTGTTTTGCGAAGGAATCAAGCTTGAAGGACATCAGAACACGCTTTTTGTAAAAGGATTCAGCTGGTTTTTAAATTCAAATATTTCAGGCGATGTTGATTTTATTTACGGAGAGCCGGACACTTGCCTTTTTGAAAACTGCGCGATTGAAGTACTTGCAGACAACCGGGGCGACTTCGACGGATTTGCAATCAACAGCCACGCAATAGCTGAAAAAACTGGATTCGTATTTACAAACTGCCGCTTCCTCGGAGAAAAACGAAAAAAGAATTTTGTGTACGCCTGCAGAACAGACGGAGCCGGAAATTCAGAAAGCAAAAAAGACTGGGACAGCATTGCTTTTGTAAACTGCATTTTTTCCGACATATTTGCGCCGGAACTTTTGTGGGACGATGACATGAATCTTGAAGTTTATCCGCGCGGAAATGCAAAATGCGGAATCAGAGAATACAATTCAAAGATTGCTTTAAAAGGCGGAAAAGTTGCAGAAGCCGACACAAGCAAAAGAAACATCAAATCTTACACGCTTACAGAAGATGATTATTTCAACGGATACGCAAGCCGCTATCTGATTCTACATGACACTCCGTTTGCCGAGCTTTTATCCAAGGAATAATATGAAAATAGTTACTTTTGGGGAACTTCTTCTTCGCTTGCAGCCGGAAGGTTACTACAGATTTGTTCAAGTAGACAAAATGACTTCAACGTTTGGCGGAGCTGAAGCAAATGTCGCAGTTTCGCTTGCAAACTTTGGCGAAGATTCTTTTTTTGTTACAAAACTTCCTTCACATGAAATAGGACAAAGCGCAGTCAACAGCCTTAGAAGATTCGGCGTAAAAACTGATTTTATTGTTCGCGGCGGAAACAGAGTCGGAATATATTTTAATGAACGGGGATCGAGCCAGCGTCCTTCAAAATGTATTTACGACAGAGCAGGCTCGGCAATTGCTTTAAGCCAAAAATCAGACTTTGACTGGAACAAAATTTTTGAAGGTGCGAACTGGTTTCATTTTACAGGCGTAACACCAGCTCTTGGCGGAAAACTTCCTGAAATCTGCATTGAAGCCTGCAAAAATGCAAATGCAAAAAAAATTCCTGTAAGCTGCGATTTAAACTACAGAAGCAAACTTTGGTCAAAACAGCAAGCAAAAGAAACAATGGAAAAAATCGCTCCGTACATTGACATCTGCATTTCAAATGAAGAAGACGCGATGGATGTTTTTGGAATAAGCGCGGACAACACAGACATTGAAAACGGAAAGCTCAGCAAAGAAGGTTACAAAAATGTAGCCCGCAAACTTTCAGAAAAATATGGATTCAAAAAAGTCGCAATAACTTTGCGTTCTTCTATAAACGCAAGCAGAAATAAATGGGCGGCACTTTTTTACGATGGAACTGATTATTTTTTTAGCCGTGAATATGACATGGCGATTGTAGACAGACTTGGCGGCGGGGACAGCTTTTGCGCCGGACTGATTTATTCTATTTTAAAAAATGAAACCAGCCAGCGTGCTGTTGAATTTGCAAGCGCAGCTTCGTGCTTAAAGCATTCAATTGAAGGAGACTTCAACATGGTCTCCGTGGAAGAAGTTGAACGTCTTGCCCACGGAGATTCAAGCGGAAGAATCCAGCGTTAAGCCATCTGCATCGCCTGTGCAAAGCTTACTGGGAAAATTCTCATGTAAGGCTTAAGCACATTAAAAACTTTTTCAAAACCCAAATTTTCAAAAGCTTCTTTTGTTACATTTATAAAAGTGCAGCCAGTTTCTTTTGCAAGAGTTTCAAGACGGCTGTTTACATCTGCTGCATTTTTTCCAGATGAAACTACAGACACAATGTAAGTTTTTGAGTTTTTGCAGTTGCGGTGCAAATTCAACAAAAGCCATTCGTATTTGTTTATAAATTCATCCACATTGAAATTTTCAGAGGAACATTCTTCTTCTCCAAAGTTAACAAAAACTTTTGAAGGATTCAGTTCATAAACTCCGCTTTCAAGCAGTTTGAATGAATCAATGAGCTTAAGTCCCTGCACGCTTCTGTCGTAGATTTTTCCGCCCATTTCCTCATTGTTTGCAAGCTCATTTATATTCATTCTTGAAAAATAGCTTGAGCCGAAAAATACAACTCCGCCGCTTTTTCCCATTTCATTCAATGTCTTAAAGTCATCAATTTTTTCTTTAACATCCATCATGCAGCCACCTTTTTATATAAAGCAAGTTTTTTGTCATACTTTTTATTTATAAAGTAAACCGGAATGTTTATGCTTACAATTGCAAGATTCAAAACATAAACTGCCAAAACATAATTGAAACTTCCAAGAATTATCTTCGCTGAAATTCCTGCAATGTAACCTACGATAATCAAAAGTATAAAGCGCAAGCTCATGTTCTTTGCTGTCTTTGACTTTATATTTTTCACAACTGAAATCGGCCATGAAAGCCCAAAACAAACAAGCATCGCTGTTTCCAAAATCTCTGGCATATCAAACCTCCAAACTGAGAAAAAGATAGCAGATTTTTTTTATAATTACTAATATATTGTTTTTATTAAATTAATAAGTTATACTTATGAATACAAAATGGAACTGAATCAAATAAAATACTTTCTGGAAGTCGCAAAAAACGAGCATGTTACAAAAAGCGCGGAAAATCTTCATGTGGCGCAGCCAGCACTCACGCAGTCAATTCACAAACTGGAAGAGGAGCTGGAAATTCCTTTGTTCAAGCATGACGGACGGAACATAAAACTTACAACTTACGGATTGTGGCTTTACAAAAAACTCACACCGATAATAAAAGAAATAGATGAAATCCCAGAGCAGCTAAAGACAATGGCAAATCTTGAAGATTCGACAATCCATTTAAATATTTTAGCAGCTTCAACTCTTATAACAAATGCGATTATCGAATACAAAAAGACAAATAAAAAAATTCATATTCAGCTGAATCAAAATGACCAGACAGATCTTTACGATATTTGCGTTACAACAAAACTTTTTTATCAGCAAAATGAAAATGAAAAAGACAGTGTTTTTGTTTGCTCTGAAAAAATTTTTCTTGCGGTTCCAAATATTCCGCGTTTTTCAAATTTAAAATCGATTTCACTTGAAGAAGTAAAAAACGAAAATTTCATAGCCCTTTCTGGCTCAAAGCATTTGCGAACAATTTGCGATAAGTACTGCCACGAAGCTGGAATCCATCCGAACATTATTTTTGAAAGCGATAATATTTCAGCTGTAAAAAACACAATTGGAGCAAACTTAGGAATCGGATTCTGGCCGCAATATTCCTGGGGAAAACTTGACACAAAAAAAGTTTTGCTTCTTGAAATAAGCGATCCTGTTTGCAGCCGCGATATTTTAATTTCCTACAAAAAAAACAAACAGGACTGCTCGCAAGTTGAAAAGTTCTACAAGTTCTTAACAGACTATGTATCTTCAAAAGAAAAGGCAAGCCTTGAACAAATCTCTTGACCGCTGCAATAATTTTTTGTTAACCTATAAATATAAATGGGTAACAAAAATCTTTCAACAAAATATGTAATCTTAAAAATTCTTCGGGAAGCAAAGTCTCCTGTTTCCGGGGAAGAAGCCGCAAAGCTCGCAGGTATTTCCAGAGTTTCAGTTTGGAAAGCGATTCAGTCATTGCAAGCTTCTGGCTACGGAATTTCTTCAACACGCGCAGGATATTTTCTTGAAAAAGATTTAAAGGACAGTTTGTTTCCTTGGGAATTCGGCGCAGAAGAAGAGCTTTTCTTTCACTTTCCAGAAACTGAATCCACGATGACAGAAGCAAGAAAAATTGCGCAGGAAAATTCTTTCAGCAAAAAAATGGAAATCATAACCGCGGACAAACAAACAAAAGGGCAGGGACACTCAAGCCACAAATGGACAACAACAAAAGGCAGCCTTGCTTGCACGCTGATTACAAGAAGCGGAATCGCCGTATCCTATTCGCACCGTGCAACAATGGCGGCACAAATTGCAATCGTAAAAACTTTAACTGAAATGACAGGAAAAAAGTTTTACGCAAGATGGCCGAACGACATCTGGAGCGAAAACGGAAAAGTCGGCGGAATTCTTGACGAGCTTTCTGCAACCGGCGGAAAATGCAACTGGCTCAACATAGGAATCGGAATAAATTTAACTTCATGCCCAAAAATTCCAAACACAGACTGCGCAGTAAAATCAGATGCAAAATTTTCACGCAAGGAATTTCTTTCCGCATTTTTAAAAGAGTTTAAATCCGCAGAAGAAAAAATGCAGCAGGAAAATTCCTCTCTCGTTTGTGAATGGAACAATCTCTGCTTTGACGACGGGGAAAAAATCCGCCTTGAATCCGACAAAAATATTTACACATTCAAAGGAATAAACGCATTTGGCTTTGCATTGCTGGAATCAAAAAATCAAAACCGCATTTTAATTCCCGGCCAAGACAGTTTTGTAAAGAACAAATAAATTTGAAAAGCTCTTGACCACGGGGGGGGGTAACAGTGATATAATAAATTGTTATTTTTTATAACAAGGAAAAATTATGAGAAAATTAAAAAATTGTCTTGGTCTTGCTGTTTTATCAATTTGCATTATTTCTTGCGCGTCTACAAAAGTTTCAACAGAAAAAGTTTTTGCAGATGAAAAAGAACTTATCGTAGCAGGCAATGCGTCGGATTACAAAATCGGAAAACAGCTTAAAAACGAGAATCTTTCTGAAAATAGCAGTCAGGTTTCTGTTGAATATTCCGACACTCCAGTTCCGGCAAATGTCTACAAACTGTCTTTGGAAAATGGCAGTTACAATCTTACTTTAAAGTCAATTCCAACAGGACTTATGAGCGCAAACGAAGAAAAAAAGAGCGCAATGATTCCAGAAGTACTTCTATATGATGAAAACTTTAATCTTGTTCCTAACGAAAATTTAAAAGGAAGTGCAGTCCAGCCGTCTACTTTTGAGCCGTTCTTGTTCATGGTTACAACAAACTGGAACATTGCAGAATCAGGAACTTATTATCTTGTTGTAAAAGCCGATATGTCATCTGAACAGGGACTTACTTTGGAAGTGTTCTACAATAACCGCGTTGCAACAAATACTGCATTGCACAACTTCCGCCGTGTTCCTTATGGGAAATATAAGCTGCTGATAGAAAAAATGTAAAAAACATTTATTGCATTTTACAAAATAAAACAATAAATGAACTGCTGCAATTTTTTTGCGGCAGTTTTTTTGTTTAAAGACAAACTCCACCAATCGCCTTGACTACAAGCATACATTTCGTTAACCTAATAAAAAACTTGGGTAACGAAAAAGGCAAATTATGAAATCACAAAAATCAGGGACAAACATTATTCTTACGGCTTTATTTGCGGCTCTTATTTCAGCCTCGTGCTTTATACAAATTCCACTTCCAGTTGGCATTCCAATTATCATTCAGGACATGATGTGTATGCTTTCCGGGATGCTGCTCGGACCAGCTTACGGAGCTTTGTCTGTTATAATTTTTTTAATTCTCGGAAGTCTGGGGCTGCCAGTTTTTTCCGGCAAAGGCGGAATTCAGCATTTAATTTCAGGACCAACCGGCGGATTTCTTTTTTCCTACGCAATCGGAGCTCTTGCAGGCGGACTGATTCTTGCAATTTTCCTTTCAAATAAAAAAGAGCATTCAAAAATAAAATCGCTGATTGTTATATCGCTTGCGGCAATTGCTGCAACTGTAATTATTTTTGCAGGCGGAATTCTTGGCTTCATGCGCGTAACACAAAGCGGACTTGAAAAAACTTTGGCAACAGTTTTGATTCCGTTCATTCCGGGCAACATCATAAAAATAATTTTAATGGTTCCGCTCACTTACAAATTCCGTCCGGTAATTTTCCGCTACACACATTCATAAAAATGAAAGCACTCGAAGTAAAAAACGTTTCAAAAACATTCCCGGACAAAACAAAAGCGCTTGAAGACATTTCTTTTTCAATTGAACAGGGAGAATTTTGTGTAATCGCAGGCTCAAACGGTTCCGGAAAAAGCGTCTTAATGTCGCTGATTGCAGGACTTGACGAGCCGACCAGCGGAACAATTGACTTATTCGGAAATTCCGCAGGGCTTGTTTTTCAAGATGCCGACTCGCAGATTTTAGGCGAAACTCCAGAAGAAGATGTTTCGTTCGGCGCAAAAAATTACGGGCTGAAAAAAGATGAACTCAAGCAATGCGTTGAATCTTCGCTTGAGCAGGTTGGACTTCTTCACAAAAAAAATGCATACGCAAGAAGTTTGTCCGGCGGAGAAAAACGGCGGCTTGCAGTTGCAGGAATTCTTGCAATCAACAGAAACGTTATAATTTTCGATGAGCCGTTTGCAAACTTGGACTGGCCGGGCGTAAAACAAGTTTGCATGATTCTAAAAAAATTAAAAGAAGAAAAGAAAACAATCATCGTGCTGACCCACGAGCTTGAAAAAATCCTTGCGCTTGCAGACCGATTCATCGTCTTGGACAAAGGAAAAATCAGATTTAACGGTTCGCCGCAGGAAGGCTTGTCGCAAAACCTTGAGCAGTGGAGCATAAGAAATCCAATCGCGCAGTATTCAAGCCTAAAGGACTTGGTATGGCTTTGAGTTTGTTCGCTTACCGAAAAGGAAATTCCGTTCTGCACAAAATTCCTTCGATTGCAAAACTTTCATTTCTTTTTGTGCTGTGCATTTTTACTTACAGCGGCGGAATGTCTGTTTCTTGGGAAGAACTTTTTTCCTGGAAGATTGTTATAAAAATTTCTGGATGCTTTTTTGCAAGCCTAACACTTTTTTTTCTTTCCGGCGCAAAATGGAATTCTATAAGGCAGCTGAAATTTGTTTTTGTAATCGGCGGATTTGTAACTTTGGTAAAGCTGATTCACATTCCATTTTGGCTGGACAAAGATTCACTTGCCTACGGAATTTTGTACACAGTCAGATTTTTTATAACATCGCTTGCAGCACAAGTTATTTTTGAAACAACTTCACCGTTGCAAATCCAAACCGCACTGGAACTTATTCAAAACGGAATTTCAAAACTGATTCCACCGGTAAAAAAATGGAATCCTGCGCTCACAATTTCGCTTGCAATAAATTTCATTCCAGAAATTTTTGAAACTTGGAACAAAGTGGAACTTGCAATAAAAGCACGAACGCAGAAAAATTCAAAATTAAAATTAGAAATTTTAATACAAAAATTTTCAACATTTTTTTCCTGCCTTCTTCACAATGCGGAAACAAAAAGAATGGCAGTTTTAAACAGGAGCAAAATTTCAGATGAATAATTTTTTACAAGAATTGGAAAACGCAGTTATAAACGAAAATCATAAAGTTACAAAAGAAGAAGCGGTTCAGCTTTACGAAACTGAACAAGCGTCAGAACTTTTTGAAGCGGCAGACAGAATCAGAAAAAATTGCTGCACAAACTCAAGCAGCGTTTGTTCCATTATAAATGCAAAGATGGGAAAATGCGGAGAAAACTGCAAATACTGCGCACAATCTGCACACTGGAAAACTTCTTGTCAAGCAACTCCAGTCATTCAGCCGGAAGAGTCAATAAAATTCTGCGAGCGTGCATTGGAAAATCACGTTTCAAGAATTTCACTTGTAACTTCAGGGCGCGGACTTTCAGGAAAAGATTTTGAAACTGCACTAGAAAACTTTAAGGCGATAAAAGAAAAACTCAAAGACAAAATTAAGCTTTGCGCTTCGCTTGGAATTCTTTCTTTTGAACAAATGCAGGAATTGAAGCTTGCCGGAGTTGAACGTTACCACCACAACATTGAAACCGGGAAAAATTATTTTGCAAACATCTGCACAACGCATTCTTACAACGACCGCATCCAGACAATTTTAAATGCAAAAAAAGCAGGACTTGAAATTTGCAGCGGCGGAATAATCGGACTTGGCGAATCAAGAGAAGACAGAATCGACCTTGCGCTTGAACTTCGCGGACTTGAAGTTCAGTCTGTTCCGATAAATATTTTGACACCGATAAAAGGAACTCCGCTTGAAAACGCTGAAAAAATTTCGCAGGAAGAAGCGTTACGGACAATTTCAGTTTTCAGATTTATAATGCCAAGCCAGACAATAAGATGCGCCGCCGGAAGAAAAAGTTTGGGCAACAACGGAGAAGCCGCATTTTTAGCAGGAGCAAACGCGCTCATTTCCGGGGACTTTCTGACAACGCCCGGCTCAACCAATGATGAAGACATTTCAATGCTGAAAAAACTCGGCTACAAAATTGAAAGCTGAAAAGTTGTCATTACCGGTTTTGCGCTAATTGTCATTGCCGTGCTACGACACGGCAATCTGTGTGTGATAAAAAAAAGATTCCCGCATCAAGTACGGGAATGGCAGTTAGAACTTGTTGGACAATTCTATAACATTTTTAACTTTCGAATATCAATTAGTTTCAGTGGGAAAACTTGCACAAAAAAATCATTCAACTGAAAGAGTTCCTTTGTGAAGAGCATCGCAATAAACACAGCGGTACTCTTTCTTTTCCCTGTTGACAAGTTTAAATTCCTGCGGAACATAATGTTCTGTAATTGTAATGCAGCGTGGGTTTTTACATTCAATAACATTTTCAATTTTTTCAGGAAGCTCCATTTTTATTTTTCGTGTTATCTTTGAATCCTGAATTACATTTACAGTTATGTTAGAATCTATAAAGCCAAGAACGCTGTAATCGATATTTATAATGTTGTCGATTTTTATTATGTCTTTCTTGCCTGTTTTTTTAGATGAAGCATTCATAATCAGAGCAGTTGAAAAACTCACTTTGTCCAAGCCAAGCCATTTAAAAACTTTCCAGCCAGTTCCAGCCTGAATGTGATCGATTACAAGTCCATTTTTAATTTCAGCGATATTAATCATCAGAGTGCTCCTGTAAGTTTTGCGATAAGCGCCATGCGTGCAAACATTCCGTATTTTACTTGCTTAAAATAAGCGGCACGCGGATCGTCATCTACTTCTGGAGCAATTTCATTTACACGTGGAAGCGGATGAAGAACTATCATGTCCTGCTTTGCAAGCTTCATTTTTTCTTTATTCAAAATATAACTGTCTTTAAGGCGGATATAGTCCTGCTCATTGAAAAATCTTTCTTTTTGAACACGAGTCATGTAAAGAATATCAAGCTCGCCGATTACATCTTCCAAGCGTTCAGCAGTTTTGAATTCTATTCCGGCAGGCTTAAGCAAATCTTCTGTTATGTATGAAGGAACTTTCAATTCTTCCGGACTGATAAAAACAAACTTGTTGTTTTTGTAGCGGCTCATTGCCTGTGTAAGAGAATGAACTGTTCTTCCGAATTTTAAATCGCCGCAGAAGCCAATTGTGTGTCCTTCAAATCCGCCTTGAAGCGCACGGATTGTAACAAGGTCTGTAAGAGTCTGCGTTGGATGAGAATGTCCGCCGTCGCCCGCATTGATTATAGGAACAGGGCTGTATCTTGAAGCAAGCAATGCCGCGCCTTCTTTTGGAGAACGCATCGCAATAACATCAACATAGGAACTTACAACTCTTATTGTATCCGCTAAAGTTTCGCCTTTTGTAGAAGAAGTGTAGCTCGCATCAGCAAAGCCTTCGACAGTTCCGCCTAGATGAAGCATCGCAGCTTCAAATGAAAGCCTAGTTCTTGTGCTCGGCTCAAAAAAAAGTGTCGCAAGAATTTTCCCGCGACACACATCCTGAAAAGAAGCTGGATCTACAATCATCTGTTCTGCCAAAGAACAAATTTCATCAATTTCACTGACGGTCAAATCCGCCGGTTCAATAAGATGTATTCCTTTTAACATTCAAGCCCCCTGAAATTTTCGCTATCATATCACAAGGGGAAACTTTATGCAAATAGATTATACAGTCGTTGGCAAAACGTTTCTTATATCAAGCGAACCGTCCGAAAGCTGAGAACTGTATTTTTTTCCGCCGTAGCAAATAGTCAGTTCCTTCATAAAGACAGTTCCCTGCTCAGTGTAAAGCCGGGCATCTTCAAATTTTCCGTCGCGCCATTTTATGTCCGCAAGAATATTTCCTTTAAGGCAGACTTTTGTAAGAGAACCGCTTTGCCATTCATCCGGCAAATTTGAAAGCAAAGAAATTTCCACACGGCCGTTTTTTATTTTGCTTGAAATAATTGAATCTGCAGAATTCAAAAGGAAACTGTCAAAATTACTTGCAGAATTTTCCGCAGAACTTTCTTCTTCCGCGCATTTTATTTTCTGCATGATTGAGCTGTACTTTATAAAAAGCTTTTCTGAATTTTTAAAGCCAAGATATTTCATTGCCGCCAATGTGTTTTCAAAAAGCTCTTTTACAATTTTATTTTCAGAAACATTTTCCAAAGCAACATAAGCAACAGAACCGCTTCTTGTTTCGTATCCATTTGTAAAAGCAGGACTAAGAGAAAGGAATTTTTTATCTTCAACAGGAACAAGATATTCCGCAAAAAAATCGCAGGCTTTCTTAAAAAGATAAAAATGGCGTTTTAAAAATTTTCGGTCAAGAGAATATTC
>CAVKBG010000023.1:32412-37270 GCA_963654755.1 Desulfovibrionaceae bacterium
CTGAAATTTCCTGCGGATTTTTTGTCTGTCCAAATTCCGTTTGCCACAGAAGGAAGAGTCGCCTGTTCCTTGCAGCTTGAAATAAGCTTGTACTTTGAATAAATCCACTCAAGAAATTTTGCGGCTTTTTTATCTTGGCAAATTTCATCAACTGATTTTCCGTCAGTTTCAAGACCTTCCAAAGAAAGAAGCGAACGCTGATTCCAAGCGGAAAATTCCAATGCCTGATCAGTCTTTAAATTTTCGTAGGAAGTGCCGGAAGCAAAGCAAATTTTCTTTAATGCAATGTCCGCGCATTTAGACGCAAAAATCATCGGATTTCTAAAGTTGTTTCCGCCTTTTCTTCTAAAACGTCTTTTTCTGTACGCGCTTTCAACATCAATGTAAAGCGTAACGTCATCGGCTTTTTCTACAATCAGATTGTCTCCGTGAGTAAAAACAGTTCCGCCGGAAGCAACAGCCGTAACCATCGCCGCAAAAGGAATGCCAGAATCGCACAAAGCCACAACAGTATCTTCTGTAAGATTGTATTTCTTCGGAAAAGTTTCACCTTCAATTTTGAGCCTAAGAAAAATGCTTTTTGGCATGGAAGCTGAAATATGGTAAACCAAAACATCGGACGAAGCAGAAGCAAAACATTCGCGTGTAAAAGTTACATAGCTTCCGTTTGTTCCGTTTGAAAGATCCGCTGTGCTTGGCGCCGCAGATTCAAGAGAAAAACTTGAAGAGCAAATTCCGCTTTTAAAATCAAGCTCGCGCCTGTAAGAATCGTAGGAAGAAAAAGTTCCCTTGTCGCCAGAATCAGGTCCTAAAAGTCCTTGATGTTCCGCGTCGTAAAAATCAATTGAAACAACTCCTGCGCTTTTATAAGAAGCCTGAGAAACTGGAGAGCCGGAAAAACATTCAAAAACTTGCTCCTGCGCTTCAAGCTCGCGTCCTTGATTCAGCAAAGCCCTTATGCCATTTACAGCTTCCTTTGCATTTTTATTATTTCTATCTGAATAGCGGCAAGACCATACAGACTCTTCGTTCAAATATATTTTTTCGTGTCCTGTTCCGCCAAAAACTGTCGCGCCAATTCTTCCGTTTCCAACAGAAATAGCCTCGTCAAAATTTTCAGCAGGATTTTTATACCAAATAGATTTCATGCAGAAGATTTTAACACAGTCATAGATAAATTTCTACATTGCATTTTCTTCAAAATTGCAATAACCTAGACGCATGAATTTTATTGATTTTGAAAACGTTTCTTTTTCATATCCGCCAGTTGAAGGCGACCTTGACGAAAACGGAAAACAGATTGTTCCTTCACCGGTTTTTGAGCATTTTTCAGGAGGATTTCCCGGAGCTTTCACAAGCATAATCGGACCGAACGGCTGCGGAAAATCAACTCTCATGCTTCTTGCCAGCGGAAGGCTCGTTCCTTCGCAGGGAAAAGTAAAGCTTTTAGGACAAGACATTGCAAGCCTTGATGAGGAAAAACGCAATCTTCTGGCATCTGTAATTTATCAGAACATGGAATTTGAAAGCAACGAAAAAGTTGAAAATCTGCTTTCTTTTGTTTATAAAAACGGCGCGCTCAAGGCAAACGCAAAAGGAATTAAGTCAGAAGATTTGTTCAGCGAAGTTGTAGACAAATTTGAACTTTCTTCCGTTATGAACCACGGACTTACAGAAATCAGCAAAGGCGAAAACCAGCGAGTTCTTTTGGCATTCAGCCTGCTTTACGGAAGCGCAGGAATTTTCATGGACGAGCCGCTTTTTGCAATGGAAGACCGCCAGAAAAATTCCACGCTTGAATACTTGCGTGAATATTCCGAAGCAACAAAAACTCCAATGTTCATTTCAATGCACGAGCTTGACCTTTCACGCAAATATGCAGAAAAAGTTCTTTTAATCTACCCGAACAAAGATATGTCCTACGGAACTCCAGAAGAAGTTATGACAAATAACGACCTTGAAAAAGCCTACGGAATTCCTGCGGCAATGCTCAAGCACAACGAAGACATGACAAGGGAATTTCTTTCTCAGCAATCCGAAGCCATGTCTCCAAAGTCAAAGTAAAATTTTAAATTTGCAGCTCTCCGTTTTTGAGGACTGCGAATTCTGTTCCGTCTTCATACTTAATTACAATTGTAGGCTCTTTTACAACTCCATCAAAGTGAATTAAAGAAGGCGCATCTCCGTCATAATTTTCCCCGATTGCAAAGTGGCAGGTTCTAAAAGCCTTTTCATCTTCAAGCATATTTCCAGTAATTCCAGCGGCAGGATTCAAGCCGATTCCAAGCTCCCCGATATTTCTTGAGTTTTTCGCATAAATTTCGCCTTGCCCTTTCGGAAGCTTTCCTGAATTTTCCATAGAAACCGCATCTTTTTCCGCCTGCTGAATATCCTTTAAAAGCCGCTTTGCTTCTTCGCCGCCAGCAATTTCTGAAACAAAGCCTTTTTCAACTTTGACACAAATCGGAGTTTTTAAAATTGAATCTCCGTCGCTGAATGTCATGCTTCCATCAAAAACAATAGTTCCCTCGCAAGTTCCGACAACAGGACTTATAAAAGTTTCGCCGGCAGGAATGTTTCCGCCGCTTCCCGGCTTGCTGAAATCTCCGTCGTCAACCATGCCTTTTCGTCCTTTCAGACCAACAACAATGTCCGTTCCGCCAGGAGATGTAACATGAACTGAAACAGCGTTTTCATATTTTTCGCAAAGTTTTTTGCAGCGTTCGCCAAGCAACTTGTAGTCAATGTTCACAGTTCTGTTGAACATATCTTCTGTAAGCCCCGGAGTCCATACCGCGCGGATTGATTTTTTTTCAGAAAGCAGCCAGTCAAAAGTGTTGTCGTAAAGTTTTCCGTCCGCGGCCTTATAAGGAGAAGCAATCGCCTTTTCGTCTTTTCCAAGCTTTATTTCAGAAATTGAAAAAATTACATCCGGCTCCGATTTTATTGCGCCCACAACAGTTTCTTCTGCAAAATCCGCGGAAGTTTTTTTAGTCTGATAAATAAGCGTTGGCTTTGCGCCGGAATCAAGGGCAGCGGTAAATAAATTCTGCGCAATAACGCTTGTTTCCGGGTTTGCAATTACCAAAACTTTTTCGCCCTTTTTTATTTTGCAGACATCTTCTATCACAGTCTGCGCCGGAGTTTTTTCTTTTTTTCCAAACAAATTCATATTTCCTCCCATAAATTTCAAACGCCCAAAATTATAACGCAAAGACAAACCAAATGCTATTGCGTGTAAATTTTTATAATTTAATGTCATTATCCGGCTTGACCGGATAATCTAATATAATAAAGATTCCCGTGTCATTGCGCGAGAATGACAGTTAATAAGATGTTTTTATAAATATATTTTTGTGTCAATTTTTCAAAGTTGAATTTTTTTTTCCATGTTAATATAATGATTTGGTATTATTTTTATTTAGAGGCATTTTATGGCTATGGTAATTCTTACATTGAACTGCGGATCTTCTTCCGCAAAATACCAAGTTTATGACTGGGACAACAAGGAAGTTCTGGCAAACGGTGTAGTTGAGCGCATTGGAATTGAAGGCTCATGTATCACACACAAGGCAAAAGGAAACAAGACAGAAATCAAAAGCGCCTGCCCTACGCACAAGGAAGCAATCGAGCTTATTTTGAATACAATCACAGACAAGGAAATCGGCGTTATTCCTGATATGTCTGTAATAAAAGCTGTAGGACACAGAGTTCTTCATGGCGGAGACAAATTCACAAAGTCTGTTCTTATAACTCCAGAAGTTCTTGAAACATTCCGTTCAGTTGTTGACCTTGGACCATTGCACATGCCGGCAAATATAATGGGAATTGAAGCCGCGCAAAAAGTAATGCCAAACGTTCCGCATTGCGCTGTAATGGACACAGCATGGCATCAGACAATGCCAGAAGAAACATTTATGTATGCAGTTCCACGCGAATGGTACACAAAATATGCCGCCCGCCGCTACGGTTTCCACGGAACATCTTTCCTTTACACTGCAAAAAGAGCAGCCGTTCTTCTCGGAAAAGAACCAAAGGACACAAACCTTATAATCTGCCACATCGGAAACGGCTCTTCAATGTGCGCTGTAAAAAACGGACAGTGCTACGACACTTCAATGGGAATCACGCCGCTTGAAGGCCTTGTAATGGGAACAAGAAGCGGAGACGTTGACCCGGCTCTTCCGTTCTACATCATGCGCAAAACAGGAATGTCCGCTGACGAAATGGACAAAGCCTTGAACAAAAAATCAGGCTGCCTTGGAATCACAGAAAAATATTCAGACCGCCGCGATATTGAAATTGCCGCAGCAAACGGAGACAAACTCTGCCAGCTTTGCATCGAAATGGAAGCACTTCGCATAAAAAAATATGTAGGCGCATACATGGCTGAACTCGGACACGTTGACGCAATAGTATTTACAGCTGGAGTTGGAGAGCGCGGACCTATCACACGCGGAAAATCCTTGAGCGGACTTGAAAACTACGGAATCAAAATCGACGCGCAGAAAAATGAATGGTCATTTACAGGAAACGCAGAAACTTGCATTTCCGCAGATGACAGCAAGACAAAGATTTTTGTAATTCCAACAGACGAAGAGCTTGTTATGACAGAAGACGCATTTGCTCTTATGCAGGGAACTTATGATGTTCACACAAACTTCACTTACAGCTTCCAGTCGCCGGATTATGTAAACAAAGCGCGTGAGGAAGGACTTAAAGGCGATCTTGTAAAACGCCCGAACATTGCAAAAGTAATCGCACGTCCTCCAAAGAAATAAAAGCTAGCAAAAAAAACTGCCAGCATATTAAAAAGCGTCCCCAAAAGTTAGAAATAATTTTTGGAGGCGCATTTTTT
>CAVKBG010000024.1:0-36697 GCA_963654755.1 Desulfovibrionaceae bacterium
GACCTGCGCCAAAAGATTTATCTGGCAAAATATGAAAACCAAATTCTGTTTTTTCTGCAAATGAAAAATAATCTTCAAGAGAAAAATTCTGCGGACACAAAACATCAGCCTTTATAGACTTTCTATTCAAGTCAAAAATTTTTTTCATAAAATCTTTTGAAGCAATATTCGCATCCGGAAATTTTTTTAGCAATTTTGAAACAACTCCGTCATTTTCCTGCGGACACAAAGCGCAAGTTGCGTACAATAAAAAACCGTTTTTTTTCAGCAATCTGTATGCGCAAGAAAGAAGCGCCCACTGCTCCATTGAAACTGTTTTTATTCGTGAAGGAGTCCATTGCTCAAGATATTTTTTATCATTCAAAACATGACGTTCACTTGAACACGGCGCATCCAAAAGAATGCTTTCGTAACATTCAGATTCGCGCCTGCACCAAGAAGCTCCGTCACTTAAGCTGACTTTTACATTGCAGGAAATTTCAGGCGGAAGTGAAGATTCCATAACTTTTGAAAGGCGGACTTTTCTTGAAGGAGAACGTTCATTTGAAAAAAGCACAGCGTCGTCATTTTTGTTTCCTGCCAGAACTAAAGTTTTTCCTCCGGGAGCAGCACATAAGTCAAGAATTTTTTCAGAATCTTTTACAGGCAAACAAAGAGCAGCGACAATGCTTGCAGGATCTAAAAAATAACTTTCACAATTTTTATAGGACAATTCCGCGTGCAAAGTTTCCTGCGCAAGAGCAATCTTTAATTTATCCCAACGTTCGGTAAAAATTTCAGAATAAAACTTCTCAAATGCCTCTTGTCCAAAAACTTTTTGTGTTTTAGCTTTCTTCAATTTTTATAATCCCCTTTTTTAATTTAAAGTCCAATACTTTTTTTTCCGCCTCGTAAAGACGATTTGCAAAAATTTCATCATTTTCAGCAAGATTTAAAAGCGACTGCGCAAGTGAAAGAAATTTTTTTCCGCTAAGCATAATCACGTCAACTCCAGAAATTATAGCATTTGCAGCAACTTGCTCTGGAGGTAAATCAGAAAGCGCTCCCATAAAAATATCATCGCTCAACACAAGACCTTCAAATCCAAGACGCGACTGAAGAATTTCTTTTATCCAGAAGCTACTCATGCAAGCCAGATTTTCATCAAGTGAATTTATTTTTGCATGGCTTACCAAAACACAAGACGGATTCGATTTTAAAATCAATGCAAATGGAAAAATAAAATTTTTGAAAACTTCAGAAGGAGAAAGCATTATCTCTACAGAGCCAGTGTGAGGATCTGAATTTGCATTTCCCGGAAAATGTTTTGCAACAGAAGCAATTCCGTTTTCTTCGTAAGCTCTTACGCAAACCATGCTGTATGCAACTGACTTTGGAACATTGCCAAAAGTTCTTGTTCCTAAAAACAGTTTATTTGATTCAATTTCAGCTTCGGCAACAGGAGCAAGATTCATCGTAATTCCAAGTTCTTTCATTTGCAAAGCCTGATTTGAATAAATCGACTTTCCTTCTTGCAATGTATAATTTTCGCTGATTTTTTTTTCTGACGGAAGATGCGATGTAATTTTTTTCAACCGGTTAACCTCTCCGCCTTCCTGATCAACTGCAATAAACGGAAGCAGAATTTTATTTTTTTTATAAAAAGAATTTATTGAAGAAATAAAATTTTTCAGCTGTTCTTCAGAGTTTCCAATATTATAGGAAAACAAAATAATTCCGCCGGGAACAACGGCAGTTCCGTCCTCAAGAAATTCAACTGGATGAAAAATTTCATTGCCTTCAACATTGACAAGAAAAATCTGCGAAATTTTTTCTATTTCAGAAAGACTGTCAAAAAGTTTTTCAGCGGAAGTTTTTGAATACAAAGGGAAAAAAATAAACAGCAATGCAAAAAAATTCAGCGCAAATTTTTTCATGGCAGAAATTATAATTTAGCTTTTGATTTAAGTCTATCGCTTCATCTTGGAGTTGTAAAAAAAAACTGCTACAATCAGAATATGAAAAAAATCATTATTGTAACAGGTGCTTCAAGCGGAATGGGATTTTGGTTTGCAAAACTGCTTGCCCGTGAAAGCTCGGAGTTTGAAAAATTTTCCAGCGATGAACTTTGGATTATAGCAAGAAGAAAAGAGCGGCTCGAAGAATTAAAAGCGCAAATCGAAAATGAATCATTTCAAAAAAAAATAAAATTTCCAGAAGTAAAAATTTTTCCAGTTGACATTTCAGGAATTCAAGGAGCTTTAAAAATCAAGGAGCTTTTTGAAAATGAAAAATCAAATGGCGATTTTAAAATAAACGTTCTTGTAAACAATGCAGGATTTGGAACTTACGGAGAATTTGCGAAAACTGACACAATGCGCGAAATGGAAATGATTGACCTTGACTGCACTTCCCTGACTGGAATAACAGGCTTCGCGCTTCCTTATATGCAAAATGGTTCGCGGATTATAAATGTTGCAAGCCTTGCATCTTTTTTGCCGCTCGGAAACTTTGCAGTCTACGGAGCTTGCAAAAGCTACGTTTTAAGTTTTTCTGTTGCACTTGCAGCTGAACTCAAACACAAAGGAATAAAAGTTACCGCATTGTGCCCAGGACCTGTAAGCACAGAATTTGCGGACGTTGCTTCAAGAGGCGCAAGAAAAAAAGTCCGACACGGACTTTCACCTGAAAAAACTGTACTGGACGCGATAAAATGTTCACGCAAAGGAAAACTTTATTCCATGAAATTTTTCAAATGGAAATTCAAGGCGGCAGCAAGCAGATTTGCAGGACGATATTTTGGCGCCTGGGCAACTTACAAATTCTGCAAAAGACCTAGCAATTGAATTTTAAAGCGCAAAATGATATTCTAAAAAAAGGACGCCGGTTGTGTTCAGCAGATGCTGTCTGTGCACTCTAAAGAAAACCGTCCAAAAGCAAAAATTTTTTGGAGGACGATTATGCACTCAACATTCAGCAAAAGCGCGCTTTTCACAGATTTCTATGAACTTACAATGGCGCAGGGATATTGGAAACAGAACATGAACCATCAGGTTGTGTTCGATATGTTTTTCAGACGGCAGCCTTTTAACGGCGGATTCAGTGTTTTTGCAGGAATTGAGCCGCTTTTGGATTCCCTTGAAGATTTTTCTTTTGATAAAGATGAAATTTGCTATTTGAGAGATCAAGGCATTTTTGAAGAGGGCTTCCTTGAATATCTAAAGGGCTTTAAATTTTCCGGCGACTTATATTCATTTGAAGAAGGCTCGGTTATTTTTCCGCAGGAACCGCTTGTAAGAATCCACGCAAATTTAATTGAAGCTCAGATAATCGAAGGACTTGTCTTGAATCTTTGCAACTTCCAAAGCCTGATTGCAACAAAAACCGCAAGAGTCTGGCTTTCAAGTAAAAAAGGAAATGTAATGGAATTCGGTCTTAGAAGAGCACAAGGACCAGACGGCGGAATGAGCGCAACCAGAGCTTCATACATCGGAGGAGCGGCAGGAACAAGCAACACGCTTGCAGGAAAAATATACGGAATTCCTGTAATGGGAACAATGGCGCATTCTTGGGTAATGTCGTTTCCAAGCGAACTTGAAGCATTTGAAGCTTATGCAAAACTTTATCCAAACAAGACAATTTTCCTTATTGACACTTACGACACTTTAAAGAGCGGAATCAAAAACGCAATAAAGGCAGGCGCAAAACTCGTTGAACAAGGCTACAACTTTGGAGTGCGTCTTGACTCCGGAGATATTTCATATTTAACAGCCGAAGTAAGAAAGGAACTTGACAAGGCAGGATTTCCGCAGGCGTTCATTTGCGTTTCCAATGACTTGACAGAAGAAATAATTGAAACTCTTGTTCAGCAAAATGCGCCGATTGCAAGCTGGGGCGTTGGAACTCACATGGTAACAGGCGGAACAGAATCAAGCTTTACAGGAGTCTACAAGCTTGCCGCAAAGAAAAATGGAGACGACTTTGTTCCCACAATGAAATTCAGCGACAATCCTTCAAAGAACACAAATCCCGGAATAAAAAATGTGTTCAGGCTTTATGATGAAAAAGGAATGGCGCGCGCGGACATTTTGGCGCTTGAAGGGGAAACTTTAGAAGCCGGAAAAGAATACCGCTATTTTCATCCGATGGTTGACTACAGGCAATTTTCGTTTACGGCTTCACAGATAAAGCCAATGTTAAAAAAACGGCTTGAAAACGGCAAAAGAACAGAGCCTCGCCTCTCTGATTCCGAACAGCTTAAAATAAGCAGACGAAGAATGATGGAAGAAATTGAAACGCTAGATCCGTCATTCAAGAGAATTTTGAATCCGCATATTTACAAAGTTTCCATGACAGAAAAATTGAAGGATTTAAAACTTGCTTTTATAAAAGCCAATATCCGCTGATTTTTTTCTTGTTGTTTAACGACTTTACTTTTTCCGCAGGCAGAGTAATTCGCATTGAATAATGACCTTTGTATTCTCTGTTTATGCGGATTTTTACGGACTTTTCATTTCGGCAGGCTTTGCGCAGCTCACAAATATACGAAAACAAAACTGCTCGTTTTTCTGGAATATAGCTTCCGAACAAAAGCGATATAAGTTCCTTTTCCGAAACTTCTTTTTCAAGCCGCTCATGCAAATATTTGAAAACTTTGAACCTTGACGGCGGAATTTTATGAGCAGCCTGAAATTTTTCCAAATCAAGCTGCAAAAGTTTTTCTTCTTCTGTCAAAAAAATTTCAGGACGGTTTATTACATTTATATATTTATTGAACCGTTCGCTTTTCAAAAACACTTCAATTAAAAAAAATGTATCTTCAAGTTTGTCTATACGCTCAGGAGGAATCCGCGGAACAAGATAAGTTTTATTTTTTGAAATCCAAAATGCAGTCATCTTGTCAAGTTCAGGGAAAGGATCATTGAAAACAACAACTGGCGCAGGATTCGGCATCATGGACATTTCAACATAAGGATTAAAAACATCAATTTGAAACGTGCGGACATCAATCAAAACGTAGTCAAGCGCGCCCGGCTCAACTAGTTTCAACGCTGTATAAAACTCATGCGGCTTTAAGAAAATTTTTACATCGCTGCCAAAAGTTTCTATTCTAAGCGCAAGATATTTGCAAACTTTTAAAAGATCTGGCTTTATAAGCAGATAAACCTTTCCCATGAAACCTTCCCTAAGTAATTAAAAAATACAAAACTTGAACAAGCAAAAATTCTTGCCGCGCAATTTTTCCAGCTATCATTTTTTCCTCATGTTTCCAGTTATAAAAAGCTCATCTTGATACCAGTCAATAAGCAGGCTGAAATATTCATCATAATAACCTTCATGAATCATAAGGAATTTATAAACGTTTCCTGTTTTCAGTTTAGAAAAATCAACTTTGGAAGCATCAACCCATTTTGAGCCAACTTGAATTCTAAAGTGGGAGCTTTGCGTTAAATCTTTTCCAGTTTCGCAGTCCAGGGCAGAAAAATGAACTGTAATATTCCGGCTCGCATTTTTTAGGAAGTCAAGATTCATGAGGACTTTTTCTTTTCCAACAGAAATGCTTTTCCACCAAACGTAAGGCCCTTCAGCAATCTTTATTCTGTATTCTCCCGGACGAAGAAAAACATCCTTTGTTACATACTCAAGATTTTTTCCTTTGGAAGCATTTTTGGCAACTGAAAAAATTCTCCGTGTGTTTGGAACTTCCGGGATTCCGTCGTTATCATTCACAAAGAAAAATGCACGCGCAGGAAGGTCGGCATTCACACTGGCAGTCGAAGGCATAAGCATAGACAAAGAAACTGGAGTAAACCAATTTCTAAGAACAGTTCTATGAATCATTCCAGAATTCCAAGCCTGACAAAAAAGAAAAGCAGCTGCACAAGATGCAAAAGCGCCAAGCGCAATCCGTTTAGCTTTATAATTTTTTGGAATATACGAAGGAAATTTTATTGACTTAGAAGAAATTATAGACTGCGCAAGCGAAACTCTTATTGCGTGCGTATCGTAATTTTTTAAGTAACGTCTTATTTTTGCAATTACAGGCTCCAAGCTTTTGTATCTTTTTTCAGGCTCAGGCTTCATCATTTTTCTAATAAGAGTTTTTACAACAGGCGGAAGATTTTTTACGATTTTCTGCGGCGGAATATATTTTCCTTTTTTAATTTTCGCAATTGTTTCTGGAGCCATGTCGCCCGCATAAGGCTTAGAACCTGTAACCATTTCATAAAGCATTACACCCATTGAATAAATGTCAGCGCGAACATCCACAGAACTTGAATCCATGAGCTGTTCTGGAGACATATAGGCAGGAGTTCCAAGTGTAGAACCGGCTTGTGTTATAGAACTGTTTTTTGTAGCAACGACAGTTTTATCAGAATCCGCGGGCTTCTTTGGCTCTTCAACTTCATCTTTTTCATCGCTGGCAATTCCAAAGTCAGCAAGCTTTACTTCAGCTCTTTTTGAAATAAGAATGTTTCCCGGCTTTATGTCGCGGTGAACTATATCCTTTGAATGCGCATTTTTCAGTCCAAGGCAGGCATCAAGAAAAATCAAAAGAGCAAGTTCAGGCGGAAGCGAAACCTGCTTTTCAATAAGCTTGTCCAAAGACATTCCGTCAACAAACTCAAGCACAATATAGTTTGCCCTGCCTTCAGTAAAATAATCGAACATCCGCACAACATAAGGACTGGACAGTTCACTTAAAATTCGCGCTTCTCTTTTAAATCTTTCGCGGATTGCAGCCCCGCCGCTTTTTAAAATAAGTTTTTTTATGACGACTTTTCGCTTTAATTCAGGATGAGTTGCAAGATACACAGCCCCCATTCCGCCAGTCGCAATTTTTGTGCAGTTTTTGTATTTTCCAATTGTTTCGCTTTCCATTGAATTCTCCTAATAAGAAAGTTTGCAACGCAAACTTTTAGTAGATAAAACAGACGCTATTTCGGCTGTTTTATCTTACATTCTCCCATACTATTTATAGAACACTTTTTATGTCAGTTTCAGGATTGAATTTTTTTTCTGGAACAACAACAGCAACATTCATTTCGTTTGGATTGTGAAGCTGCAAATAAGTTCCGTCTTGGCGCAGCAAATATTTTCCGTCTTTTACAGGACGATGACCGCCAAACCACAAGACACCGCTTCTTTTTGCGGAAGGATTCAAATTTTTAAAAAGTTTTTTTACACTTCCCTTTTCAGCCGTATCATTCGCAGTCCAAGTCAGACCTAAAATAACATCGTCATTTTTATGATAGTCAACAATCTGCTTTTTTGAAAAACAACAGGCAGGCTCGGCATGGCTCACGGCAAAATCATAGAACACAGCGCAAACTGGCAAAGTTTTTTCCCACAGGCTTATCAAATGAAGAACAACATCGCCGTAAACTTGCCGGATAAAATCGCAGCACATACTTCCTTCCTGCACAAATTTTCTAAAAGCAAGATTTCCGTGGCGGCTTTCGTTTAAAATGTTCTCGTGGTTTCCTTTTAAAAAGTGAAAATTTTCACTAAAATTATTTTTCAGCTCCATGATAATCATAAGAGTTGAAATATTTTCTTTCATTTCTTCCTGCATAGGCTGACCGGCGTAAACATCCATTGACCAGTCTTTGTATGCCGCAATCCATCTGTCATAACCGCGGCTTTCCGAATGAAACGCATCTCCGACGCAAACAACAAAAATTTTCTTCTCATTCAGAAGCGACAAAACGGATTCATCTTCAATTTTAAAATCAAGAAGCTTTAAAAGAAAATCTGCGCGCGCATGAATATCAGGAACTATTATAGAAGGAATTTTTTCAGATGAAAAATCAAGAAGTCCGCCCGGCTTGCAATCTGAACCTGCAGGCCTATAAGACGGACTTTCATTTTCAAGAGTAGACAAAGATTTATCCAAAAAGAGCTGAAATTCAGATTCTTCTGGAAAAAAATTTGAGTCATTTATTTCATGCAGATAATTTCTAAAACAATCCAGCTCTTCTTTTGAAAACATTCTAGCCCATTATAAGATTTGAAGAGCCAATTGTAAGTTTGTCTCCAGCATTAAGCTTAACGTATTTATCCGGCGGAATTCTGCGGCCGTTTAAAAATGTTCCGTTTGTGCTTCCTTCATCTTTTAAGAAATAGGCATCGCGGATTTTTTGAATAATGCAGTGATGACGGCTTGCCAGCTTTGAGTCAATCACAATATCGTTATCGGCTTCGCGCCCCATTGTGATTTTTGCGGCAATCTGAATTTTTTTCTTATTGAAAACAAGATATGAAACCTGCTGAGATTCCGCAATTTTGTCCAAATGCTGCCCCAAAGGACTTGAATTTATAATAGTTGTATCAGCCATAAAATATATTATAAATCAGTTTTTCAAATTTTCAAGTTTTATTTCAAATTATGTGCAAAAAAAATTTTTCGCTACAAAACGAAAACGCTATTGACATACACAAGATTTTAATGCTATGCTTAATAGCACATGGGGTGTTAGCGAAGCTGGTTATCGCGCTGGCCTGTCACGCCGGAGACCACGGGTTCGAGTCCCGTACATCCCGTTGTACCGTTCATTACGAGCGGTATTTTTTTTATTCGGGCAATAGCGCAGCTGGTAGCGCGCTAGCTTCGGGAGTTAGAGGTCCCGGGTTCGAATCCCGGTTGCCCGACACTTTTTCTTGTTACAACAAAATCAAATAGTTTGTACACCGCAACTAAAATAGAAACAGAAATATTAAGAATCCTAAACGAGCAAGAATCTCCACACAAAGAATCGCTTGAAAAACAGCAAATAATAGAAGAAATCTGCAAAAACAGAGGAAAAGATTCCGCTGTAACGCCCCAGATTATACAAAATGCGCTGGAAGGCTGCATCGCAAAAGGCTTTGCAGTTCCAGCAGGCGACGGAAAATTTAAAATCACAGAAGAAGGAAAAAAGCAGATTTAACGCTTTTAATACAATTCGTTGTACTGGCGTGAAATCCGCTCCCAGCTGTAAAGGCGTTTTCCTGCCTCGCCCATTTCGCGTGCGATTTTCTCACAAAGAGATTCCGAATCCAGTTCGGAATGACAAAGTCTTTTCATCAGATTCTGTAAATCATCGGAAGTTTTCCAGTAGAGGCATTTTTCTTGGGTTGTGGCGCGGTTGTAAACGCAGTCAAAGGCTAAAATCGGGAGCGAAAGGTTCATTGCCTCGACCAAACTTGGATTTGTTCCGCCTGCGCTGTGGCCGTGAATGTAAATGTGCGCATTTGAGCGTAGCCAGTTTACCGTGTGCGGCTCGTAGATTGGGTCTAAAAGGTGAATGTTCTTGAACGCGCTGTATTTTTCTTTTAGCGAGCGGCCGTAGTCTGATTTTTGCCAGTTGCCAACAAAAACGAGCGGTTCGGACGACATTTTAGAGAACGCTTCCAAGATAATGTGAATATTATTTTCCGGCTCGATTCGGCAGACAGTAACAGAATAAGGCTCTCGGCAGAACGGATATTTTTTGAAAAGAGAATCGTCTTTAACGTGCGAAACTTGGTCGCCGCCGTAAGCAATCAGTTCAACACGCTTGTTTTTTACAATTTTTGAATATTCAGTTTTTACATAGTCAGTAATTCCTTTGTTGTCGCCGATTATGATGTCTGAATATTTTACCGCCATTTTTTCGCTTAATTTTAAAAGTTTTTTTGCATACCACTGCCACTTGTCGCGTCGCCATTCAAGTCCGTCGATGTTTGTAATGATTTTGCCTTTAAAAATTTTTTTTATGTACGACAAAAACATACAGCCAGAAACACCAAGGACGAGCATAATGTCCGCTTTTTGTGCGGCGGCAATCTTCATTGAGTTAAAATCGTAAAAAATTGAATCCTTGCCGTTTGCGTCCATATCAAGATACACAAGATTTGCGCCTTTGTATGTTTTTAGCCTGGTTTCGTATTTTTTTGCCGAGCAGAAAACAGTGTATTCAACGTTCGATGGAGTAAAATCAAGCAGATTGTCAACAAGCGACTCAAAACCGCCATAGCATGCAGGAACGCCAACCGTCCCGATAATAGCAACATGAAGTTTTGAATCTGATGAGAGTGACATTTTTTGTGAAATATTTTTATTCATAAAAGACCTCTTACAGATTTATAGCAAGCCTGATTTCGACAGGCTCAATCAGCACAATGCCTAAGATTTGGCAGATGATGCGAACGTGCGTTAGGGATTGAAATGGCACGCCGCAGGCGTGTTCCGAAGCGGAGCGTTTTAACGCGAAGCGAAGGAATGGAGCCGAAAGGCGAAACCACGCAAAGCCCGACGGCTTTAGCCGGAACGCCCATATTATTGACAAACGAATTACATTCACATATATTCAAATTACAAACACATTTTTTTATTTTTGGAGGCGCATTATGGCAAGCACACTGGTACAGATTAGAGTTGACGAGGATTTGAAAAACGAGGCGACAAGCATTTTTGAGCAGCTCGGGCTTGATTTGCCGACAGCGTTTAGAATTTTTCTTAAAAAATCCGTTGAGGAGCGGGGAATTCCGTTTAGTATGAGGGTGAATTCTGAAAAAAAGGCGCTTAAACAGGCAGACAATATCCTTAAAAAAGCGAATAAAAAAGCAAAAAAGAACAAAATTCAAAATCTTTCGCTTGATGAGATTAACACGGAAATTCGTGCATACAGGAAGGGGGAATAATGGAAAATTTTTTGAAATCAGAGTATATTTATAGACGGCAATGGAGGTAATTATGCAGGCTACATTTTCTTTAAGAGCGGGCGAATTTAATCCGGCTTTCTTAAAAAAATTGGAAACAATTGTTGCTGGAAACGCTGTTGACATTACTCTTAACATAAAAAGCGTTCCTAAAAAAACACAGGACATTCCAAATGCAGAAACACTGGCAGCAATGAAAGAAGCAAGACAGATTATTTCTTCAAAGAAAAAAGGCACAACCGATGTAAAAGCTTTATTTGCAAAACTTGATGAAATGGAGATGTAATGCTTGAAGTTCATACAACAACCAAATTTGAAAAAGATTACCTGCTGATGAAAAAACGTGGCTGCAATATGAAACTCTTGCAAAACATTGTTCTTACATTGCAAATTCCAAAGAAACTTCCAGCAAAAAATAAAGATCATAAGCTCAAAGGAGATTACGTTGATTATAAAGAGTGCCATATTCAACCTGATTGGCTTTTGATTTACCAGCAGACAGAAACTGAACTTGTTTTGGTTAGGACAGGTAGCCACAGCGATTTGTTTTAACAGTTCGCTTCTCATTTTTCGCCTAAAACAATTGAAGACGTTATCAAAATTATTATAAAAAACGGCATTGAACTTTCGGACATTCCGACCAAATAAAAACCGACCGATCCAAAAGATGTGATTTTTTACGAGGTTACAATGGATTCCAGGCAAACCGAAGAAACTTTTCTTGTAACCGGCAACATCAAGGATTTTCTGATAAAGCCGTTCGTTGTTACCCCAAGCGAGATGATGGAGATTGTTGAAAGAGGTAAAAACAATTGAAGAAGGAAGAGCCGCCAAAATCAAAACATTGGAAACTTTATGATTGAAATAATTCCTTTTTATAAAACTGCTTGTTGCTAATCTCATTCTGTTTTTCCCCGCATTTTTATTACACGGCACGGAACTCCGGCACAGACTGAGTTTTCTGGCAAATCTTTGGTCACGACGCTCCCCCCCCCACGATTGTATTATTCCCGATACAGACAGGCTTTAAAATCAAAGTGTTCATTCCTATAAAACAATTTGAGCCGATTTTGACTTTTCCAACTTCATACTTTCCTGAATCCGTTTCCTTGAAATGAGTGATAATTTTAGTTCCACTGGTCACAGTCGTGTCGTCGCCGATAAAAATATTTTTTGGATACAAATCGTCAAAAAGCACAAACTGACCAACAAAGCAATTTTTACCGATGTTAACTCCGCACAGCCGCAGAAGCCTTACACGAATCGCACTCGGACAGAAAAAAGACTTGTAACAGTAAGCAAAGATAAACCGGCGCAAAAAACGAAAAATATTATATTGACGAGTCGCTGTCATTTTTTAGTCTCCAGTTAAAAGCCCTTTTAAAGTTTCTGCTGATTTTTTCCAGGAGTATCTTTTAAAAATTTCATCCTTTATTTCTTGTGCAGGATAATTCTCGTCTGAAAGAATATTTTTTATTTGATTTATCAAATATTTTTCATCAAGAGGCTCAAAAGAATATTTTTTGAAAAAATCAAAATCTTTCATTGCACTTGAATTGCTACAGCAAACTTTTTTTAAGCAGACAGCGGCTTCAAGAGGCGGAATTCCAAATCCTTCTGCGATTGACGGATAAATGAAAACTTCCGCATTGTTGTAAACCGCATTAAGCTCATCATCAGAAAGATTCGACAAAAAGGCTATTTTGTTTTTTATCTCCAAAGAAAGCGAATGATAATATTTGTATAATGCAGAAGTTTTTGAACTCTTGCTACCAACAAATAAAAACGAATAATTTTTGAAAAATTCTCCATCAACAAAGGCTTTCAATAAAGTTATGTGATTTTTACGCTCTTCAATTCTTGAAACATAAAGAAAGTATTTTCCATACTTTTCATAAAGTCCGTTTTCTTTGTCTTTTGAAATTTCAAAAATATCTTTTACAGCATTTTCTGTTATATGAATCTTGTTTTCTGGGACACAAAATTTCTTTGAAATCCGCTCTTTTGAATATTCAGAAACTGTCAGCAAAACATTTGATTTTTTCGCAGCACGGCGGAAAAGCCAAGCAACTTTCAATCTGTATAAAAAAGAATAATATTTTGGAAAATCAATCGGAATAATGTCATGAATTGTCGCAATGTATTTCACATTTTTAGAAAGAAAAAACGGAATAAGATACTGAAAATGGGCATAGTCAAATTGTCCAGTTTTCAGAATTTTCGGAAAAAAGAAAAACAAGCGATATAAAAAAGAATTGTTTGGAATTTTGATGACATTCACATTTTCTCCGAACACAGATTTTATTTTTTCAATATCAGAACAAGCAAACGTTATTTCAAGATTCTTGTCTTTCAAAAGCTCGGAATAAATCCCTTGCAAATATGAGACCATTCCCTGCCCGCTTCCAGAAAAGCAGTGCGCATCAACAAGTATTTTTTTCATAAATCATTATCCTCCAAAGAAGATTCCTTTAGCTTGAAAATCAAGCTTTTCAAATGACTGCCTTTTTTGTGCGGAACAGATTTCGCCTGTAGAATCAAAATCCAAATAACTAAATTTGGAAAAAGCAGAATATTTGTAAAAACAGATTCCATAATTCCGTAGCAAAGATAAGTTACTATGACAGAAAGCAAAAACCAGTCTTTTTGTTCAAAAGAATTTTTCACAAAGCGGGCATAAACTTTCAGAAAAATAATGAATGAAACAATTCCGCCTGAAAAAATCAGTGAAAAATACGCGCTGTCAAGCGTAATGCTGTTTTCTGTAATCAGGCGGGAATTTCCAAAAATAACTCCCGGCAAATTTGAATGTGAGAAAAGCAAGTTGTAAAGGCTAAGCCGTCCTGTCAAAAACAAATCAACAAACAAAAATTTTTTGACATGAAGCGCGAGAAAAGAAAGCAAAAGCGTAACAAACACAGGAAAAACAATGCAGAAAAACTTCACAATCTTAAAATGAATATGCTTAATCAAAAAATTGCTAAAATACAAAAGGACAGTGCAAATGATGAGAGTTTTGCAGCCGGTAACAACAAAAACAAGGGCGGACAAAGCAATAAAAATCAAATCGATGATTTTTCCAAACTGTTTTCGAAAAAGAAGCAAAAAACAAATCATCGAGCTGAAAAAGAACATTGCGAACGTGTTTGGATTCCTAAAGCCGAAAGTATAATAAAGGCTTCCGTCAAAATCCTTAAAATAAAGATTGCTCGCAGCTCCAAATGCGGCGATAACGCTTATAATCAAAAAAGCTGCGAAAGCCGTGCAAAATGTAGTCTTCAACGAATTTATGTAATTGCAGGAAGCTAGAATAAACGTGCAAATCACAAACAAAAGAAACAAATTTCTCCTTGCGGATGAAAAATAGACAAGAGAATATAAAACAGCGAAAACAAAAAAATACAGCTGATTGCGTTTATATTTCGCAAGATTAAGCAGAGCAATAAAAAAGCAAAAGTAAAACAGCAAATCGCAGACTATATTCGCGCTGTCAAAAGTGAGAATCGTTATTATCTTGAGCGCAAATCCAAGCTCGATTATAAAAAGAGAAATATCCGCACGTTTAACAGAATACTTGTTCAAGCCACATTCTCCCTATTTTTTCAACAGAAAATTTTTCAAGATAAGCATTTTGCTTCTTGCAGATTCTTTCGCAAAGCTCATTGTCTGAAATCAGTTTTTTTATACGCTCGCCAAGCAGATTTTCATCGCATTTTACAAGAATCTCTTCATCATTTTCAAAAATAAAGTCAGGACCGGAAGAACTAAAAGCGACGCAAGGAACTCCAAAGCGCATTGCTTCAATCAAAACAAGTCCAAACGGCTCTTCGCGCGACGGAAGAACAAAAATTTTTGCCGTGGCGTACTCATCACGCAAATCATGCGCAGGAAGAATTTTCACAATTTCTTTTAGTCCGACTTTTTCAACTTGCATTTGCAGATTGTCTTTTAGGAATCCGTTTCCGCAGATTCTAACCTCATAATTCGCCAAGGAATCTTTTATCTTTGAAACCGCGTTTATTAGAATGTCAAAACCTTTTATCGGAACAAGCCTGCCAGCGGCTAAAATGACATTTTTCGGATTTCTTTTGACGCAAGAATTTTCAGGATTTCCAGAGTTTTCCACGCTGTTCGGAATCACACAAATTTTATTTTTTAGAAACTTATAAGAACATTTTTCTTTATCTGTAAGCACGACCACTTTATAAAGGCACGGATAAAAAATTCTTTGCAAAATCCATTTTGAAAAAGAAACCATGCTTCTGTTTATATGCTCGCACGCAACACATTTTATTCGCTTTGAAAAATGAGGGAGCAAAAAACATGAAAAATTATGTCCGGAAGAAACAAGATAATCGATTTTTTCTAAATCATTGATTTTGGAAATTTTCTTTTTCAAAGTGTCATATTTTCTAAAAAATCTTTCATGGCAGTTAAGGTGAACTATTTTTATCTCGTCTGGAATATTGTAGATTTTATTATCTTCATTTGACTCAACGCTTAAAATTGAAACGTTAAACCGCAAAGAAGAAACAAGAATCTTTGCAAGCGAAATAACGGCTTTTTCCGTTCCGCCGATTCGAGAAATATTTTCTATTACGAAAAGCACATTTTGTTTTTTAGATTCAGACATATTTTTCCTGATGATTATGGTTTTCTGTTATATTTTCTTTCATTTTTGAGACATCCGACGGTCTATCAAAAATCAAATAACAAAGAATATAAAAAACAATCATTGTAACAATCGAAAAAATCAAAGATAAAACACACAGGCAACAATACGACTTAGAGCAACTTAAAAAGTTTATTAACTCAAGTCCATTCAAAAATACGTAAATAGTTTTTGAAAGCAAAAAAAACCAAGCGATACTTATAAAAAAAGTAAATTTTGATGTGAGTTTTTGACTTGAAATATTTTTATGTAAAAAATTTTTTCCAGTATTTTTATAGACAGAATAAACATAACATTCTTTTTCTTCATTTTTCTTTGAAAGATTCGCAAGCTCTTTTTCATAATCTTGAACAACATTTATCCACGAAAGCATCCAATGGTAATGACCTTTTACAGTTAAGTTCCAGCATATTGAAGTTACAAGTCCAACAAGAATAATAAAGAATCTTAAAAAAACATTTTCAGGCGAAGAATCATTCACTTGATAAAAACCAACAAATAACGCTCCTGTAAAAATCGAATAATAATTTGCCCAAGTATTGTAATTTTGATAATGGAAATTTCGCCCCTCAATTGCTTTTTCATAGTATTTAAAAATGCAATTAAATTTATCTTCTTTGCATTGAGAGTTCTTAACTTTATTAGATTCTTCACCGTCACATGTCATCATAATTTTCCTTTAAAACACATATTTTATTTTTAGAGACAAAAAAATTCCCAAAGCACAAAAACACTTTATTTTTATGATATTCTGAGAATAATGGAAATGTGAAGATTCCAAATTTAAGATTTTTGACTCAGCCATTTATTTCTGGCTGAAAAGAGAATTGATTTTTAGCAGTTATATTTCTATTTTAATTTTTCAAAATCTTATAAAGATTCTAAAAACTCGTCCGCAGTGTAAACTGGCAAAGATGAATTCAAGAAATCTTTTTTGTTCCGCGTTATTATGCAGTCAAGATTTTCAGACAAAGCGCACTCGTTTTGAAGTCCATCCTCAAAATCCGAAAAAGATTTATCCTGCAATGCGCGAATTATTTTTTCTTTGTCAATCGCACAGACTGTAAAGATAGAGCAGAGAGCAAGAAGCAATTCCCTTCGCTCATCATCTGTGAAATCTTTTCGTAAAATATAGAACATATTGGAAATAGAATGTGCCGCAACAAAGCCATGAAGGACTCCATCCTTGCAAAGTGATATAATCTTCTGAGCGGGCTCGCAAAATGAAGTTCGTTTGCAGAAGAAATCCAAAAAAATATTTGTATCAATAAGTATGCGAATATTTTTCATCAAGTGCCTCTAAAAGCTCTTTTTTTGGATTTATTTCTTTGGCAAGTTTGCCTTTAAACTTCATTAAAGAATCAAAAGCAGCCTGCTTTGTTTTGTAACCAGAGGATTTTTCTTTTACAGATGTAAGATAAATAACATAATTTGCAACAGAATTGAAAGAATCCTCATCCAGTGCTGTTATCATCTTTGTAAGAGTAGCAATATTTTGCATATTCACCTCCAATAAAAAGCAAGTTTGAAGCACAAACTTTTTAAGTTTCTAATATAAAAATAAACAGCATTTTTGGCTGTTTTTATCTTATCCACATATATTATATAGCACGAAACAGACTTTTTTTCATCCAAATTAAAAATAGAAATGTCAAAGAACAAACAGTTGCATAACGCAAAATGTCAAAAATCAATTACCTTTTCAGTTTTCCTCCCGCAATTTATTTTTTCAACTTTATCCACTCCACAAACGGAGAATTTTTTCTAATTTCTTCCAGCCGTTTATATTTTCTCTTTGCACAACTTCCATAATTTTTCGCAGGCGTAACCTGTCTCATAGCTTCCAAGAAATTTTTGATAATGTGCAATTTTGTTTTCATCAACATAAAGCGTCAGATTTTTTATAAAGTCTTCATTAGTTTCAAAAAAATAATACGGCCAGGTTTCAATCGGAGTGTAAAAACCACGATCATTTTGATATTTTTTCAAATCTGGAGTAAAAAGCAGGCAAGACTTTTTCAAAAGCGAGTAGTCCCAAATTGATGAAGAATAATCAGTTATCAAAAAATCAGCGGCACAAAGCAAGTCCTGCATATCAGGATAAGCCGTCGCATCTAAAATAAAACTGTCTTCAAATGAAAAATCATGCAGCATTGAACGGTGAGCACGGAACAAAAATTTTACCTTTTTTCCGCTAAGTTCTATAAAACGCTTATATACAGACTCAAAATCAAAATTCAAATCATATTCTCGGGATTCTTCCAGTCCTCGGTAAGTCGGAGCGTAAAGAACAACAAACTCATCATCAGAAAGACCGAAAAACTTTCTTCCGCGTTCTCTCATTTCTTGTACCTTTTCAGAATCAAAGAAAGCGTCATTGCGTGGCATTCCAGTTGGAACAAATTTTTCCTCTGAAACAAATTCATCTTTAGACTGAATTTCTGTAAATTTCTTAGAACTCGAAACATAAATGTCTGTAACAGCCGCACTTTTTCTCTTGGTTGTTTCAAATTTTGATGTCATATTTTCTTTCCAGTTGATTCTTTTGAAGGCACCACCACCATGCCAAGTATCAATCCAAACAGAACCTTTTCTTTTCAATGACGAATCAAATCCCCAGTTTTTAAAAAGATATTTTGAAGTGCTCTGATAAAACCAATATTTTATATAGTTACGTCTTTTTACTTTTATAACTTTTTCATCAGTTGGAATCTTTGAAAAATCATCGATTGCCCATACAAATTCAAAGTTTTCATCAAGAGACTTCAGATATTCATACATTGCACGCGGATTACAAGAAAATTCTTTTCCTTCATAGGAAATGAACATGATACGCTTGTTTTTTATAGGAAATATTTTAAAACACTGAAGAATACAGAATTTTATAACTCGCGTTACAGTCATTTTTCCCCTCTCATCTCTTCAATCATTCTTTTGTATGCTTCTTCCAGACCGACACTAGGCTTCCAGTCAAGACTTGACAGTTTATCGACATTGAGGTTGAGGTTGAGGTTGGGAGCATACTCGGCTGGATTTTCTATGTCAAATAAAACTTTTATTTTCCCGCCTGCGATTTTCTCTGCAATCATCCGGGCGGTTTCTTTTATCGTTACAAAAGTTTCGGGATTCGCCGCCGTGTAGCACCCGCCTTTTAATCCGTTTTTCAGGACAGTTAAAATCGCGGTCAATGCGTCACGTGTGTACAAAACTGGGCGCTTTGTTTTTCCTTCGGTTTTCAAAACAATATTCTGATTTTCAATCACGCATCGGGCAAAATATGCGGCAACTCTCGTATCATTGTAAGAAATTCCAGGTCCAAAAGTCTGCGTAAGGCGGACTGACTTAACATCCAACCCATATTCTGAATCAAAACAGGCACAAAGGTTCTCGCACATCCGCTTGCTTTCCATGTAACTTGAGCGAGGAGAAGAGATGTCTATATATCCTAAGTCTTTTTCGTGGACTTCGCTTTTTCCGTCTGTAATTCCGAACGCTTCCATGCTTGAAAGATATACAAATCCCTGAACATTCTTTGAAAGGGCGAAACGAAGCAAATTCAGCGTTCCGTTCACAGCTGTATCTATTGTTTCAACCGCATGATTTATAAAATCTTTTGAAGAAGTTATACTTGCTCCATGAACAACAAAATCAATCTTTTCTTCTACTTTTGGAAGGTTCAGAACATCGCCCAAAATAAATTTTATCATAGGATTTTCATAGTCTTCCACAAAAACTTTTTTTGCCTTTTCTAGATTTCGGGCAAGCGCAAAAATCTTGATTTCAGATTTGTTCTTTTCATTCAAATACAAAAGATATTTGCACAAGTGGTTTCCTAAAAGCCCCGTCGCACCTGTTACAAAGACAGATTTTCCGTTCAAAAACGAAAAATCGTAATTTCCTCTGATATATTCAAAATCTTCTTCAAGTATTCTGCTTAATTTCATATCGAATCTTCCCTTTATAACCCGAAAATCTGTTGGTTTTCGCGGACTTCATACAAAGCCTTGAACGTGTAGAAATCCGCTGGCGTTGTGATTTTTATGTTGTCAAAATTTCCCTGGACTGTATAAAGCTCATGCCCATAGAATTTCATAAGAGAGGCGGAATCTATCATATTCAAGTTTCCGTCAGCAATTGCTTTTTTGTGTGCCTCAAAAAGTTCGTCCACATAAAAACACTGCGGAGCCTTGGCATGAAAGCACTTGCTTCTGTCTGTGATTGTCTTTATTCTTCCGTCCTCAAGAGTCACAATAGTTTCTATTGCCGGAGTAACGGTAATCGCAGAGCCTTTTTCTTTAACTGTCTTTATGCAGTCGGAAATCAGATTTTCATTCACAAAAGGACGCACACCGTCATGAACAAGAACGATGTCACTAGCCTTTGAGAATTCCTTAATCGCACAAAGTCCGTTATAGATTGACTCCTGACCAGTCTTTCCTCCAGGAACAATTTTTTTCACTTTGTCTATTTCATATTTGGTAAGCAGTTTTTCAAGATAAGGAATCCAGTCTTCAATGCAGACAATAACAATGCTGTCAATCTCAGGATGGTTCTGAAAATTTTCTAGAGTATGGATTATAAGTTCCTTTCCATAAAACTGAAGGAACTGCTTAGGTCTTGCACGGCTGTTCATACGAGTACCTGAACCGCCTGCGAAAATTAATGCGTGGGTCATACACATTCCCCTTTCATAGAAATCAATTTTCTTTTCCCAAATTCCACAATCTGCAAAAATTCCTTTCTGCAAAGTAAACAAGCCGCCAACAAGAACGCACCATTCACTGCGTAATTTAATCCGCCAAATCTATCACTCAAAAGCACCACAACGCACTGCAACAAAAGCAAAAAATAAAGTGCGCAGTCCCTAAAAAGCAAAACGTTCAGCTTCATAATTTTTTTTGCCTTGTACATCCGCATAATCCACACGACAAGATATGCAACCGCCGTGGAAACTGCCGCCCCGAGCGTTCCGATAAAATGAATCAGCACAGTATTCAAGAGTATGTTCAAAACAGCACCGGCAACTGTGGAAGTCGCAAAACTTTTTGAGTCCTTTACAGCCGCAAAAATTCCGCCCAAATACCCGGAAAGAGAGCCGAACACAACAGAAACAAGCAGGAACGGAACATACTTCCAGGCAGCAAAAAAATCTTTGGCGTATAAAATATGGGCAAGCGGTTTTTCAAGCACAATCAATATCGAGCAGACAAGGCACATCGAGGCGTTGTAAAATCCGTACATCTTTGAAAAAAATCCGTTTTTATCGTCCCTGTCAAAATCCTGAACGGCTGAAAGCGTCCACGCCTGGCTAAAAATCAGCTGGAACATTGAAAGGATTGAAGGAATCTTGTACGCGACAGAATAGATTCCGTTCTCGACAATTCCACACATCGCCGTAACAATGTAGCGGTCGGAAACATTGTTCACCCACCACGAAACACTGTTTAAGGTCATCGGGCAAGAATAAGAGAGCATCTGTTTTTTAAGATTTTTGTCCTGCCACCTGATTTTTATAAACCTGAAAATCCTAAGCGAAACGCAAAGGTAAACAATCTGAAAAAAAGTTCCTGCGATTGTGGCAAGATAATAACCTTTTAGCCCAAGATGAAGCGGAATCAAAAAGATTATGTTAAGCGCAATCATCACCGCCGAGCAAAGAACGCCGGAAACCGAGACATCCTTTACACGGTCAAATCCGCGAGCATAGTTCAAAAGAAGCTGGCTAAGACCGTTCACCGCGAACATCAGAAAAAGAAAAAGCGGAAACTCATTAAAAAGCGGCGCAAAACCAAAGAAAAGATTCGCAAGAATAAATCCCGCAAAAAGCAAAAGCGAATAAAAATAATATTTCAGGCTTATGGAAACAATTCCCGCTTTTGAAATATTTTTATCCAAAAGAAAAACCGTCGTGGCATCCGAAATATTCAGCGTAAGAATCGGAACAAAAAGCGAAACCGTCGCAGAGTACAAATCGTAAGTTCCATATTCAGCGGAAGTAAGCACGCTCGTGTACAGCGGCACAAGAAAAAACGCCAGAAGCTTAGTTCCAAACTGTCCGACCGTGAGAAAAGCTATATTTTTTGCAAGATAACGTTTGCCTCTTTTCTCTGTTTCCATCTAAAACAAAAACTCCTCAAAACCTAAAAAATGTTTTCCTTGCACAAAACACTCCGCCCACAGCTTCATGTTCTTCTATATTTTTGGACGTGCCGGCAACAAGTTGCCGTCGGGCTTTCCGCACTTCGCCGTCTTGCGCGGCTCATTCTTCCGCTTCGCTTGGCTTTGCCAATGCTTCGCTACAGAACTGCTTCGCAGGTGCTGCAATCCCTCACGCATCCGCCTCGTCTTCTTCCCTCACAAATTGCCTGTCAAAGTCGTAAACCACCTGAATATCGCAGGCTTCAGCAGGCTCAACCGGCGCACCAGCCCCCCAAGACGCATTTAACGCCCGGAAAAATTCAATAAAATCATCAATCACGTTTTTTTTGACTTCCTCTCCGCCGAGCCAGACAGATTTATCTTCATCCGAAACTGGCGACAAAGTGCATAGATATAGAAGAATTTGTTCAGTTTTGTCCGCTTTTAGCCGTTCAAGCAGAAAAGAAAGCATCGCTTCGGTAACGCCATTCGGAAAAATCGTTATTTCTTTTTCCGCCCAAAAGCCACCGGCTTCAGTTGTGAGAAAATCGTGCATTTCATTTATTTTTTTCTGCGTGAATCCGTCTGGTGCGGAGCCACAAAGAATGGCGTGTTTTTTCAAGCTAACAACCTCATAAAAATACGTCAATTGACATATCACATTTTATTATATGCACATCGAAATATAAAATCAAGGTAATAATATATCAATTGATATAATAATTTTATGAACTCATTCAGAGAAAATCTTAGAAGTGAACTCGATTTTCAAGGACTTACAGTAAAAGAGCTTTCTGCAAAAACTGGAATTATAAAAGGAACGCTCGACAACTATCTTGGCATAAGAGCTTCAATTCCGCCTGCTGATATTGCGGTTAAAATCGCGCAGGCTCTGAATGTTTCCGTGGAATATTTGGTTACAGGAAAAAATGAAAAATCAAAATCGCCAACGTTTATACAAATTAATCCAGAAACAAAATCTATTTTAACTGATTTAGATTCAATTCCGCCGAACATACAAAAAACCATAAAAAATCTTATACATCAAACAGCCGAATCCCTGCAAAATTGAATAATAAATTAAGTCTGTGATTCGTTTCTGTTGAGATTTAAAAATGAAAAAAAATGCTTTTTTTTGTTTTTGACTCGCTTATTTTTACTGGAAAAATATCGATTATAGCTAAATTTCCATCACTTTAGAACAACTCACTATGAGAATTTATTCTGAAAGCAGTAAGAAGTAGAGCATCTTTATCAAAACGCTTTGTCGTGGCAATTTTATAGACCATGAGCAGCCTCATATTCGTCCATGGAAGAAAAAGTTTTCAATGTACCTTTATCGTATTCTGCAAGGACTTCAGCCTGCTCTGATTTTAATTCATCAGCAAGAGAATTCTGTTTTTTTATGGAAACCTTAGCCGACGGATGCAGTTTACACACACTTTTAATCGCAGAAAGAAGCGCATTATCAGCATTCTGGATAGTCATACTAACAACCATAAAAAATCCTCCTAAACTATTTAGAACAAATTTACCACAGTTTGACTTCAAAATCAATTTTTCTTTTCAGCATATTTTATATTTATGAAAAAAATCCATCCTATTCATCAAACAAATATTCTCAATTTACAAAATAAATGCGAAACATTTTTCTGGTAAACTCGGACAATTCAGCAAGCCAACTTGTAACTGATTCACCATGCTAGTTTTGCCTAAATTATCTAGCTAGTTATGTCTAACTTTCCTAGCTAGTTGCATCTGAGTTACCAAGATACTTGTGTCTAATTCTCCTAGGTAACCGCATCTGATTTATCAAGGCAGAATCTAAAAAATCCGGAATAAAAATCAGCGTGAAAACAAGCGGAGTTTTTTCTGATAAAAAAAAGCAGTATTGGAATATTCCAGCACTGCTTTTTCAAAAACTCACTACAAATTACTTAAACTCAAGTTCACGTCCATTGCTCGATACATTTATCGTGCAGCCTTCGGCAAACTTTCCTTCAAGCAGTTCTTTTGAAAGCGGATTTTCTACCCAAGTCTGAACGGCACGCTTTACAGGGCGAGCACCAAACGCAGGGTCGTAGCCTTTTTCTGCAATGAAGTCTACAGCAGAATCATCAAACTTAATTGTAATTCTTCTGTCTTCAAGGCGTTTTGCAACACGTTCAAGCTGAATCTTTACAATTCCGCCGATGCAGCTCTTGTCAAGACGTCCGAACATTACGATTTCGTCAATTCGGTTCAAGAATTCCGGGCGGAAATGCGTTTTCAGCAAACCGTCAATCTGAGTTCTTGCCTCTTTCATCTTTTCATCTGTGTCGGCATCAAGAATCAGTTCGCTTCCCAAGTTGCTCGTCATTATGATAATTGTGTTCTTAAAGTCCACAACTCTGCCCTGTCCATCTGTCAATCTTCCGTCATCAAGAACCTGAAGAAGAACATTGAAAACATCCGGATGAGCTTTTTCAACTTCATCAAACAAAACTACGCTGTAAGGTCTGCGGCGCACTGCTTCTGTAAGCTGACCGCCTTCATCGTAACCAATGTATCCCGGAGGCGCACCAATCAAACGGCTCACGCTGAACTTTTCCATATACTCGGACATATCGATTCGAGTAAGCGATTTCTCATCGTTGAACAAGAAATCAGCAAGCGTTTTGGCAAGCTCAGTTTTACCAACACCAGTCGGTCCGATAAACAAGAAACTTCCAAGCGGACGGTTTGGGTCGCTCAAGCCGGAACGATTACGGCGGATTGCATCGCTCACAACCTGCACGGCTTCATTCTGTCCGATAACACGCTTATGAAGAACTTCCTCAAGCTGCAAATATTTTTGCTTTTCGCTCGAAAGCATTTTTGCAACAGGAATTCCTGTCCAATTGCTTACGACACGAGCGATGTCTTCTTCTGTAACTTCCTGCCGCAAAAGCGACTCGCGCTCTGGGTTCGCCTCAACTTCCTTATCGTGGGTAACGGCTTGGGCAAGCTGCTTTTCAAGGGCAGGAATTGTGCTGTACTTTAATTCAGCGGCTTTTTCAAGGTTGCCTTCACGGGTGTATTTTTCTTCGTTAAAACGTGCCTCTTCAAGCTCTTCCTTTATTTTACGGCTTTTGTCGATACTGTTTTTTTCGTTCTGCCACTGAAGTTTCATGGCATCGCGTTTTGAAGTCAACTCTGAAAGCTCTTTTTCAAGTTTTTCAAGACGCTCTTTTGAAGCATTGTCATCTTCCTTGCTCAAAGACTGCTTTTCAATTTGAAGCTGCAAAAGTTTTCGCTCAATCTGGTCAAGTTCCGTAGGCTGACTTTCAATTTCCATCTTTAAGCGGCTTGCGGCTTCGTCAACCAAGTCAATCGCCTTGTCTGGCAAGAATCTGTTTGTAATGTAGCGGTTTGAAAGAACTGCCGCACTGACCAAAGCCTCATCGTTGATTCTAACTCCGTGATGAATTTCGTACTTGTCGCGAAGTCCACGCAAAATTGCGATTGTGTCCTCAACAGTCGGTTCAGCGCAGTAAACTTGCTGAAATCTTCGCTCAAGGGCAGCATCTTTTTCAATATACTTGCGGTATTCGTCAAGAGTTGTGGCACCAATAACGTGAATTTCACCGCGGCTCAAAGCAGGTTTCAGCAAGTTTGAAGCATCCATTGAGCCTTCGCTTGCGCCAGCCCCTACAATCGTATGAAGCTCATCGATAAAAAGAATTATCTGTCCTTCAGACTTTGTAACTTCAGAGATTACAGCTTTTAGACGCTCCTCGAATTCACCGCGGAACTTTGCGCCAGCAACAAGGCTTCCCATATCAAGGGAAAGAAGACGTTTGTTCTTCAAGCTTTCAGGCACATCTCCACTTGCGATTCGGCGGGCAAGACCTTCTACAATTGCGGTTTTACCAACGCCCGGCTCACCAATAAGAACCGGATTATTCTTTGTTCGGCGGCACAAAACCTGCATTACACGGCGGATTTCTTCATCACGGCCGATTACAGGATCGATTTTGTCCTGACGGGCACGCGCAGTCAAATCCGTGCAGTATTTTTCAAGAGAACGCATCTTGCTTTCAGGGTCTTGAGAATCAATGCTCTGATTTCCGCGTACTGACTTTAGGGCTTCAAGAACGGTATTCCTGTCGCATCCTGATTTTTTCAAAAGCTCGCCGACATTGTCATCTGCTTCAATCATCGCAAGAAAAACGTGCTCGGTAGAAAGAAACTGGTCTTTTAAAGAAGCCATTTCTTTTTCTGCCTTGGCAAGAACTTTCTGTGCGCTGGAAGACAAAGACATTTGAGTCTGGCCTTTCACTACAGGATATTTGTCCAATAAATTTTCAAGATTTGTTTGCAAAGAAGAAGGCTGAAGTCCAATCCGTTCAACTAACGGCGGAATCATTCCGTCTTTTTGGTTAAGCATGGCATACAAAAGATGCTCATTGCCTATTTCGCTGTGGTCTCTTTGCTGGGCCAAGCTGCTTGCGCTTTGCAGCGCATCTTGCATTTTTAATGTCATCTGTTCGTAGTTCATAAATTTCCTCTAAAAAGGAATATACAAATTTCCGAACTAAAAATCAAATTTTTTTTAAGAATTATTTTTCTGCGGTTTCAAGATTGCCGTATTCGCAGATGCACTTGGAGATGTCGGCCTGCTCCAAAAGCTCAAGGTTTTTCTTCATTTTTTTATACAGCTTGAATTTTCCAGTGCCAGAGCCGCTTGCAAGAATCCGCATGACTTTTCTTCCACCAGCAGGACTTTCAAAATCGCGCAAGGACATTTCTTTTGTGTTGCAGAAAATATCGATGTCAATTACATAACGCCTGTCGTGAACGCTAACAGACCAATGCAGCTTTAAACCTTCGTCTTCAGTTCCGTTCATTTCCTGACAGTCATAGCTTATCTGATTTTTTTTCAGCTTGTTTGCATGAAATTCAATATTTTTTCCTTCAATTGAAACAAGCACTGAAACTTTATTTTTGTATTCGCCCTGAACTGCAAAAACAGAATCGTCCAAAAGCCGCCCGGAAATTTCGCTTGTAAAATTTGAAGAGCTTAAATGGAAATATGGAGAAGAAAAATCCCTGCCCCAGTTTTTATCATAATATCCAAAAGAATTCCGCGGATTTACATTGTATTCTTCATTGTTGAAAATGATTGTGCCGGAAAAATCAGTCTTGCCGCCAAGCACTGCCCAGTTTATGTCTTTTGTTCTGTAGTCTGAAGAAAACGAAATGCTCCGTGAAAACTTTAAATTCCAAGACATTGTGCCGGTGCTTCCCATATATTCCGGGTGAATGCGCAAATCTTCTTCTGTAACTTTTATTGCGCCGGAAGTATGGTCGTGCGCCAAAATGCAGGCCGGCAATTCTTCCTGCTTGGCTGAAATTATATATTCACTTTTTTTTGCTGATAATATTTCAGGCGGAAAATAAGAATTCATCTGGCTTGTGCTTACAGAAAGAACTCCGGCTTTTATCATAAAAAATGAAGGCGAAACATAAGTTTGAGAAGTGAAATTTTTTGCAGTTTCAGAGCCAGCCAAAACATACTGAAAATCTTCCGCAGACTTGTTAAAGCGGTTCTTAAAACCAAGCACACATTCTTTGGGAGACAAGGCAGGATTCACAACATAGAATTCAATAAAGAAAGTTTTTTCTTCACCGGAAACTGAACTTACAGCGTTTGTAACAAGCCTCCAGCGGTCAAAACCGTTTTTTCTAAGGGAACCTTTTAATTGTAGTTTTTCATTACGGCAAATTTTTTTTGCAGCCATATATCTTCCCACCAAAAACAAGACACAGCCAGCACTAAAAAAAGCACGGCATTTTTGGCAAACTTAAAATATTTTACAAAGATTGCCTTAGGTTTATTTTCGGCAGAAAGCTATGTTTATTTAAATATTTTCTTTAGAGAATCTTTGAATTCAGAATTGTCTAGCGGAAAGTGCTGTTCCAAAAATTCAAAGCAGTTTTGCGCGCCGCGCTGAACGTGCTCATACCAAATTGAATAAAGTTCCGGCTCTATTTTTTCGCTAGGAAAAGGCGCGCCCTGAACATCAGAAACAAGCTGTCTCATTAATCTTGTCAATTCTTCTACATTTTTGCTGGTCATTTTTTTCCTTCATTTTTAAAAACTAAATAATGTCTTACTATTATAGTGAAATCTTTATTATTTTTCCACTTATTTTTTTAATTTTATCAGAAATCATGTCTTTTCCGCAGATTGCAACTTTTTTTCCGCAGAACACAGCGTTTTTGTAGCGGCAGACTGATTTTTCAATATCGATTTTTTTAAGGCTCAGCAAATTTTTTATTCTGATTTTATCAAGAGAAAGTGAAATTCCGTAAAGGCATCTCATAAGTCCTGTTCCGCCTCTCATTGCTGGCGTGTACGGCTCAATTTCATCTGAATAAACTCCGGCAATCGCTTTTTTTATGTCATCAAAAGAAAATTCATTTTTTTCAAGAAGCGGAAGTTTTTCTTCAAAATATCCGAGCGAATCAAAAGGCTTTGGGTCGCGGTATGTGGCAAAGCAAGTTGCGCCACTTGAACTTTGAACAGAAAGGAAAACTCCGTAAGCTCCGCCGCTAGTTCTAATCTGCTTCCACAAGTCGGAAGTTTCAAGCAGATGTGAAAAAACTGTGTCCGCCATAATTTCTTTTCCTTTTTCGCCAGAACTTTTTACAGCGGAAGAAGCAAAGCCTGTGTTTCCCGGCACAACAAAAACTTCGTCTACGCAAGGATTTTTCTCGCAATAAATTTTTCCAGGAAGTTCCGTCTGCTTAAAAAATTCCTTGTCAGAAATTTTTTTCTTTGGCTTTGGAAATTCAAGGCAAAGATTTTTTGCAAGGAAAGCAAATCCCTTTTTAGCCGCGGCAATTCCTGAGCTTCCGGCTGTTACATGGAAAAGAGAGCCGCTTGAAATTATTTTTTTATAAATCGATTCAAGCTTTTCAGAAATTTCAGAAAGCTTCATTTTTTTTATTTCGTTTATCGCAAAAACAGAAGTAAGTCCGTCCTTTATTTCCTGAACAGCGCACGAACGGTTTAAAAGCCTGCATGACCTAAGCATAGAAAAATAATGCCCGCCCGGAACAACAGCCGCATTCAAGCTGGAACATAAGCCGTTTACAATTGTCTTGAGCCTTGCCTTGTCTGAAAAATCAATTGAAGAAATAATTTCACTTGCAAAGTCAAATGCTTCCGAAGATTTTTCTTCTATAAATTTAAAATGAATCACAAGCCACTCACGTCCGATTATAAGCGGATTTTCTGCGGCAAGTTTTTTTGAATACTCTGGAACTTTCGCGCTTCTTATGTAAGCTCCAAAATCTCCCATGATTCTGTCAGAATATGAAATTGTTTCTTCCCAAGATCTTTTTTTTGTTCCAAGTCCTGAAATGCAGCTGGAAAGCAAAGAAAGAAATTTGTAGTCCGAAGGCTCAAGGCGGTCAACAGGAAAAGAAACGGAAGCATAGACAATTCCGTTGCAAGATTCTTGATTTATATAGAAAGGAATTTTTTCGCACAAAGTTTTGCGGGTTTCAATTTTTTCAGCAGGATTTTCAAGCTCTTGAATATTAACGGCTGGAATCAAATTTTCATTTTCCGCACTGGCTTGAAACGCATGAAGTTTTTCAAGTGAAAGCAAAACATTTTCTTTTCCGATTTTTTTATAAAGTTGCAATGCAAGTTTTTTTTCTTTTTCAGCTCTGTCAAGGCTCCATTTTTCAGACGGCGAAACAGTCACTAAAGTTTTGTTTTTATTTTCAACAAAAAATTTTCTTATAAGATTTTTTAGATATTCCGGCTCATCTTTTATTTTTTTCTTTATCTGCTCAAATGATTCAATAAAAGCAAGCGCGTCTTTCGGATTCGCACCGTAAATCCAAGAACGCAAAACACGCTTAAGCAGAACAAGAGAATACGGTCCGTGCGATGGAGACCTCTTCACTTCCCTTATTGAAAAATCAAAGCTCATAAAACTGCGCTCGATGTCTTCTTCTTTTATTCCGTTTTCAGCAAGCGACTTCATAGCGTCATCAATGCAATTCTGGAATTCCTGCGCCTGCTCAGGTTTAAGTCCGTTCACGCTGATTGCTATGGAAAAAAATCTTGAGCTTATGCTGCATCCAGTTTGCGGCGCAATATCGCAGCCTTTGAATTTATTCAGCAAAAGTTTTATCACTGGCGCAGAATCGTTTCCCAAAAGAAGCTCGGACAAAAAACTTATTTCCATTGGCAATGAAAAAAGATTTTCCTTTTCCGCGGAATCTCCGATTTTCCAAACTACAGCCGTTGTGTTTTTTGAATCCTGCGCAGGACCAAAAGCATCAATCCGCTTCTTCATTTTTACACAAGAATTTTCTGAAGCAAACGAATATTTTTCGCCGGAAGATTTTATGTTTTTAATTACATTTTCATCAAGAAAATCAAGCTGCTCTTCTGTTGGAATGTTTCCGTACAAAAACACAAGACAGTTTGCCGCGCAGTAATATTTTTTGTGAAACTCTTTAAACTGCTCGTAAGACAAAGCTGGAATTTCCAAAGGGTCGCCGCCGGAATCTTTTTCGTATCCAGTGCCAAGAACAGAAGCATTTAAAACCGCATCAGTCGCAACGGAATTAAAAGACGAATAGTTTCCCTTCATCTCGTTAAAGACAACTCCCTGAATTACAGGATTTCCATTTTGGTCAATTTCAATTCTCCAGCCTTCCTGCAAAAAAGTTTCAGCATTTAAAATCGGAAAAAAAACAGCGTCCGCATAGACAGACATCAAATTAAAATAATCAGTTTTTATAAGCGAGCTTGCAGGAAAAACAGTTCTGTCTTTTGCAGTGTAGGCGTTAAGATAAGTGTTTATGCTTTGATTTCTAAGCTGAAGAAACGGATCTTTTATCGGGAACATTTTTGAACCGCACAAAACACTGTGCTCAATAATGTGCGCAACTCCAGTGCTGTCTTTGCAAGGCGTTCTAAATGCGAATGCAAAAAGATTTTCTTCATCGTTATTAAGGATATGAAAAACTTCCAAGCCGGATTTTTTGTGGCGCAGAAAAATTCCTTCAGAATCGTAATATGGAATTTTAAAGACATCCAGAACTTCAAAGCCTTTGTAAACATCATTTTTTTTCATACATAAACCTCGCCTTCATCTCTTCCTGCAACACGCAAATCTCCGTTTTCCCAAGCGCGCCTAAGAACGGAATAAAACGATGAAGTCATTTTTTCGCTGTCGGATTTTGTCAAATGCCGAATCATGCTTTCTTCATCAAGAATAACGCGACTTCTATTCTTGGAAACATTTGAAAGAATTTTTTCTCTAAACGCATCATTCTTTCCATAAATCAAAATTGCAATGTCGCGGTCTTCCATATCATGAAGATAATTTTGAATAAACCTGTCGTCCGAGCCGATAACATCTTCTTCTGTAAAAAGCCGCTTGCGCAAATCTTCGCCAAGCTCTGGATCCTGCTCGCTCAATGTATTGATAATTGAATTTTCCGCGGAAGGATTCATTCGCTTTAAAATCTGGGCAAGAACGCCGCGTCCGTCCAAGTTCTGTGAATTTTCCGTATTTTGGGTAAGAAGCTTTTCGTGCAGGCTCTTGTCAATTTCCGCAAGAACTTCTGGAGCAACAGGCTTCATTTTTACAAGGCGCAGGACAATCTTTTTTTTGTCTTCAACGTCCATTAAGTTTATAACTTTTGCGGCTTTTTTAGGTTCAATCTGCGAAAGAACAAGCGACTTTATAGCGTCAGATTCTCCGTCAATCAAAACTTTTATCCGCTCAGCATCCGCATCAGAAAGATAATCAAAAGGCTTTCCGTCCGGATACTTTACAGATTTTTTGAGCATATCCTCTGCTTTTTCAGAACCGTAAGCCTTGGTCAAAATATTCCGCGCAGTTTCAAGTCCGCCTTCTTTCCTTGCCTTTTCAACAAGAGATTCAAATTCCTCAAGAATCGAAGCTGACTCTTCCGGCGTGATTTTTTGAATTGAAGCGATTTCTGGAATTATTTTTTCTGTCTGCTCTTCTGTCAAATGCGGAAGAATTTTTGCAGCCTCGTCAATTCCGACTATCACAAGAAATTTTGCAACTCTTCTATATATACTGTCTTTTTCTGTTGAAGAAGCCGGAATCTTTACAAGTCCGCCGCTCGTAAGATTTTTTGCCGCTTTTTTCACATCGTCTGAAGTCGCTGATTTTTTCTTTTCAAACCAAGTTCCAGTTTTTGCCGCGATTTTCGCCTGCTCTATATTTTGCTTTTCCGCGTGTTCTTTGTTCTGTTTTTCAATTCGGTCTATCGCTGAATTTACGTTTTCAAAAACCGGCTTATGGACAAGTTTTTTATTCTGACCGGCTCCAGCTGAATAAGCGTTAAGCCTGTAATCTTCTAACTTCATAGGAACATTTTAATTTATGATATGATTTTTTTCAATTTGAATGCAATATTTTTTTTGAAAACTATGTAACTCTTTACAAAATTTGTTTATTATTTTAGTAAAGAAATTTTTAACATAGAAAACTTCAAAAATCAGGAGGTTTTAGTTTAATATGAAAAAATTAGTGAAAAAAATTGCGTACACAGCCGGAGCGCTTTTAATGGCAGCCGGAATATTTTCACTGTCATGCAAAGTAAACAAAGGCTCTGCAAATGTCGCTTTCGCAGAAACTCCAGCCGCGCAAATTCCGCAGGATTCATTGGCAGTTACACAGGCGTTGCAGGATTCATTCCGCTCAATAACTTCCCAAGTGCTTCCATCCGTTGTAGAAGTTGATGTAAAAGAAACAACAAAAGTAAAAACTTTCTCTCCATTTAAAGACCTTCCATTTTTCTTTGGAATTCCACGCGACGGACAAGAGGGCGACGGAACAAAGGAACTTGAGCAGTCTGCGCTTGGTTCAGGCGTAATTGTAAGAAGAACTGGCAACACAGTTTATGTTCTTACAAACAATCACGTTGTAGGAAACGCCACTTCAATAAAAATCAAGCTTAATGATGAGCGTGAATTTGAAGGAAAGCTCGTTGGAAAAGATGAACGCATGGACATTGCTCTTGTTTCATTTGAAAGCAGCGACAAGTCAATTGCAATTGCAAAGCTCGGAGACAGCGGCACAATTCATCAGGGAGACATTGTTCTTGCACTCGGAAGTCCTCTCGGATATTTTGCTTCTGTAACGCAGGGAATTGTAAGTGCAACAGGCAGAAGCGGCGGACAAATCGGCTCAATCAGCGACTTTATTCAGACTGACGCGGCAATCAACCAAGGAAACTCTGGCGGTCCTCTCGTAAACATTTTTGGCGAAGTAATCGGAATAAACACTTGGATTGCTTCAAATTCCGGCGGCTCTCAGGGACTTGGATTTTCAATTCCAATCAACAACATAAAGGAATCAATAAACCAGTTCATTGACAAAGGAAAAATAACTTACGGCTGGGTCGGAATCAGCCTTGTTGAAACTACAGACGAATACAAAGAGCAGCTTGGAATAGACAAAAAACAGCAGGGCGCGCTTGCAAGCCAAGTATTCCTTGACGGGCCTGCGTACAAAGGTGGAATTCTTCCGGGCGACTTTATAATCGGACTGAACGGACACGACATAAAATCCGTAGACCAGCTTATCCGCGAAATCGGAGGTATTCCAGCAGGAAAAAATACAACTATAAAAGTTCTGCGCGGAAAAACAACAAAAGAAATCACTGTAAAGATTGACGAGCGCAACGAAGAAGTTACTGCAAACGACACAAAGCTTTGGCCTGGATTTGTAGCCTCTCCGCTTACTCCAGATTTGCGAAAAAGGCTCAACATTGAAACAGAAAAAGTTGAAGGCGTAGTAGTCGCAAGGGTATTTGAAAAATCTCCTGCCGCAGCATTGAGACTTCAAGAAGGCGACATTATCTGCGCTGTAAACGACAAGAAAGTTTCAAGCCTTGAAGAATTCTATGCGGCTTTGGACACCAGCTCAAAGAAAGAAATCTGGTACGATGTGTACAGCAACGGTCATGTAGTAACAACAGCAAGATATAAAATCGGAAAGTAAAGACAACAAGAATTTTTTCTGGCAATAATTTCTGTTGCTGAACAAAGCCGCGCCATTTGACGCGGCTTTGTTTGTTTTCATAAAAAAACTTTTTTTTACAAAATAAATGTAACCAAAACAAAAGATTTATGTTGTTATTATTGAAAGACAAGAGACCTCTTACTTTCTTCATAAGAACTCCTTTTTCAAGCTCCAGCGGGTGCTGGGGCTTGTTTTTTTTTGCAGAGCTTAATTCCGAGTTTTGAAAAAATGATTTCTTAACCGTCATTCCAGTGCTAACAAATTTGTCATTGCCGTGCCTGACACGGCAATGTTTGCACAGCAAACTCGGTTAGCAATCTACTATACTTTTTCAACAGATTATCGGGTCAAGCCCGATAATGACAGTAAAAAAAATAAAACTCGACAGTCAACCTACAAAGTGTTGCAAAATTAAATTACCTTTACACAACTTTCTTTCGTAAATATAATATCCGCCATGTCTGTATTGGAATTGTTTATCTTGGCTGTAGGATTAAGCATGGATGCCTTTGCGGTTTCAATTTGCAAAGGATTGGCTGCAAAAAAAATTTCCGTTAAGGAAATGTGCATTGCCGGCATCTGGTTCGGCGGATTTCAGGCTTTGATGCCATTTTTAGGCTGGATTCTAGGCTCAAGATTTAAATATTATATAGAAAACTTTGACCATTGGATTGCATTTCTTCTTTTAGTCGCAATCGGCGCAAACATGATTCGGGAAGCTTTTTCTGATGAAAGTGAAAAAGTTGACAATTCATTCGCACTAAAAACAATGTTTGTAATGGCAGTCGCCACTAGCATTGATGCGCTCGCAGTCGGAATAACATTCGGGCTTTTGCTTGACAGCTGGAAAGAAATAATCCTTGCAAGCCTTTTTATCTGCTCAATAACATTCTGCTTTTCCGCAGCCGGAGTAAAAATCGGAAGCGTATTCGGAAACAAATATGAAAAAAAAGCAGAAATTGCAGGCGGAATAATTTTAATTTTAATCGGAATAAAAATACTTTTAAATCACCTTGGAATTTTGTAGTTCAACAACAGATTCCCGTGTCAACGTCCGCCTTGCGGCGCACTGCACGGGAATGACACATAAATGACATTTTTCTTATAATTCAAGATTTTATCAAAGAATCTTATAGTCAGGACCTTCAGTTGATTCAAAAATCTTTACAGAGCAGCTTTCCATCGTAACATTTTCGCAAAAATCCGCAATATTCATTGAGCAAGGAGAAAGCAAATCGTCCGGGTTGTAAGAAGTTTCAACAATGCTTTCTTCATTTTCACTTGAGAGCCGGCTAAAAGCTCCGTTCAGGCTTACAATGTCTTTTACTGCGGAAAAAAGGTGCATTTTGTTTTTTTCTTCAAATTTTTGCTTTAAAAATAAAAGCTGAAGTTTTTCAATCGCCTTGTGCCCTGCAAGCTCCGGGTCAAATCCAGTTTCAAACGAGCAGTTGCTGCAAAGCTGAAATTCCTCAAAGTCAGAAAAAAATGAAGAGGCTTCTATTTTAAGCGCGTTTATCACACTGCAAAACCAAGGAACTGCCCTTCCCGCGGAATAAAATGTTTTGCAGGCAAACGCCATTCCTCTGGAAAAATCAAGATCTTTGGAAGAATAAATTCCAGTCGGCTTTGGTTCGCGGTACGGTTTTTCTTCAAGCTGCGGAAAATCAATGTGGTTTGGATAAAGCGAAACTGCAAAATCAAGGCGGCTTCTAAAATTTTTAAAAGTGTCTCCAGTTTTCATTCCCCAGTCCATATTGAAGCCAAAGACAAGTCCAGCTTCATTTAAAAGCCGAGCTTTCTGCGAATAAAATTTCTTGTCGAATAAAAGCGCGCCGTTTTTTTCTGTTCCGCAAAAAGGAATTTCCAAGGAGCAGTATATTTCCTGAAACTCCTGAACAAGTGTTTTGTCAAGAATTTCAGGAGAAACTAAAATTGAAACAAAAAGTTCCGGGCAAGACTTTTTTATCTGGCTTATAAGGCGAAGGATTCCGTTTTTATCACGCGAAAACTGCCTGTCAGAAATAGAAAGCTCAGTGATTCCCTGCCTTGAAAATTCCGGGAGAGTTTCAAATATTTTTTTTATTGAAAAGACAGAAAGAGATGCCCTAGAGGATTGCAATTCCGTGCTTCTCACATTCATTTATCATGGAATCCGGCCAAATGCTGACCTGAGTTTCCCCGATATGGGCTTTGCGCAAAAAGTACATGCACAAGCGCGACTGTCCAATTCCTCCGCCCATTGTCTGAACAAGAGAACCGCTCAAAAGCTTTTTATGGAAATCAAGCTCCGCGCGTTCCGGGCAACCGCGTTCCTTTAGCTGGGCAACCAAAGATTCCTTGGAAACTCTTATTCCCATAGAAGAAAGTTCCATCGCCTGATTCAAAACAGGATTCCAAACCAAAAGGTCACCGTTAAGTCCTGTGTGTCCGTCGCCGCTTTCTGTAATCCAGTCGTCATAGTCTGGAGCGCGCCCGTCATGGATTGAGCCGTCCGGGAGTTTTCCGCCGATTCCTATTACAAAAATTGCTCCGTGTTTTTTGCAGAATTCGTTTTCACGCTCTTTTGGAGTAAGTTTTGGATAAAGTCTGTATAAATCATCTGAATACACAAAAGTAATTTTCGGCGGAAGAATCGGAGTGATTTCTTCATATCTGTCGTAGACAAAGAATTCGGTCTGCTTAAGAACTCTGTAAATCCGCTCAACAGACTCGCGCAGAAACATTACATTTCTGTCGTTTTCATCGATGTGCATTTCCCAGTCCCACTGGTCAACGTAAAGCGAATGAAGATTGTCCAAGGTTTCGTCCGCACGGATAGCGTTCATGTCTGTGTAGATTCCAAATCCGCAGCCAAGCCCCAGCTCTGAAACTTTCAGACGCTTCCATTTTGCAAGTGAATGCACAATTTCCATCTGAGAATCTCCCATGTCTTTTACAGGGAATTTTACAGGCCGCTCAACTCCGTTCAAGTCATCGTTTATTCCAGTGCCTGATTTTACAAACAAAGGAGCTGTAACTCTTGTAAGCCCAAGTTCCGTGGAAAGCGCAAGCTGAAAAAAATCCTTCAGCAAAACAATAGCTTTTTCAGTTTCCTTTACGCTAAGCAAAGGCTTGTAGTTTTCTGGAATATACAAATCAGGCATTTTAGTCTCCGTACATGAACTTATTT
>CAVKBG010000025.1:0-31193 GCA_963654755.1 Desulfovibrionaceae bacterium
TCAAGCATCAGATCGATTGCATCCTTTTCTTTTTTGTTTCTTTTGGCTGTCATATGCTCCTCCTAGAGTATCATATTTTCAGCCATTTACACAGAAAATTTTACAGGGTCGCTGATACACTCTGCGTCATTCTAATGGCGCACACCACACCATTAGAATGATACACATCATATCATTATGCTGATATACACCATATCATTAGAATGATAAACACACTATCATTATGCCTGCAAACTAATCCGCCTTTACTGCAAAGAAGTTGATTTTCCGCGCGTAGAGCCGCTCGTTTGTGTATGGGTCTAAGACAGCAAATCTTTCGAGCACCGTAACCGCAGCCGGAAGCTCTGGTATGGCAAATGGTCGCCAGAAGCGTTCGTAATTGCGGTATTCAAGCAACACTCCCACCACACCGTTTTGCAATTGAAAGTCATTTTTAAATGAAAATTCAAGCTTACCAATATCTGACGGACCGCTTTGATACCATCCGATATTAGGCGCATCAAGGCTGTTGTTTGCTATTGCCAAAGCCTGCTCAATAGTGTAAGCATTTTCCGCCGGTGAAAATTTTGTGCTGGTTTCACCTTCAACAAGTCCAAGAGCCTCCATGAAACCTACAGCTTCTTTTGCCCAGTCTGCAATCTGCTCGCTGTCTGAATAGCGGGAGAGCTTTGACTCATAAGGCGTGTAGCGGACATTTTTATTTTTCTTTGCGTACATTAAAGCCTGATAAAAGAAAGTTGCAAGTTGCTCTCGGTCAACTGCGCCGTCCGGGTTAAACTTGCCGTCGGAAGCTCCGCCGTAAATTCCAGCTCCAGCCGCCTTTAGCGCGTATTTGCTTTTTGTGTCGGAATAAGTCTTTGATTTTGCAGGTGAAATTGACTTGCCCGAAAGTTTTTCTGCAAGAGTTACCGCAATTGCGCTGGCCTGCAGGCGTGTTAGCGGCTTTGTAAAGTCATCGCCTAAAACATCTTCGTCTACCAAGCCATTCCGGGAAGCCCAGTAAACTCCGTCCTGAGCATTTTCGCTTATCTTTGCTTTTACGTCCTTGCTTTTTGGAACCGCGAAAGACCACATATTTGAATTGACTTTTGTTGAAACATCCAGCGCCTGTTCGTAACTCGTGCCGCCTTTTTCCCAGTCTTTCTTCTTCTGTTCCATGTACATATTGTACACCGTTCTAATTTCCGGGGTATCCTTGTGTCCAGCACCATAGCGAAAATACTCATATGTAAAATCAGCCAAATCAGAGTCGCGCTTGTTAATGCCGCACCATCTGCATGAAAGATAGTAGACATTTTCCCCCTGTTTATTTTTTCCAGCAAAATTTTTGTCAGAAATGTCAAACCTTATAAAATCATGCACAGGAAACTTCGTTCCCTCGTCCGAGAAAGTATGCTTAGGATTGTATTCGCACTTTCCGCACCATTTGCACGAATAATACCACTCATTTTTCTGCTGGCAAGTCATGTGCTGCTTCATGCGGCTTGCGGTGTATGCCTTTCCAGTGTAAACGTGGCCGGGACACCATTCTCTTGCGGCGGAGTCTCCTTTTTTGAACGCCTCGTACACATCTCCAGAATAGACTTTCACAAAATACACAGGCGAAACAGGCTTTGAGCTGTAGCTTAAAAGACCTTTAGGCAATTCGCTTTCCGGCACGTAGATAGTGCAAAAGCCGTTCATCATGCCGCTGTCAAACATTAATCTATTTTTGTATTTTATAACGTCGTCTTTAGTTCCTGCCTGATACTCCTCTTCAATGAACTCAGACTGCAACTCATCTATAAAAGCCCAGGCGTCAACTTGGGGACTAAGCCAAACTTCCCTAATGTTTCTAAGGCAGTCATATCTTCCTTTATATATTTGATGCAGATAGCTTGCAGTGGCTGAAGGATAATCAACAAGCAATCTTGTGATATAAAGAGAGTCTTCTTTCCACAGTTCTGATTCATAAAACCTGTCGCCAAGGTCGTCATATTCCTCGATAGGAGTCAAAACCATTTCGCGCGCGTTCGTCTTCCACCACAAGGAATCCGCCTGCTTTTCGCTGTAGATTTGATTTTCTACAACTTCTTTAAATACGTTATCTATACGTGTAGAAATGTCTTTTGCTGGCAGCACGCTTACAAAAAAGCCTGTAATCAGCGTAAAAAACACGGCAATTTTAAAAGTCTTTTTCATTGAAATCTCCTTGTATAGATTCCCGTGTCGCAGCACGAGAATAACACTTGAGCAGTTATTTTTTAATAGATTTTTGAAGTTCTTTAACTTGAGAAAGTTCAAGCCCCATTATCTTTGCAACTGTTTTCGGAGGAATGCCGTCTAAGAGATAACTTTTTGCCATATCCAATGTTGCTTCTTCCATAGATCTTCTAGGTTGCACTCTTCTTTCTTGCTCTTTCTCTTGAGCTTTTCTCTTTGCTTCTTTTTGATTTGCTACATGCTTTTTATATTCTTCTGTAACTACGCTTGCTGTATCTGTGCGCACTACGCGGAATCCAAAGCAGGCGGTTGCGTATTTGTATGGCAAACAATATTTTATATCTAAAACATAAAACTGTTCAGGAACAGTCCATCCAGGATCCATGGTCTGCAAATCTGTAATACCGTCCTTTCCATTCCCAACTTTCCAGTATCTTCCATTTTTAACGCCCCAGTATCCGCCGTGAAGATTGCTGGCATAATCACCACCCTCGTTTCCCCAGCACCATTCCTCCACGTTGCCGCTCATGTCGTAAAGTCCAAAAGCGTTAGGCTTTTTCTTTTTTACTTCATGAGTTTTGTTGCGGCTGTTGCGGATATACCAGGCGTAATCACCAAGTTTTGACTCATCGTCCGTTCCGCTGTAAACATCCTTGTCTAAAGGATTTCCTGCACTTGCAGCATATTCCCACTCCGCATCCGTTGGCAGGCGGTAGCCGTTCGCATCCCAGTCGCACTCAACGTTAAACCAGGTCGACGTTGACAGGTTAAAATTGTATTCTTTTTTGATTGCCATTGTGGGTTTTCTGCCCCATTTACTCGTGTCCGCCGTAGGCTCAATGCCCCATTTGCTTGTATCTGTGATGTCGTTGGCTTTGTAGCAAGGCGTAAGACCTTCTTTTATGGAACGTTTGTTGCAGTATTCAATCGCGTCAAACCAGCTTACACGTTCTACAGGGCGGTTTTCCTGAATTTCGCCTTTGTCCGGATTATTTTTGAATTTACTTGGGTTTGTTCCTATTATGTCCTTATATTCCTTTTGCGTCACCTCATGGTCGCATATAAAGAAACCCCTTGTAAATGAACTAGCCGGAATTCTCACAAAGTCAGAACCAGTGTTTTGTGAATATCCGTTGCCTGCAAACATAAACGCCATAACCGCAAACCTGGCAAAAAATTTTAATTGTTTTATTGCTGCTCTCATAATGCGCCATTTTACCACCTAAAAGCAAAATGCACAATGAAAAGTAATTGCCACACAAATTGGAAAAGCTTAACGGCTTTTTTACAGCATGAATAGATTTATGTCATTATCTTTCTTGGCATCCGATATGCTTCCCTTTCGGAATCCGATAAGCGTAATTATTAGAAGTCAATAAGCGTCCCTTTCGACTGTCAATAAGCAGAACTATTACCGCATTTGGCATAAAGTCCGTGCAAAGATTATCGGGTCAAGCCCGATAATGACAAAGGGTCAGTCCGGCAATGACAAAGTTAAAAGCCCAATAATGACAGAGAAGGCGAACCACGGCAATGATAGAAATAGATATGTCATTCCCTTGCCTGACAAGGGAATCTGCCTAGCAAAAAGAGGCTTTTTCTATTAGAATAAGGGCATCTAAAAAAAACAAGGAGCTTGGCTTGGCTGACTATCATAAATTTCCTGATGCCCCGGAAGGAACTCCGGTTAGCAATTTTGTTCATCTTCACGTCCATTCAGACTATTCAATTCTGGACGGCGCAAGCAAAATTGACACGCTTGTTGCAAGGGCAAAAGAGCTTAATATGCCGGCGCTTGCTCTTACTGACCACGGAAATATGTTCGGCTCGCTCAACTTTGAAAAGCTCTGCCACGTAAACGGAATAAACCCGATTGTAGGCGAAGAATTTTATGTTGCCTGGGGAAGCCACACAGAGCACAACGATGTTCCGTTCGGACGCAATGGAAAAAACAGCCACTACTTTCACCTTATTCTTTTGTGCGAAAATCAGACTGGCTACAAAAATATGTCATGGCTTTCTTCAATCGCATACACGGAAGGGCTTTACTACGGAAAACCAAGAATAGACTTTGAGCTTCTAAAAAAATACCACGAAGGACTTATCTGCCTTAGCGCGTGCATTCAGGGAGAACTTCCGCAGCTGCTTTTAAATGGAAGAGACGAAGACGCGTACCGGATTGCAAAAGAATACAAGGAGCTTTTCGGGCCGGATCGCTACTACATAGAAATCCAAGACCACGGACTTGACGAGCAAAAAGAAGTCGCAGTAAAACTCATAAAACTTTCCAAAGACTTGGACATTCCGCTTGTTCTTACAAACGATGTTCATTACTGCAACAAGGACGATGCGGAAGCTCAAGACGCTTTAAGGTGCATTGGATTCAAGAAACTTTTGGACGAGCCTCATCAGACAATGGGCGGCGGAAGAAAAGAATGGTACTTAAAGACAGAACAGGAAATGTCAATTCTTTTTCCGAACTACCCGGAAGCTATGGCGAACACAATAAAAATCGCCAATATGTGCAACCTTACAATTCATCAGTACACAACGCCAGAACTAAAAGGCTGCCTTCCACGGTTTTCCCTTCCAATCGAATTTCAAAAGCACGAAGACTACACGGAAAATCAGGACGACTACGTGCGCTGTCTTGTAGAAAAAGGTCTTAGAGAACGCTACCCGGAAATCACGCAGGCAATAAGGCGGCGGTGCGAATACGAGCTTGGAATCATCTTTAAAATGGGATTTTCTGGCTACTTTCTGATTGTTTGGGAATTTATCAACTGGGCAAAAGAACACGGCATTCCGATTGGTCCGGGGCGCGGTTCAGGAGCAGGCTCACTAGTTGCGTACTGCATGACAATAACAGACATTGATCCGTTCAGGTTCAAGCTGATTTTCGAGCGTTTCTTAAATCCAGAGCGCGTTTCCATGCCGGATTTCGATATAGACATGGACTTCGATTTTAGGCAGAACATCATTCAGCATACAAGAGAAACTTACGGAGAGCCGCAGGTTGGTCACATTGTAACGTTCGGAACTTTAAAGCCCAAGAACTGTCTTGCTGATGTTGGACGAATCCTGAACATTCCGCTTTCGATTGTTACAAAAGTAAAAGCCTGCATTCCAGACAATCCAAAGGCAAAACTGAAAAATGCGCTTGAGCCGCCCACAGACAAATTTCCAGACGGCGGACAACTTATTCCAATCAGCGAAAATCCAGAGGCGACAATCGGGCTGGACAAAAAAACTTTTGACCGCTGGATTGCTCTTTGCAAAAAACTTGAAGGCTTAATCAGAAACACAGGACTTCACGCTTCGGGAATGGTAATCGGACTTACTGCCCTTCCAGACTGGGCGCCGGTTTTCAAAGATCCAAAGACAGGCGAAGTTGCGGTTCAGTACACAATGGACATAATCGAGCCGTGCGGACTTGTAAAGTTTGACTATCTTGGACTTAAAACGCTTTCTTTAATCCGCTATGCCGAAAACATAATCAACAAGCACAAAAAGCCAGACGAGCCGGAATTCAAGACAGAAAACGTAAGCGAAACCGACTCCGAGACATTCGACTTGTTCTGCCGCGGAGACTCAGTTGCAATCTTCCAGTTTGAATCTCCGGGAATGCAGAAAATATTGCGCCAGTGCCAGCCAAGATGCGTGGAAGAGCTTGTCGCCTTGAACGCGCTTTATCGTCCGGGACCGCTTGACTATATTCCGCAGTACATCGAAGGCAAATGGAAGCCAGAAACCGTTCACTACCCAGATCCGTGCCTTGAAGGAATCCTAAAAGAAACTTACGGCGTTATGGTTTATCAGGAACAGGTTATGCAGGTTGCGCAGAAGATTGCGGGCTTTTCTCTCGGCGGCGCGGATATGCTTAGGCGTGCCATGGGAAAAAAGAAGCTTGAAGTCCTCATGGGCAAAAAAGTTGAATTTGAAGAAGGCGCAATAAAGCAAGGCTACACGAAAGAGCACGCTGATGAAATTTTTGACATAATGGTTCCTTTTGCAGGCTACGGATTCAACAAATCCCATGCAGCGGCTTACACAGTTCTTGCCTACAGAACCGGCTGGCTTAAAACCCACAAGAAAGCTGAATTCATGGCGGCAAACCTAACCAACGAAATCACTTCCACAGATACGCTTCCTGAATACATTGAAGAAGCACGCAAAATGGGAATTCCTGTTGATCCGCCGGATGTAAACCGCTCCGACTCAATCTTTGATGTTATTGACGGTCATATTGTTTTCGGGCTTAAAGGAATAAAAGGAATGGGAGAAGGAGCTGCAAGAGCCATTGTTGAAGAACGCGAGCAAAACGGACCTTACAAATCTTTCGTGGATTTTATTGAGCGGCTAAGCAACAAAGACGTAAACAAAAAAGCAATTGAAGTTCTTATAAAAACCGGCGCATTTGACAACTTGGGACAAAACCGCGCAACTCTTACCATGAACCTTGAGCGCGTAATTGAATACGAAGACAAAAAAAATGCTTCCAAAGAATACGGTCAGGCAAGCCTTTTTGAAGACGCCGGAATAAAAGAATTTGAAGACTTTAAGTTTGAAGAATGCGAAGACCTTCCAAAAATGGAGCGTCTTAACATGGAAAAGGAACTCATAGGCTGCTTTGTTTCCGGGCATCCGCTGGACGATTACAAAACCGCAATAGAAACCTGCGCAACCTGCAACAGCGAAAATATCGGACGCTGGGCAAAAATCGACAAGGCAGAAAAAGCGTCTCTGGAATCAAGCGGAAGGTCATCTTGGCAGTCAAGAAATTCCGGCAAAATTTATGTTGCAATCGGAATGCTTCAGGATTTAAAAATCATAATGACAAAAAAAGGCAAGCAGATGGCGTTTGCAAAACTCGCCGACTACAAGGGATTTATTGACGTAACGTTCTTTCCTGCTGTTTGGGAAAAATATTCAAGCCAGATTGAAGCCGAAAAAGTTTATGCGTTCAAGGGCAAAGTTGACGGCTCAAGGGAAGTTCCAAGTTTCCTTGTAGAATCAATTGAAGACATTGCAACTTTGCAGCAAAAGGCAATTTCAAGTGTTCACATTCAGCTTGAACAGGGCTTTTCTTCTGTAAAGGAAATCGCGCCGCTTAGGGACATTTTGTTTGGCGGAACGGGAACTTTGTTAGTATATTTTCATATAGAAATAGACGGAAAAACTTATGTCGTAAAGGCAAACACTCAGCTGACTGTTCCTAACACAAAGGAATACATAGACAGCCTAAAAGATATTTCTGGAGTTCAGGAAGTCTGGACTGAATAATGGCACAGGAGGTTTTTACGCCATGTTTATCTTAAGAATAATTTCAGCATTTTTATCGCTATATTCTCTTTTATGTCTTTTGCGAATAATAATCACTTGGATTCCAAATTATTCCTACAGCAAACCGGCAAACATTCTGGCGCAAATATGCGATCCGTACATGAATCTTTTCCGCGGAATAAAATGGCTTAGATTCGGAAGCTTTGACTTTAGTCCCGCGCTCGCCTTGTGCATTTTGGGTGCAGGCTCACAACTTTTTTCAAGCCTTGCAAACGGAGGCTACATAAATCTCCAGATGATTTTGGCAATGATTCTTGAAATTTTCTTTTCAATTCTGTCATCGCTCATTTTCTTTCTGATAATTCTTTTTGCAATAAGGCTCATTCTGATAATGATAAACAGAGATTCGTACAACACAAGCGGATTCATGGCGAATCAGATTGACAGCTCGATTTCGCCAATCGTCTACAGAATCGCAAGAACATTCGCAATGGGCAGACGCATAACTTACAAAGCCGCCTTGATAATTTCAATAATCGCCCTTTTATTTTTGCAGTTTGCATTAAGAATTCTTTTAGCGCTTATTTTGTCGATAATTTTGTAAATGATTCTTTCTGAACTTGGAGCCGCTGTAGAAACACTTTCTGGTGTAGGTCCAGCAGCGGCAAAAAAATTCGCCAGCCTGAATATTTTCACAGTAGCCGATTTGCTTTCTGTTTTTCCGCGCGACTATGAAGACAGAACAAAACGGATTCAACTAAGAGATTACGCAAATTTTCCAAAAGTACATACAATCTGCAAAGTAATGGCACACCAGTGGTTCGGCTATGGAAAAATGAAAACCTTGAAAATCGCAATAACCGACGGAAGCGCAAACGCCTGGCTTGTTGCATTCAACCGGGACTTTCTTGCAAAATCTCTGCCAGAAGGAAGCATCATCGCCGTAACTGGAAAATTTGAAACAAAATACAACGAGCTTCAGTCTTCATCTTTTGAAGCGTCAAGAATTTCGTTCGACGGAAACTTAGAGAACTTTGAAAACGTGCCAGTTCCAGACAGCGCAGTAATTCCAATTTATCCGCTTACAGAAGGACTCACACAAAAAATCTACAGAAAAACTGTGTCGCAGGCATTAAAGCAATTCGCAAAAAACATAAGCAACGAAATTCCAGAGCAAATCATAAAAGAGCGGAATCTTTTAAATAAAAGCGAAGCAATTCTTTTTGTTCATCAGCCGCAAAATTTAATTCAAGCGCAGGAAGCTAGAAAAACTTTAATTTACGAAGAACTTTATCTTTTTGAATACAAAATGCTCGAACGCGCTCTCATGCACCGCGGAACATTGCCTTCGCAGGATTTTGCGCCAGAAGCATATCCGTATTTTTCCACGCCAGATTCAGAAACAGGACTTGAGCAGATAAAAGATGAATTTCAAAAAAGCCTTTCACCGCGCCAAAAGCAAATTTTCAGCAGCCTAAATTTCGAGCTTACATTGGATCAGATGAATTCGATTTTGGAAATGAACCGCGACATTGACAAAAGCCAGACGGAATGCAACACAATGCTGAACGCTCCGCAGAAACTTTCAAAGCCTCCGTTTTCCATGCAGCGACTTTTGCAAGGCGATGTCGGCTCTGGAAAAACTCTTGTGTCTTTTTTTGTCTGCGCGCGGACAATTGACTACGGCGGACAATGCGCTATTCTTGCTCCCACAGAACTTCTTGCACGCCAGCACGCAGAAAATGCCGCAAAACTTTTAGAGCCAGCCGGAATAAGAACGGCATTTCTCACAGGAAATTTAAAAGCTTCTGGCAGGCAACCTCTTTTAAATGCTCTTAGAGACGGAAACATTGACATTGTAATTGGAACTCACGCGCTTTTCAGCAGAAACACGCAATACAAAAATCTTCAGCTTGCGGTAATTGATGAGCAGCACAAATTTGGAGTAACGCAAAGAGAATCGATTATTTCAAAAGGAAGAATTTCATTCGAGCACATGGCGCATTCTCCGGATCTTTTGATGATGAGCGCAACACCGATTCCGCAGACATTGGCACTGACTGCATTCGGCGATCTTGACATAAGCGTAATAAAAACCATGCCAAAAGGAAGACTTCCCGTAAAAACTTATCTTACAGTTTTCGGAAATGAACGAAATGTTTACGAAGCCATAAGAAAAGAACTGAACGCAGGACATCAGGCATATTTTGTTTATCCAAGAATCGCAGAAAATCCGCAGGCAGAGCAAAACGACAAAGCATCTTTAAAGTCCGCAGAAGAAATGTTTGATTTTCTTTCAAAGGAAGTTTACCCGAATTTTAAATGCGCGCTTATCCACGGAAAAACTGACGACGAACAGCAAGCTGAAATACTAAAAAATTTTTCAAGCGGAAACATTCAAGTTCTCGTTGCAACAACAGTTGTAGAAGTCGGTGTCGATGTTCCGAACGCGACCTGCATTGCAATTGAACACGCCGAGCGGTTTGGGCTTGCGGAGCTTCATCAGCTGCGCGGAAGAGTCGGGCGCGGAAAATTCCAGTCATACTGTTTTTTAACTTACAGCAAGAACATCACCGAAACAGGAATTTCACGATTAAAGGCGCTTCACCAAAGCAATGACGGATTTTTCATTGCAGAAGAAGATTTAAAATTGCGCGGTCCTGGAGAAGTTTTTGGAACAGCCCAGTCAGGATATTTTTCATTAAACATAGCCGACTTAAGCCGTGATAAAGAAATTCTCAAGACCGCACGTTACGACGCTTTATGCCAGCTTAAGCAACATAATCCTTAAGGGAAATATCGCAGATTTTATTTGCACGGATTTTTGCAATCGCATGTTTTTCAATCTGCCGGACTCGCTCTCTTGAAAGATTCATTTTTTCACCGACTTCTTTTAAAGTTCTTTCGCCTTGACCGTTAAGACCGTAACGCATATTAAGAACTTCAACTGATTTTTTGTCCAAGCCCGCAAGAGCCTTGTCAATTTCAGTTTTCAAAGAAGCATCAATGGCTGCATCTTCCGGCGTAAAAGTTCCGGCAGAAACTGTGTCAACAAGCGCAGTATCGGAATCACCGCCAATAGGAGAATCCAAACTTATCATTTCCTGCGAAATATTAAGCATTTCTCTTATGTGGTGCTTTGTCATTCCAAGTTTGAGCGCAACTTCCTCAAGCTCCTCTTCCTCAGATTTTTTTCCATGCGGATTTACACTGTGGCACGCTCTTTTTATTTCAGTAAGTTCAGCATCTTTATTTACAGGCAGACGAATCGGGCGGCCAAAATCAACAATCGCTTTCATTATGCTCTGGCGAATCCACCAGACCGCATAAGATATAAAATGGTAGCCTTTGCTTACATCAAAATGATCAAGCGCCTTAATAAGTCCAAGATAGCCTTCACTTATCAAATCTTCGTATTCAAGCCCTTTGTTCAAATACTGTGAAGCAATTTTTATAACAAAGCGCATATTGGAAGTCAGAAGTTTGTCTCTTGCGGCTTTGTCTCCAGCAGCGGCTTTTGTAGCAAGCTGAGTTTCTTCGTCATTTGTAAGAAGAGAAATTTTCTTTATTTCATTAAGGTGAATCCTCACAACGTCCAAATCTTTTGCTGAAACACTAGTCATTTTCTTGCCTCCAGTATGCTTTTATTTACTTAATAAATAGCATAAAACGTGCCAAGTCATGCAAAAGTAAGAAAAAAATTTAAAATAAGCAACTTTTTACATTTCAGCAGCAAAAAAGATGATTTGAATGCAGTTTTTTAGATTCCAAAAGCCTTTTAAAACAAATAAGGCTGCATCAAAATGACACAGCCCATAAAGTGTTGATTCAAAGCGAGTCAAAATGACCCACCAAAAACAAAAAATTACTCTACAACAGCAATAATGTCGCAGTTTTTAAGAATAAGATAGTCTTCTCCGTCAATCTTAATTCCTGTTCCAGCGTACTTGTCATACAAAATTTTTTCACCAGGCTTTACAGTGATTTTTTCCTTTTCAGTTCCGGGTCCAACAGCCTCAACAACAGCCTGCTGAGTTTTTTCCTGAGCTGTATCTGGAATAATAAGTCCGCCAGCTGTTTTTGTTTCTGCGGCAACCTGCTTTACCAAAACTCTGTCTGCCAATGGTTTTACTTTCATTTAAATCCTCCAAATCTATATTTGAAAATTTTTTAAAATTTTGAGCGGGCAACATAAATCAGGCACGCTCTTTTTTTTACACTATAAAAATACAAATTTTTTCCCTGAAAGTCAAATTCTATGGAAAATAAGTTTCATTTTTCCGCCTGAATTTTTTTCTGAAGCAAACGCGCCTTGTTATTTTCTGAATCCAGCGAAAGCGCATATTTTAAGGCTCTTGAAGCTCCGTATAAATTTCCCTGCTTCCATTCAAGCTGCGCAATTCTAAATAAAATTTCAGCCTTTTCTTTTCCTTCAGATGATTTTGCGGAAGCCGTGTTAAGCGAATTCAAAGCTTCCGGCAGACGGTCAACGCTAGCATACAAAACGCCAAGATTTACAAACGCATTTATAATTGAAGAATTTTTTGAAGATGAATTCAATGCGGCGATTCGATTTCCGTAATTTTCAGCAATAAAATTATAAAGAGAAATTCCAGATTTAAAGTTTCCCTTTTTACAGGCAAACCAGGCGCAAAGCTCGCATTCCCAAAGCTCAAGATTTTCCGGCGAATCTTCAGGCAAAAAATCATACTTCGACTTGTAATAAGAATCAAAAAGGGCTTCCGCATCCGGCTCCGAATTTTCATTTAAAAGGGAAAAAACGCAGTGCTTTAAAACAGACTCAGGATAAATATTTTCCGCAGAAACATTTTTTTCAAGCATCAGCCAAATGTCAGAAACAGGCTTTTCAGTTTTGTCAATTTTGCTTTTTTGAGCAACAAGCGCATCCTTCAAAACCAAGGCTTCTGAATTTTGGAACGCAATAAGAAAATCAAGTTTTTCAAGAACGGAATCAAAAGGCACAACCGGAACTTTGTCTTTTTTTTCCATGCTCAAAGTTTTTAATCCGGCGTTTCTAATTTTTTGCGAAAGAAAATCTTCATGCTGATTTTTTATCTGCTCAAGCGAAAATTCGCCAAGAGCCGCAAGCCCGGGCAAATAATCAGGAAAATTAACAGAAAGAAAATCGAGGAATTTTTGCTCAGTTTCAAAGCTGCCGTTCCGCTTGGCAAACATCGCGCTGTTCATGTATATCCGCGGTGGAATTTCGCTGAAATTCTGAATAAGTTGCTGGCGAATTTCTTCGGAAGAATTTTCTTCGCCTTCAATGTAAAATCCGTCCGATTCAAGTGAAAGAATTTCAGTCTTTGTAGCCAAATCAGTTTTTTCCGCGAACGAAGCAAGTTTTGAGCTGGCTTCCAAAGCTGCAATGCTTTCCGCATAAAGTCCTGAATCAAAAAAAACACAGCCCCAAAAAAGACTTTCCTTGCTGCTTGAAATTTTCTTTGGATACAAAGCCACGGCATTTTTAAATTCACCGCTGCGCATAAAAATTGAAGCGGCATTAAAAATCCAAATGCTTTCATCCGAACCATCAAAAGCGTTTTTGTACACAGAAATAAAAGCAGGACTGCAAAAAATTTCTTTTATTTCTTCCGAAGTTTTTATTTCTGCGGATTTATTTTTCTTTTTTGATGAAACAGAATTGAATGCCGATTTCAAAACAGGCTCGCCATTTTCTATTGCAAGCAAGGCTTTTTTTAAAACGCATTCCGCATAAATTGAAGAATATCTGGAATCTTTTAAGCAAAGTGAAATTTGAAACGCTTCGTCAAGGCGGTTTTCTCTCAAAAGAAAATTCGAATACACGGCGGAAAGCTCAGGATTCTTGGGAATTTTTTTAAGACTTTTTTTTAAAACACGTTCAGCGAATTTTGTTTCACCAAGAAAAAAATAACGCTTTGCAATTCCAAGATATTCGTAAGAAGCGTAGGCTTTTTTTTCAAGTTTTTTCAGGGATTTTAAGGCATCTTCCGCAGAATTCTGAGAAACAGCAGCATCAACAGAATCCAGCGCGGAAGTAAAAGATGAACCTTCAGAATGAGAAGAGCATGAACAAATTAAAACTGCAGCCAAGCAGCAAAACGCCGCAACGCAGATTGATTTTTTGCTCACGCTACCTCTTCTTTGCTGATTGTATCAAGAATTGCATTTATAAATCTAAAAGAATCATCTGTTCCAAATTCTTTTGAAATTGCAATGGCTTCATCAATAATTATTGTGGGCTTAAGTTCCTTTTGATAAAGCAAGGCAAAAACGCTGATACGCAAAATAGAAAGTGTCACTCTGTTCAAGCGGTCAAAATTCCAGTTTGCAGTCAAGTGCGCTTTTATTTTTTCGTCAATTTCCTGAATATGATTTATTGTTCCTGAAATCAGCAAACGCGCAAAATCATAAGATTCAGCCCGCGACTGGGAAAAATCTTCAGTTTCAGAATTTTCTGTTACAGTTTCGGGCAGAACAAATTTTCCATTTGAATTATTTTCAGAATCTTCTTTCAGCCATTCAAGCTTTAGCAAATCCTCAAGAGACGCCTTGCCGACATCGTAGGAATACAAAGCCTGAACCGCAAAAATACGACCATTTCTTCTGGACACAGCAAACTCCTATTGCCAATTAAGGAGCTTTTTAAGAGCATCGCCAGTTTTTTTGCGCTCAACATTTGAAGGAATGTCAAGCGACTTTGAAATTTCCTGAGCGGCTTCTGTAAAATACTGGCTCTGTTTTTGAGAAGTAATGTTGCGCTTTAGATAATCGTAAACAGTAACAGTTGTTTCAGGCTGAACAACATCGCTGATTGAAAGCATTTTCGCATCATACTTTTTTAGAACAGCATAAAACTGGAAGTCAGAAGCAGTTTCTGTAACTTCAGAAAGATAGCCAGCTGATTTTCCAAAAAGCTCGTTAAGCTTGTCAATTGACCATCCAAGCTGCTGCGCCTGCTGAGCTGTTTTTGCAACTGTAATGTCGCCAGCTCTGTAATTAGTTCCGTTTTCGTTTGAATTTTTAATTTCTTCAGATTTTTTTGAATCGCCTTTGTACTTGTTTCTCAAGTCTGTTGCCAAAGCACGAGCCGCCATGTCATTGCTTCCCTTTGGAACCATAACAAGGAAAAGCTTCATCATGTCGTTCCAAACAAAAGTTGACTTGTTCATTTCATAAGCGTTGCGGATTTCTTCATCAGTTGCCGCCACCGCCTGAATTTCAGACTGCTTTTTTGAAAATACATACTGCTGAATAATAAGCTGATTTTTCAAGTAAGCCTTGTATTCAGACTTTGACATTCCGCTATATTCTTTTATGTATTCATCAAGGGATTTTCCAGTCTGCTTTTTTATCAAGTCTTCAAGCTGAGCTTCTGAAACACGAGTTCCAAGCTGCTGGCTAAAAGTATTCAAGAAAGCGTCATCAACCTGACTGTCTGTAACAGAAAGACCTTCTTTTGCCGCTGCCTGAGTAATCAATTTTTCAGCGATAAGATTTTCCAAGAGAGCCTGTTTTTGCTCAATAGGGAGAGATTCCATTCCGTACTGCTTTTGAATGAAACTTGCGCGCGTCTTAAGCTGCTTTACAGTGATTGTTTCTGATTTATTAAGTTTTACAACTGCAAGAGGCTGCAAATCACTTTGGGCAAAAGCTCCGATTGCAGCAAAGAAAATCAATAGTCCAATAGAAAATTTTTTCATGAAAATTCATCCTTTTATAATTCATTTATTAATAAACAGTTATTATTCAGTTCGGTTACACAACTATTTTTCAAGCGGAAGTCCGCCGGAAATTACAGCTCTAATTCTGCGCACTCCTGCGGAAGATGACTGCTCCTTCTGGATTTTGAATTCGCCAATCTGAGCCGTGTGCTGAACGTGCGGTCCGCCACAAACTTCCTTTGAATACCAGTCATTCTTTGAATCGCGGCCGATTGTGTACACTTTTACCTGCTCGCCGTATTTATTAACAAACAAAGCGCGCGCGCCTTCAGCCTTTGCCTGGTCAAGCGGCATAACTTCCATTGTTACAGGCAAATCCTCGTTGATTTTTTCGTTAACGATGTCCTCAACTTTCTGGACTTCATCTTTTGTCATCGGGCGGTCAAACGTGAAGTCAAAGCGCATACGTTCGTTGTTAATGTTTGAACCTTTCTGCGAAACTTCATCACCAAGAACGTCAACCAAAGCCTGCTGAAGCAAGTGTGTCGCCGTGTGATATTTTGTTGTGATGTCTGACTGTTCAGCAAGTCCGCCTTTTGCTGCCCCTGCATCCTGAGTTTTTGAAGCCTCCTGATGCTTGCGCTCAGCCTCCTTGAATCCTTCAACATCAACAGTGAATCCATTTTCTGCTCCGAGCTCCTGAGTAAGCTCAAGCGGGAATCCGAATGTGTCATAAAGCCTGAATGCTATTTTTCCTGAAATTTCTTTCTTAGGGTTTTTCATCAGGTTCGGAAGAAGTTTTTGGAATTCTGCTTCGCCTTTGCGCAACGTGTCGCGGAATTTGTTTTCTTCTGCGGAAAGTTCCGTGAAAATCTTTTCCTTGTTCTGCTCAAGTTCAGAATATGCACATTTGAAATTTTCGATTACGGCAAGCGCAATATCCGCAAGGAAATTCTTTTCAATTCCAAGTTTCATTCCATGACGGACTGCGCGGCGAATCAAGCGGCGAAGAACGTAGCCTGCGCCTACATTTGAAGGAGAAACGCCTTTCTGGTCGCCAAGAATAAATACAGAAGCGCGGCTATGATCTGCAATAATTCGCACGCTCTTGTCTTTTTCTGCGTCTGTGCCGTATTTATAAGAAGAAAGTTCCTCGATTTTTGCAATGATTGGCTGGAATACTTCTGTAAGATAAACCGAAGTTTTTCCCTGCAAGATACAGTTTGTGCGCTCAAGCCCCATTCCTGTATCAACGTTTTTCTTTGGAAGCGGCACAAGAGTTTTTTCATCAACGCGGTTGTACTGCATAAAAACGTTGTTCCAGATTTCCATCCAGTTGTCGCTGTCTGTGCCTTTGTTTGAGCCAGCCGGTGGAAGTCCTTCGCCAACCCAGTAGAAAATTTCGGTGTCAGGACCGCATGGACCAGTAGGACCGGCAGCCCACCAGTTATCGCTTGCAGGAAGATATGCGATTTTGTCTTCCGGCATTCCGTTTTCTTTCCAGTAAGTCGCAGCTTCTTCATCGCGAGGTGCGTTGTCATCACCGGCAAAAACTGTCACAGAAATTTTTCTAGGATCAAGACCGAGCCATTTTGGGCTTGTAAGGAATTCATAAGAAAATCCGATTGATTCTTTCTTAAAATAATCGCCCAAAGACCAGTTTCCAAGCATTTCAAAACAAGTAAGATGGCTTGGGTCACCAACTTCATCAATATCACCTGTGCGGATACATTTCTGATAATCTGTAAGGCGTGTTCCAGAAGGATGTTTTTCTCCCAAAAGATATGGAACAAGCGGATGCATTCCGGCGGTTGTAAACAAAACTGATGGATCATTTTCTGGAATCAAAGACTGACCAGAAATTTCAACGTGATTTTTACTCTTAAAGAACTCAATATATTTTGAGCGTAATTCGTTTGCAGTCATAACAATCTATAATAAAACTAAATACTTAAATAGTCAATTGTGAATTCATGCTCCGCCCAAAACAACGAAGCATGAATTTTATTTTTCAGTAAGGAATCAGTTTGTTCCAAAAATTCTGTCGCCAGCATCTCCAAGACCAGGACAAATATATGCGTTTTCATTCAGGCAGCGGTCAAGGTGGCCAATGTAAAGTTTTACATCAGGATGAGCTTTTGTTAGAACTTCAACGCCTTCTGGAGCTGCGATTATGCACATGAATTTTATGTTTTTTCCGCCGCGCTTTTTTATAAAATCAACTGCGGAAACAGCTGAGCCTCCAGTAGCAAGCATCGGATCAACAATTACAATCTGACGCTGATCAAGAGAATCCGGCATTTTGCAATAATATTCTTCAGCCTGATGAGTTTTTTCATTGCGGCTCAAACCGATGTGCCCGACTTTTGCGGAAGGAACAAGAGTCAGCATTCCGTTCATCATTCCAAGTCCAGCGCGAAGAATCGGAACAACAACAAGTTTTTTTCCAGAAAGCATCGGAGTTTTGCAAGTTTCAATCGGAGTTTTTACTTCAACATCTTCAACTGGAAGATCACGCAAAGCTTCGTAGCCCATCAAAACTGCAATTTCTTCAACAAGTTTTCTGAATTCATTTGTTCCAGTTTTTTCATCGCGGAGCATTGAAATTTTATGCTGAATCAGCGGATGATTTAAAAAAACTACATTTTTATTTTCCATAAACTACTCTTTTTCCGAAGCCTTTTTTTCAGGCAAAAGCATATTCAAAATGATTCCAACCAAAGCTCCTGTCGCCAAGCCGGAAAGTCCGAGAGTCAGTCCGCCGATGTGAATATTTACAGCTCCAGCGGAACTATATTTTATTCCGATTGAAAGAACGAGAATCAACGCCGCGATAATTACGTTGCGTGAATCCTTGAAATCAACTTGGCTTTCAACAATGTTTCTTACGCCGACTGCGGAAATCATTCCATATAGAACAATTGAAATTCCGCCGCAAGTTGCAGCTGGCATCGCGCTTATTAACGCCGCAAACTTTGGAGAGAAAGAAAACAAAATCGCAATTACCGCAGCAATTCTGATTACACGCGGATCGTAAACTCTTGACAAAGTAAGAACGCCGGTGTTTTCGCCGTAAGTTGTATTTGCAGGCGCGCCGAAAAGTGAAGCTACAAGAGTTGCAAGTCCGTCGCCAAAAAGTGTTCTGTGAAGTCCGGGATTTTCAAAATAATTTCTGTTTACAGTTGAAGAAATGGCGGCAATGTCTCCGATGTGTTCCATCATGGTTGCAATCGCAATCGGAACAATCGTAACTATAGAAGTTATAATCAATGAAGTGTCGGGATTTTCAAAAATTGCAAAAACAGTGTTTTCCTTGAGAACTGGAAGTCCGACCCAAGCCGCGTTTTTTACAGATGTGAAATCAACTTCGCCAAGAATTCCTGCAAAAACATAAGAAACAACAGCCGCAAGAAGAATCGGAATAATTTTTATCATTCCCTTTCCCCAGATAACGCAGGCAACAATTACAAGAACAGCAGAAAAAGCAACAAGCCAGTTTCTTGAGCAATTGTCTACTGCCGACTGCGAAAGTGTAAGTCCAATCGAAATTATAATCGGACCTGTAACAACCGGCGGAAAGAAGCGCATTACTTTTTTTACACCGAAAACTTTTACAAGAATTGCAAGCAGAAAATACAAAGCCGCAGAACAAGCAACGCCAAGACACGCATAAGGCAAAAGATGTTTTTCACCATTCGGGGCGATTGTCATGTAGCCGGCAAGAAACGCAAACGAAGAGCCTAAGAAAGCCGGAACTTTTCCTTTTGTAAAAAAGTGAAATATAAGAGTTCCGATTCCAGCAAACAAAAGCGTAGAAGAAACGCTAAGCCCCGTAAGCTGCGGAACAAGAACCGTTGCGCCGAACATTGCAAACATGTGCTGCACACCAAGCGCAAGCATTCTAGGCTTTCCCAAAGTGCGCGCATCATAAACCGCATTTAAATTATCATTAGACATTTTTACTCCAATAAAAAGTCAATGAGAAAGTATAAACTTTCGATTTGGCTTTTTAAGCATATTCGCAATGAAATGAGAATATGCAATCAGTAAGAAGTTTGCAACGCAAACTTGTAAACAAAAACTTTGACGCTATTTCAGTCAAAGTTTTTGTTACACTCCTAAGTTTAAGCTTCTGCTTTCTGATGTTTTTTAAGGAAAAACAAAAATCCTGCAATTACAACCATTCCGAACAAAATAGGAAGAATTGGATTTTTTACAAGACCGGCAATCAGATAGCAGACAAAAGAAACGCCTGCAACAGAAAGCGCATAAGGAAGCTGCGAATTAACATGGTTCACGTGAACGCATTCCGCGCCAGCACTTGCCATTATAGTTGTATCAGAAATCGGCGAGCAGTGGTCTCCGCAAACAGCTCCTGCCATACAAGCCGAAATCGAAATAATCATAAGATTGTAATCATTTCCATTAAATACCGCGACTACAATCGGAATGAGAATTCCAAAAGTTCCCCAGGAAGTTCCAGTTGCAAACGCAAGGAACGCGCCAATTACGAATACAATCGCAGGAAGAAAATTCAGCATTCCAGAAGCATAAGTCTGAACAAATGATGAAACAAATTCTTTTGAGCCAAGGCTGTCTGTCATAGATTTCAAAGTCCAGGCAAGAGTCAAAATCAAAATCGCAGGAACCATGGCTTTAAATCCGTCTGGAATACAAGACATGCAGTCTTTAAAGCTCAAAACGCGGCGCAGAACAAAAACAATCAAGGTCAAAATCAGCGCGCCAAAAGAGCCGTACATAAGTCCGACGGAAGCATCGCAGCCAGAAAAAGCTGCAACAAATCCGCGGTGCTCTTCGCCTGAAGCAAAAAATCCGCCTGTATAAATCATTCCGATTACGCAGAAAACAATAAGAGAAATTATAGGGAACACAAGATCCAGAACTTTTCCTTTTGCAGTTGGAAGTTTTTCCTCTTCAAGTTCATTGGAAGAAGATGAAGATGACAAAGCTTCAAAGCCTTTCATAGGACCAAAGTCAACTCCGGAAATAACAATTGAAAAAAGAGCAAAAATTGTAAGAAGCGCGTAAAAGTTATAAGGAATCGCTTTTATAAAAAGCTGAAATCCGTCTTCGCCTTCAACAAATCCTGTTACAGCCGCAGCCCAAGAACTAATCGGCGCAATAATGCAAACCGGAGCCGCAGTCGAATCAATAAGATAAGCAAGCTTTTCTTTTGAAACTTTATATCTGTCTGTAATCGGGCGCATTACGCTTCCAACTGTGAGGCAGTTAAAATAGTCATCAATGAAAACAATTATTCCAAGAAAAATAGTTGCAATCTGCGCATTCTTTTTTGACTTTATGCGTTTTTTTGCCCATTCACCAAAAGCCGCAGAACCGCCAGCCTTGTTCATGAGCGCAACCATTATTCCAAGAATAACAAGGAAAATCAAAATTCCTACGTTGTAAGAATCAGACAGAGAGCCTACGAATCCGTCTTTAAAAACATGATTTATCGTTCCTGCAAAACTGAATCCTGAATAAAAAAGACCGCCAATTAAAATTCCGATAAATAAAGAAGAATAAACTTCCTTTGTTATAAGCGCCAGACAAATTGCTACGACCGGCGGAACTAAAGACCAAAATGTTCCTATCATTTTTCTTCCTCTTTCTTAAATTCAGTTTCCAGCGGTTCTGAAATTCCGCAGCTTTCAAGTTTCTGAAAAACTTTTATTGCATACTCAACAACATCCAAAGAAGTTGCAGAACAATAAGTTTTTAAATTTGTCAGTTCTTTTATGACCTGAACATTTGTCATAGAAACCTCCTATCTATAAAACAAATTTTATACAGCAGTAAGTTCCTGCATGAATTTCAAAACTTTGTCAGGGCAAGAGGAAACGCAAGTTCCACAGCTTGTACATTTTGAATAATCAACCGCAGGAATCCCAGAAGAAAGATCGATGCACTGCTCAGGACATTTTTTTGCGCAAATTCCGCATTTAAAGCATCCGGCAGAACAATCTTTTCTAATCTGAGGCTTGTTGTCGTTGTGGCAAGAGCAAAGCGCAACAGGACCTTTTACTTCTATATTTGTAATGCTGAAAAGTTTTTTAGGACAAGCCTTTGCACATTTTCCGCAGCCAACACATTTTGAATAATCAACATGAGGAAGCCCGTCGTCTCCCATTGACAATGCGCCGAATGGACAAGATGAAACGCAATCGCCAAGACCAATGCATCCAAAAGCACAAAGTTTTGTTCCATTCACGGAAAGCTGGGCAGCTTTGCAAGTCTGAACGCCGTTGTAAATTCCTTTTGTTCCGGCGCATTCAATTGTTCCGTGGCAAGCAAGAACCGCAGCTTTTTTTGCGGAATCAGACTCATCGCCTGACAAGCCTAAAATTTTATTTAACGCCGCAGAAACAGATGGTCCACCTGCAACACATCCATTTGCAGGAGCTTCGCCTTTTACAACACCCACAGCAAACGAATCGCAACCGGCATATCCGCAGCCTCCGCAGTTAGCGCCGGGAAGAGCTTCTCTTGCCTGGGAAACTTTTGGATCAACTTCAACTGAAAATATTTTTTTAAAAAGCCCTAGAAGAGTGCCAAGAACAAAACCAATCAGCAGAGCAATAACAACTGTTAAAATAATCGTATTCATAAAGTTCCTCCGCTGAATTATTTTATAAGACCTTTAAAGCCTAAAAACGCAAGGCTCAAAAGTCCGGCGGCAACATAAAGAATTGGAGTTCCTTTAAAAGCTTCAGGAATTTTTGCAATTTTAATTCTGCTTCTTACGCCCGACATAATCACCATGCTCAAAAGAAATCCGCAGGCTGTTCCAAAAGCATAAACGATGCTCTGAATATAATTGTAGTCTTTGCTTATGCAGTTTATTGTAACGCCAAGAACCGCGCAGTTTGTTGTAATCAGCGCAAGATAAACGCCCATTGAAGAATAAAGTCCAGGCGCAGATTTTTTCAGATAAAATTCAACAAGCTGAACAAGAGAAGCAATTACAAGAATAAAAAACAACGTCTGCAAAAATTCCAGTCCAAGAGGAATCATCACAAATTTATACAACGGCCAAGTAACAACAGTTGCAAGAATAATAACGAAAGTTGTAGCAAGTCCCATTCCAGAAGCCTTGCCAGTTTCAGCGGTCATTCCAATAAAAGGACAAATTGCCAAATACTGAATAAAAACAACATTGTCAACAATTGCTGACTTTATAAAAAGCTGAATCATATCAGTCATTTTGCAGCCTCCTTTTTATTTTTCAAAGCCTGAACCGCCGCTCCAAGAAGTCCAAAAACAATGAAACCTCCCGGCGCGCTGTTTAAAATTCCAATTCTGTATGCTTCAGGAATAAGCTCAAGTTTTACAGAAGTTCCAGCCATCAAAGTTCCGCCGCCAAAAAATTCACGCACAAGCGAAATCACAACAAGAACGCAAGTGTAGCCAATTCCCATTCCGAGCGCATCGAGAATAGAATTTCCGACATTGTTTTTTGAAGCGAAAGATTCAACGCGTCCCATGATAATGCAGTTTACAACAATCAGCGGAAGAAAAACGCCAAGCGCATCGTACAAAGATTCAACATAAGCCTGAAGCACAAACTGAACAATAGTTGTAAACGCCGCAATAATAATTATAAAAATTGGAAGACGGATTGCGTTGGGAATACATTTTCTAAAAATGCTGATTACAAGTTCGCTCATAAGAAGAACAAACGTCATGCTCATTCCCATTCCGAGTCCGTTAAAAATACTTGTTGTAACTCCAAGCGAAGAACACAAGCCGATATTTAAAACCAAAAGCGGATTTTCCTTTAAGAAACCGTTTGTAAAAATTTGAAGCTGCTTGTTCATATCAATTAAACTCCTGTCCGTCAAGAACTTTTAAAAGGCATTCTGTTCCTGCGGAAATAAGATTGCCAATGCCAACGCTAGTTATTGTCGCCCCGGAAATAGAGTCAAAAGTCTGACCGGCAACAAATCCGTCTTTGGCATTTTTTCCTTCAAATTGTCCGTAAAATGTTTTTCCACTGGCAAGAGTAAAAGTCGGGTCGTTTGCCTTCAAGCCGAATCCCGGAGAATCAGTAAGCTCCAAAAACTGCAAGCCTGTAACAGTTCCGTCGGATTTCATTCCAACCATGATTGTGCCTTTGTCATAAGTCGGACCTGTAACCTGGGCAACTCCGCCAATCACATTTTCACCTTGCTTTGCGATAAAAATATTTTGTATTGTAATAGAAGAATTTGATGCTGCGGGAAATGAATCAACAGCCTCAAAAGAATCAGCGTCTTTTACAACAGCTTTCATTGCGGCATTCGCTTTGTTAAGTTTATTCTGCGCAATCCGTCCGTAAGTAAAATTATTTACAATAGCAAGAACTGTGCAAGCCGCCATTGCATAAATCGCAAGGACAATTCCAAGTCCAAGCATTTCCAAGACTGAATTTTTCTGGCTCATTTTTCAGCCTCCGCATTTTTTTTCTGTTCTAAAGGAACTGCATTTGAAACATCAAAGTCCTGAATTATTTTTTTAGGAGAAGGCTTTCTGTTTCCTTTTTTTCCGTAGCCATATTTTCTTGCTGAAAGATTATTCAAGAACGGAGCCACAGCATTCATAATCAAAATGCTGAACATTACACCTTCCGGGTATCCGCCGAATTTTCTTATCAAGAAAGTTATAAGTCCGCAGCCAAAGCCAAACACAAGACGGCCTTTTTTTGTAACAGGAGCAGTTGAATAATCAGTAACCATAAAAGTTGCCCCGAACAAAAGTCCTCCGCTCAAAAGCGCAAAAAGAACATCGCCGCCGGAAACAAATGTGCAGGCAACAACAGTTCCAACCATTGCAACAGGCGCTCTCCAGTCGATTATTTTTGTAAAAGCAAGAAATGCAAACGAAAGCAAAATCAAAAGAATTGAAGTTTCGCCAATGCAGCCAGCCCGGTTTCCCAAAAAATATTGAAGATAAACTGAACTATCAGCAACAAAAGAGCCTGCCTTAACTTGACTCAAAACTGTTGCGCTTGAAATTGCATCGGTCGCCGGATTAAACCAAGACGCGCCCAAAGCAACTGGAAAACTTATAAACATAAAAGCACGTCCAGTAAGCGCCGGATTAAAAACGTTGCTTCCGATTCCTCCAAAAAGTCCTTTTGCAATAACAATCGCAACCAATGCGCCAAGAACTGTCATCCACAAAGGCGTTGTAGACGGAATTACAAGAGCAAGCAAAACGCCTGTCACGCAGCAAGACAAATTCAAAACAACAATTTTTTGACGGGTGATTTTCTGAAACAAAAATTCAAAAACAAAGCACGAAGCTACAGAAACAAAAATTGTCGCCAAAGCAGGAAGTCCAAAAACAATAACGCCATAAACACATTCAGGGAGCAGCGAAATCAAAACTGCAAGCATTATTTTTTGAGTTGAAAGCCCAGCTGTAAAATGCGGGCTAGAAGAAAGAAACATTTTATTTTCAGAGTTCATTTTTTTACAGCCTCCTTTGCTTTTGCCGCCGCAATCTGTTCTCTTACAATAGACTTTCCAATTCTGAAACGCTGAACAAGCCTAACATTCGCCGGACAAGCATAAGCACAGCAACCGCATTCAATGCAGTCCATAAGACCAAGTTTTTTAGCATTTGAAATATTTTCAGCCTTAAGCTCACGAACCATAAGAACCGGGCTTAAATGCATTGCGCAGACAGACACACACATTCCGCAGCCAATGCACTGCTCTTCATCAACAAGATAAGTTTCATCTTTTGTAAGGAAAGTAATTCCGCTTGTTCCCTTTGCAACTGGAAAATTCATATCAGGCATTGCAAAGCCCATCATAGGCCCGCCGGAAATAATTTTTACAGCTGAATTTTCTTTTAAAGAAAAATATTCAGGAGACAAATCTGAAATCATTGTTCCGACTGGAACTTTTAGATTGCACGGATTTTCTACTGCGCCGCCTGAAATTGTAAGGCTTCGTTCAATCAAAGGTTTTCCAAGTCTGAAAGCATCGCTTATTGCGCAGACAGTTCCAACATTTGAAATAATCACGCCAGCATCAGCAGGAAGTTTTCCCGAAGGAATTTCAACTCCGAGGCAAGATGAAACTATAAATTTTTCAGAGCCCTGCGGATATTTTGTTTTGACAAGCATCATGCGAATATCGTCCGCATAGCCTTTTTCAACTATGATTTTTTCAAGGGAAGACTTTATGTAAGCCTTGTTGTCTTCAAGCGCAATTATTCCAGCCGCGCCAACAAGATTCAAAATTATCGCAAGTCCATCTATAAGTTTTTCTGGAGTTTCAATCATTGTCCGCTCATCGCAAGTAAGATAAGGCTCGCATTCAGCGGCGTTGACAAGAACATAATCTATTTCTTTATCTTCCGGAGGATTTAATTTTACGTGCGCAGGAAAAGATGCGCCTCCCATTCCGACAATTCCAGCTTCTTTTATCCGCTCAAGAACTTTTTCTTTTCCGCAGGTAAACGGATCAAGCGGCTCAAGGAATTCAACATTGTCAGAACCATCAGCCTCGATAACAATGCAAGGCGCAGTCATTCCGCCAGTAACGGTAAAATTCTGAATCTTCTTTACTTTTCCTGAAATAGAAGAATGAACGGGCACTGACATGAATTTTTCACCCGAAGCTATTTTCTGTCCTTTTGCAACAGAATCTCCAACTTTTACGAGCGGAGTGTTTGGAGCGCCGCCCATGGTGATTGGAATCGTAACCGTTTTTGAAGAAGGAAACGCCTCTTTTATCGGGCATTTATTTGTAAGCTCCTTCATTTCCAACGGAAAGATTCCGCCTTTAAAAGTGTGTGTTTTCATGGAAATAATTTTACTATAGAAATCGCAAAAAGTCGATAATTTCAAACAACGAATTCCGATTTTGAAATCCGCTGAAAATATATCCGGCAAAAAATTTGACTAAAGAATCAAATCAACAGGCTGAGCGTCGCTGGCTTTTATCAAATCTGAAGGAGAAATTACAAGCTGAAGTCCGCGGATTCCTGCACTGACATAAACCTTGTCATAAAGCGAAACTGTCTCATCAATAAAAGTTCTGAATTTCCGTTTCATTCCAATTGGAGAACATCCGCCACGGATATATCCTGTAAGCGACAAAAGTTCTTCCGGCTTAACAGGATGAACTTCTTTTGCACCGCAAGCCGCTCTTGCTTTTTTCAAGTTGATTTCATAAACCGCGCTCTGGCAAAAAACAACAGTCTCTTTTGAATCTGTGCGCATGACTATTGTTTTAAAAACGCATTCAGGATTTATTCCAAGTTTTTCAGAAAGTTCCAAGGCAGCTCCCTTATGAAGCAAATGTTCTCCGTCATCGTCGTACTCTTTTGTTTCATAAGGAATTTCCAAGCTGTCTAAAATGCGCATTGCATTTGTTTTTTTCATTTTATTTATTTTGCCGCGCTAGTATTTGTAACGTAAGTTCCATTTTTTGCAAACAAAGAAATCGTATCGATTCTTTGCTTCCAATATTCAGCTTCACTTTTTGTTGTATAAGGTCCGACTCTTACGCGGTAATGAAGCACGCCTTTCGCATCTGTAAATGTAAAGACTTCGCATGGAATTTTATTCGACTCAAGAATTCCTCTGGCTTCGTCAGCATTTTTTGTTGTTGTATAAGAGCCAGCCTGAACCCAGAATCTGTCGGAAACTTTTTTTGCCGGCGCGGATTTTGAAACAGAAGCTTGCGCTGATTTTTTCGGAGCTGAAGAAACTTGCGCAGAATTTTTTGAAGAAGCTGAAGTTTTATTGCTAGACGCAGAAGCCTTTGGTGAAGAAACTTGCTTTTCAACTACAGGAGAATTTTTTTCAACATTGCGGTGAACGGCATTTGTTTCTCTGATTGCAGTTTCAGCAGCCTTGTTCTGAGCTGTAACATTGCTAGACGCAGAAGCAGTGTTCTTCAACGCGTTCAAGTCAATTGTTGTAGTTGAAGTGTCTCCAACATTGTAAACGCTTGTGTTTCCTGTAGAAATAACAGTAACGTTGTCTGTCTGCGCAATTCTTGAATCAGAATTTTCAATAGAAGTTTTTCCTTCCGCAGGAGATTCAATATTTGAAGTTACAGAAGAATTATTAACTTCCGCAGGATTTATGCTGGTTTCTTTAGCAGGAGGTTCGCTCGGAAAATCAATTCCATTTGAAAATGATTCCGCGTGTTTTTGCTGGGCAGTTTCTGGAGACATCCAAACCGAGCCAGCAGAACGCTGATAAAGAGCAGTTGTATTTTTTTTAGCTTCAGACGCATAAAGAATTACAGCGGCGCCAAGCACAACTGACAAAAAAATTCCAGCCGCAAGTACAATCCAAATAGTTCTTTTCTGTTCCATAATCTTATCCCCTGCCAGCTTTCAAAAATAAAACAAAAAGCCGGTATTCCATACAAAGAATATCGGCATTAAAAAAAAGATATTTAGAAGAAAATTCAAGTTTAAAAAGTCTATTGGCACTTAAAAACTACACGCTCAATTTTTTTTTGAAGCGAAGAAAATTTTCCGCAATTTGTGATTCTGAAAATTTCAATTTCAGTTTTTTTATATTGGCTGAACAAAAATCTTTGAGAAAAAAATCTTTCAATAATTTGAAGAGTTTTCATTTTGTCTCTTTTTTTAGCACGCAAAAATCTAACAAAAGCCGGACTGTCAATAAAAAGAATTTTGTCAATTTTTTTCATTGCGTTCACTTTGTACAAAACAGTCGCATTGACCGCAATATTTTTTTCAGAATTGTCATCTATGAATTTTTCCAAAACTGAATTTATATACGGAAATACAATGTTCTCCTGTTTTTTCACAAGCGTTTCATTTTTAAATATGAGCTGCCCAAGATTTTTTCTGTTGATTTTTCCATCCGGATTTAAAAGCTGAATTTTATTTTTCTGCGCCAAAGAAGAAAATTCCTCAAGAATTTTTCCCTTGCAAATTTCAACTGCGTCATGGCCAATCAAATCCGCATCAATAGAAACAAAGCCTATGTTTTCAAGAATTGAACTTGCCGCATTTTTTCCTGCCGCCATCGGTCCTGTAACACACAAAACCATCAGTGGAATTCTCCCCAGTTTTTTCCGCGTTCAACACTCACACGCAATGGAATTTTCAGCTGAACGGCATTTTCCATTTCACGCTGAATAATTGAAATCGCATTTTCCGCATTGTCTTCCGGGCATTCAAAAATCAACTCATCGTGAACTTGCAAAAGCATCTTTGCGCCCGTGTCAGATTTTTCCAATGCAGTCTGAACTTTTATCATCGCAGTTTTTACAATATCAGCCGCGCTTCCCTGAATCGGAGTATTTATCGCAATTCTTTCAGCACCCTGAAGCACAATTTTGCTTGAACTTTTTATTTCCGGAATATAACGCCTGCGCCCGGTAATCGTTTCAACATAGCCGTTTTCTCTTGCCATGAGTTTTGTTTCATCAAGAAATTTTTTAACATCTGAATATGTTGAAAAATATTGATCAATGAAATTCTTTGCTTCTGTCCGGCTTATGTTCAGTTCATTTGCAAGACGAAATGCGCTCATTCCGTACATAACTCCAAAGTTCACAGTCTTTGCGAAACGACGCTGTTCTGGCTTCACTTGCTCTGGGGAAATTCCGTAAATCAATGCGGCTGTAGATTTGTGAACATCGATTCCATTTATAAACGCAGAGCAAAGATTTTTATCGCCGCTCAAATGTGCAAGCACAACAAGTTCAATCTGGGAATAATCCGCGGAAATAAGAACAGTTCCCGGCACAGCAGTAAACGCAGAACGAATTCTTCTTCCAGACTCATCGCGCACAGGAATGTTTTGCAAATTCGGATCGCGGCTTGAAAGGCGGCCCGTGGCAGTTCCTGTCTGTAAAAATGAAGTATGAATTCTGCCGTTCTTGTCTGCAAGCAAAGGCAACGCTTCAACATAAGTGCTTTGAAGTTTTGTGTATGAACGGTAATCAAGAATCATTTTTGGAAGAGAATCATTTGTAGAAAACACAAGCTCTTCAAGAACAGCCGTATCTGTGCTGTAGCCGGTTTTTGTTTTTTTGCCATGAGGAAGATTTCGCTTTTCAAATAAAATTTCTTGAAGCTGTTTTGGAGAGGCAATGTTGAATTCGCATCCTGCCTCTTTGTGAATTTCCTTTTCTTTTTCCGAAATCAAAACCGCAAGCTCATCTTTATATTCATTCAGTTTTTTCTTGTCCAGATGAATTCCTTGGATTTCCATTGAAACAAGAATTGGAAGAACTTTCATTTCCATTTCATAAAAAAGTTTTTCAAGGTTCGACTTTTTAATTTCATCTTTTAAAAGATAATAAAGCTGCAACGTAAAATCAGAATCTTCCGCGCCGTACTTAAAAGCCTTCTCCAAAGGAACATCCGCAAAAGTCTGGTTCTTCTGAACAATGTCCTTGAACTCAATTCCTTTAAGTCCAAGTTTTGTTTCCGCAAGATACTCAAGGCTGTACGGAGATTTCCCAGAAGCAGCAGGATTCAAAAGCCATGCGGCAATCATCGTGTCAAAAATTTTACATTCAGTTTTTTGGCTCATTCCGTTTGCAGCAAGAACCTCAAGATCGAATTTTCCGTTGTGCATTACAAGCGTAAGTTCTTTTTCTGCAAAAAGTTTTTCAAGAACAGCAAGGCAATCTTTTTTTGAAATCGTCTCGGGAGCAAACATTCCGCCGCTCAAAATAACAGGAACATAAATTCCTTTTCCTTTTTCAACGCTCAGACTAAAGCCAACAAGATTCGCTTCATGCGTGTTCAGGCTGTCGGTTTCTGTATCAAATGCCACGACTTTTTCCGCGGAATCCAAAATGCTCTGCGCAAAATTTTTCAGCTCATCAAGATTTGTACAAGGCTTGTAGTCACCTTCATTTTGTTTTACAGGCAGCGCGATTTTTTCTTCCGACTCTTCTTGCAAATCTGATTTTTTTTCTAAATGAATTTCTTCCGCTGTTTCTGAAGCAAAACTTTTTGCAATCGCATAAGCTCCGTACTTTTCAAGAACTTCCGCGCCAAATTTAAAATTTATATTTTTTGTGCAGAAAGATTCAAAGTCAATTTCAATAGGAACATCGTACCTTAAAGTTATAAGCTGCTTTGAAAAATAAGCGTTGTCCTTGTCGTTTCTGATTTTTTCTCCAAGCGCGCCTTTTATTTCAGAAGCGTGAGCATAAATCTCATCGAGAGTTCCGTACTGGGTCAAAAGTTTTATTGCAGTCTTGTCGCCCACGCCCTTCACGCCCGGAACATTGTCAGAAGCATCGCCCACAAGCGAAAGGTAGTCCAAAATTTTTTCAGGTGGAATTCCCCACTTTTCAAGAACTTCCTGCGCACCGATAACTTCCCAACCGCCATTGGCTCTGTCCGGTTGCATTTCCAAGCAAGAGTCCGTAACAAGCTGAAGCAAATCCTTGTCGCCGCTAAGAATTCTGCACGGACGATTTTCCTGCGCGCATTTTTTTGCAACAGTCGCAATAATATCATCAGCTTCAAATCCGTCGTAGCGCAGAACAGGAATTTCCAACGCCTCAAGAATTTCTTCTATCCAAGGAACCTGAGCGTGCAAATCTTCCGGAGTCTTGGCACGGTTGGCCTTGTAGTCAGCATAAAGCTTATGCCGGAATGTCTTGACACGCGAATCAAAAGCCGCCGCAAGATAACACGGATTGTATTTTGAAATAAGCGCCTTCAGATTTTTAAAGAAAATAACCAGCGCGCTTATATTGTCCCCGCCGGGATTTGTAAGAGGATGATTCAAAAGTGCAAAGTACGCTCTGTAAATCAATCCGTAGGAATCAAGAATATATACAGTCTTATCTTCAGTTTTTTCTTCAGCCATGAAATGATTTTACCACAGCTTTAAAATAAAAAAAACAGTCCCTGCCATAAAGCAGTAAATGAAATTTCTGCATTTCCAGAAAACGGACTTTGTAAACTTGTGAAATTATTTCATTCTAAGAAAATATGCTGGGCAAGCAATGAAATAATTTCATTTGCAAAAAATGCGTTTTGCCACGCAATGCAGAAATTTCACAAGCG
>CAVKBG010000025.1:31436-36557 GCA_963654755.1 Desulfovibrionaceae bacterium
ACGCACAGAAGAGTGCGCAGGCTTTTGCAGAAGCACAATGTATGCGTGAACGGCTCAAGGATTCTTGAAAGCGGATTCAGGGTGAACTTGGCAACGGATGAAATTTTCATAGACGGAATCAAAAAAAATCTTGCGCCGGACATCTATCTTATGATGAATAAAAAGGCAGGAACAATCTGCTCCACAAAAGATGATGGGCTTTACAAAACAGTCTACGACTTTGTTCTGCAAAAATACTTTGACTATACAAAAGAAAATTCTCTGCAAAAAATTCACACAGTTGGACGGCTGGACACAGACACGGAAGGTCTTTTGATTTTTACAACGAATGGAGATTTTTCACACAGCCTTGCAAATCCGCTTTTCCATGTAAAAAAAACTTACTATGTTGAACTTGAAAAAACTGAATCAGAAGAGCGAAGAAAATTCCTTGAAGAAAAATTCAGCGAAGGATTTTTTATTCCGCCAGAAAAAAATGAAAAGGAATTTATTTCAAAGCCGGCAATTCTGGAATGGAACAGCGAAAGCTCCTGCCGCCTCACAATAACAGAAGGGAAATTTCATCAGGTAAAGCGGATGTTCAGCGCACAAGAAAACAAAGTTGTATTCTTAAAAAGAATTTCAATCGGAAGCCTTGCACTGGACGAAAGACTTGCGCCGGGAGACAGCAGAGAACTTTCAAGCGAAGAACTTTCCCTGCTGTTCAAGTGATAAGATTTTATTCTGTTTCTGCTTCTTGTGAATTTTCTGTCTTGGGCTTTTCTTTTATTTCGTCAGCGGAAACTTCAAAAGTTGACTTCAATGAACCTTGCGCAAGATAAATTTTCTTTTCATCATCAAGGCGCACGTAGCACTGGCTTCCCGCAACAGAGTCTTTGCCCACATACAAAGTGCGTAAAATTTTTCCGCCGGAAGAAGCCACAACTTTTACAGCGTTCTCATCAGTCAAGCCGTAGCGTTCCAAGTCGCTCAAATCGTAAGACACAGTTGAAAGAATTTTTATTTCGTTAACTGAATTCACAATTCTGTTCGCGCGGTTTTCCATGGCAGGAAAATTTTCCACGAGCCATTTTTCATTTTCTTTTTTAAGTGAAAGAATGTGTCCGCCGTTTTTTGTTATTTCAACAGAATCAATTTCTTCATTTGTGTAAACGGTCTTTACTTTCGACCTGCCCAAAAAAGAAATTTGAAAAATGTAAATTACGAGCAGAACTGCAATCGATGAAAGAAGAACAATTTTTCTTGTGTAAATATTTTTCATTTCTAGCTCCATTTAAATTATTGTTTTTGCCGAGGATCTTCCGGGTCGTAAGCCATTCGGATTTTTTCACGGTGCTGGCGGCGCAGAACAAACACGCAAAGTCCGCTTAAAGCAACAAGAACTGCAAGCCCAACCTGATTAAAATATTTCACCGCAAGCGCAAATTTTCCAGAAGATATTTTGAGCGTGTTAAGCGAGAGGTTCTTTGTGCGCATTGAGCAGAAATCTTCCTTGCCGTTCATGTAGTCAACTGCATTGCGGACAAAGTAGGAATTCGGAGTTTGCGAATCCTCCTGAAGCAAACCAAACTTTGCGGTTGCAATGCACGATGTGGAAGCAACAAAAATTTTTGAATTTTGAATACTTGAATCCAAATGATTCTTTTCCGTCAAAACATTTTCAGCATCGCTTTCAAAAGGTGATTTTTCAAATGCGCTTTTAAATTTTCCTTCAATCAAAACCGCGACATTTTTGGAGCTGAACTTATCTTCTTCTTTCGGCGGAAAAATCGACATAGGACTTAAAACAAAATTTTCTGCGACAGGAACGCTCCATGATTTTTCAGAAGTCTTTGCAATGACAGAAACTTTTGCATCTTTGTTTTCTTTTGCGCCAGAAATATCAATTTCAAAAGTCTGCGGAAAGAAAATGTTGCCAAGATTTTTTGAGATAAGATTTTTTTGGTCAAGACAATTTTTCTGAATCAGCGGCGTATAATAAAAATCAAGTTTTCCATATTGCTGGGTTAGCTGAGAAAAACATTTTTCATCCATAACATATTCTTTGCCGATTTTTATTCCGTAGCTATCAAAAAGTTTTTCAAGTCCGTTTTCAACGGGAACATATTCAGGCTGGCTGTAATAAGCCATTTCGCCATAAGGCATAATCTCGTCAATTGAATCAACAAAGAAAATTACGTTTCCGCCGCGCAAGACAAACTGATCAATTTTATAAAGCTCCGCATCTGAAAATTTTTCTTTCGGACCGTTTACAATAAGCGACTGCGCAGAAATCGGAATTTCATTTTCCAAAAGATTTACTTCCTGCAAAGCATAAGTATCGGCAAGAAGATTTTTCAAATACACTGAATCGTTTTTGTCATCAAGAGAATGCTCGCCGTGTCCCGTAACATAAGCAATCACATCAGTTTTTGAAACAACAGTTTTCACACACTCTTCAATATTTTCTTCCAAGTTGTCAAGCCCCGAAACCACATACTGAAAAATTGCGTTCGTAAGCCTAAGCGGAACAAGCTGAACTTTCTGACCGTACTCAACAACAAGCCCGATTGTTCCGTATTCAATTTTTCCATCTGAATTTTTCCAAGACACTGACTGGATTCCATATTTTTTTCCAAGCGCAAGAGAAGTTTCAGAGTCAGGATTTTCAGATTTAAAATCAAGCCGACCTTTAAATTTTTTGTTCGCCGCAGAAAAAGCCTTGCCAACTTCATCATCAATTTTTTCAAAGCCGGAAATATTAAACTGCTCAAGCGATTCAGATTTGAAAAGCGAAACTTTTACATTGTCGGAAAGCCCCGCAAGAATATTTGTGCTGGAAATAATTTTTCCAATGGCGGAAGTAATTTTGTATTCCAATCCGTCGCTCGAAGAAATGCCGTCAATTTTTTCAATTTGATCCGCATAAGAAAGAACAATTCCCATGAAAACATTTTTCAAGCCGACTTCATTATTCTTTAGTTCGCGGATTTGAATTTGATTCAGACCGTAGCCTCTTGCAATTCTCTGGTTGTCGTAATCTTCCATATCAAAAAATTCGCAGCTGAAATTTTTGTTCGCGGAATTTCCATATTCAGTCAAAATATCTTTTACGTACTGCTCGACATTCGAATAAGGCGACGGAAGATTTGCAGAAAAGAAAACTTTTACGTTCAGCGGCTCTTCAAGATTTTTTACAATTTCCTTGCTCGAAGATGAAAGCGAATATGATTTTGATTCCGTCAAGTCGATTCTAAAAAAAGCGCGGGAAGCAACAAGATTTAAAAGAACAACGGCAACTATAAAAAGCCAGATGTCCGCGGAAGGATTTTTTATCCATGAAATAAATTTATTTTCCTTTTTCATTTTTCAGCCTTTCCTTTGATTTGAAATTACGCAGACTGTCAGAGAAACAAAAACTGCTGTCAAAGAAACAAAATACAAAATATCGCGCGAATCAATTATGCCTCTCGAAACCGACATGAAGTGGCTCGTGGAAGAAATGAACGAAGCGAAGCCAACAAAAATTCCCGGAAGCAAAACAGAAAAAACTGTAATCATCGTAAGGAAAATGCAGATTGCAAACGCAAGGAAAAATGCGATAATCTGATTTTTTGTAACAGACGAAGCAAAAATTCCAATTGCGCAAAAAGCCGAAGCCAAAAGCACAGCTCCCAAATATCCGCCGACAACAGGACCAAAATCAATCCGTGAAGAAGCAAAAATTGCGCAAACTGCAACATAAAAAAAAGTCGGAATCAAAAGCGCAATGCTAGAAACAAAACTTGCAAGATATTTTCCTGCAACAATGTCAAAATTTGTAACAGGCAGCGTAACCAAAGTTTCCATTGTTCCGCTCTTTTTTTCCTCGCTGAAAATTCGCATCGTCATCGCCGGAATAAAAAAACTGAACAATATAGGAAGCAGCTCAAAAAAATTTCTAAGCTCAGGACGGTTCACCAAAAAAAATGTGGAAAAAAATAAAAATCCGCTGAACAAGAGAAACAGCGCGCTAACAATATAAGCAACAGGACTTGTAAAATATGAACAAAGTTCCCGTTTCATAATGACTGCCCAAGATTTATTTTTCTTCATTTTTATCATACACTCCATTTTCAGAATCATGCGCGGAAGTCAGGCTTCTAAACACATCTTCAAGGCTGTTCTTTTTCTGCTGCATTTCAAAAAGCTCCAAGCCATTTTGCACGCAAGCCTTTGCAAGCTCTGGTCTAACTTCAATATTTTTTTCAACTGAAATTCTAAATTCAATTTTTCCATCATTTAAAGTTGAATGAATTTTTGAAACACCATTTATGCCGCGGAATATTTTTTCAGCATCTTCTGCGGAAGCCCCGGAAACACAAAGCTGAACTTCAGATGAATTTCCAAAATGCTCGCGAAGTTCTTCCGTTGGACTGTCGGCAACTTTTTTTCCGCCGGAAATAATAATAACTCTGCCGCAAAGCATTTCAACTTCGCTAAGAATATGCGTTGAAATAATTACGGTGTGAGTTTTTCCAATCTGCTTAATTAAATTGCGTACTTCCAAAACTTGGTTTGGATCAAGTCCGCTCGTCGGCTCGTCAAGAATAAGAATTTCAGGATTTCCCATAAGCGCATGAGCAAGACCTACACGCTGTCTGTTTCCGCGGCTAAGCTCTCCAATATTTTTGTGCATGACTTCTTTTAGTCCGCAGACTTCGGCAAGCTCCCGGCATTTTTCCGCAGGATTCTGACCTTCAATTTGAGCAATGTATTTTAAATAGTCGGCAACAATCATGTCGGAATACATCGGCGCGCTTTCCGGCATATATCCAATTTTTCTTTTTGTTTCAACCGGATTTTTTAAAACGTCAAGCCCGTCAATTTTTACAGTTCCAGAATCAGGCTCAAGAAAACCGGAAATCATTCGCATCGTTGTTGTTTTTCCAGCGCCGTTCGGACCAAGCAGCCCAACAATTTCCCCAGTCTGAATAGAAAAACTTATGCCGTCCACCGCCCGGAAATTTCCAAACAGCTTGGACACATTTTCAACTTCAATCATATCCACCTCATTAATTTTTACTAATATAATAAAACAAACTAAACTTCACAAGGTTATATTCCGCCGAAAAACCGCGCAAAAAATAAATTTGAAATAAT
>CAVKBG010000026.1:0-34862 GCA_963654755.1 Desulfovibrionaceae bacterium
AATTCCGATTTGCATCAGCCCAAGGAAGAATTCGGCTTGAATCCTCAAAATTTGTAAGGAATATTTAATATTCTTGAGGAATATCTTAAATTCTTGAGAAAAATTTAATATTCCTGAAGAACAGCTTATATTCCTGAATATTTATACAAAAAACTCAGGAATATGCAATATTCTTCAAGAATATGTATAAAAATACAAGAATATCTCTTATTCCTGAAAAAAATTCCTTAAAACTGAAAATTCACACTTGAATGAAGCGTTCATGAGGCTGTTTTTGAAAATAATCATAAATTTCATTCCGGCTTTCTTCGTTTGACTTGTAATTAAGCATTTTTGTCTGAAAATAATGTCCAAACTCAAACTGTGCGCAGTAATATGAAAAAAATCTTTGAATCCGCGTCTTATGGAATTCCTTTGGCTGGAATTTTTCAACATTGTCTATGAAACTCAAGGCGGTTTGCATCCTGTCAACATTGATTTTTTCCGCAGAACCTTCAAGATTCTTTTTTATTTGCGCGAAAACCCAGGGACGTTCGGCGGCGGCTCTTGCAATCATGATTCCGTCTGTTTCCGGGGCTTTTTGAATTGCGAACTTTGCGCTGGCGGTGTCCTTTATGCAGCCGTTAACGTAGACTTTGATTTTTTTTGCGTACCGCTGTGAAAGTTTTTGTGCGAACTCGTATCTTGGAAGTCCGCGGTATTTTTCCTTGATTGTGCGCGCGTGAAGCGTTATAAGCTCAACTCCATTTTCTATAAGCATGTCTGTAAAGTTGAAAAAGCTTTGCTCCGTGAAGTTTTCGTCTCCGAGCCTGCATTTTACGCTCAATCTGAAATGTTTTTGTGTTTTTTCTTCTATTGATTCCAGTGTTTTTTTTACTTTTGAAACTGCATCTTTGGTTTCTTCAAGCGGCTTCAGCATCCAGGCGATTCCGGCTCCAGTTTTGTAGATTTGCGGGGCGGAGCAACCCATGTTCAAGTCGATTCCGATTCCGCCTTTTTCGCAAACAATTTCAGCCGCCTTTGCCAAGGATTCCGCGGAAGTTCCCGTGAGCTGCCACACGATTTTTTCCGGGCAAGGTCCGTTCAGAAGATAATATTTTTCAAAAGGTCCCAGGTTCAAAAGCGAAGAGGCGTTTATCATTTCTGTAAAATATTCATCGCAGCCACCGAATTCTTCCACGGAAATTCTGAATGCTTCGTGGCTCAAGGTTGCCATTGGCGCGCAGATAAGTTTCATTTTGTGTTCAAGTATTCCGCAAAAAGTTCAGCGGCATCAGCGCAGAGTTCCGGGCAAGGACGTTTTTTGTAGTATTCTTCCGTTCTTTCTTCTGAAACTGGAGAATCTGCTTTTCCTTCCACGGAATTTTTTCGCAGGTAGCTTTGGGATTGTCCGAGCGGCGAAAGTCCAAGTAGTTCACGGCAGATAAATGAGCCGTTCTTTTCCCTGAACTTTCCGCACAAAATCTGTCCTTCTTTGTAAACTGAATCTTTTGCTTCTTTGTTCTGCGGATTTGCGCTGCCGTTTTTTATGCTCAATGCAAGAAGCATTCCGTTTACCGCGCCGCACATTTCACGCAGCCTGCAAGTTCCGCCGCCAAATGCCTGTGCAGATTTTAGCGCAAGCTCCCGGTCAATTCCAAGTTCCCCGCAGAAAACTTCAAGAACTGACTGGGCGCAATTAAATCCGCTTAAAAAATTTTCCTTTGCGCGTTTTTTTGCTTCTTCCGGGGAAATCATAGCGACTCAACAGCTTTTGCGGCTTCTTCAATGAAAGGAGCTTCAAGAGATTCGATTTCGCCTTTGTCAACGGCTGCAGACATATTCTGTTCGATTGGAATACGCGCAAGAACCTTTAATTTGAATTCTTCCGCGATTTTTCCGATGTTGCTTTCACCAAAAACTTTTATTTCTTTTCCGCAGTCCGGGCATTTTACATAGCTCATGTTTTCTACAAGCCCCAGAACCGGAACATTCATCATGTTTGCCATATTTACGGCTTTTTCAACAATTACGCGCACGAGCTGCTGCGGTGAAGAAACAATTATAATTCCGTCTATTGGAAGCGACTGAAAAACTGTGAGCGGAACATCTCCAGTTCCCGGCGGACAGTCAACGAACATAAAGTCAACGTTTTCCCAAAGAACATCTGTCCAGAACTGGCGCACTGCCCCGGAAATAACTGGTCCACGCCATACAACCGGGTCAGTTTCGTTTTGCAAAAGGAAATTCATTGACATAAGCTGAATTCCTGACTTTGACTTGACTGATTTTAAGTATCCGCCTTCGCTTCCGTCGCTGTTTTTTTCTGAAACGCTTTCCGCGCGGATATTTCCAAGCCCGAATGAAGTTGGAATGGAAGGTCCTGTAATGTCAGCGTCAAGGATTGCTGTCTTGAATCCGTCTTTATTTACTTTGCAGGCTAAAAGGCTTGTTACGAGCGATTTTCCGACTCCGCCTTTGCCAGAAACAATTCCGATAACTTTTTTTACAGAAGAGCCTGAATGAAGATTTTCCTTTAAAGGCTTTTTTTCACATTTGTCTCCGCAGCTGGAGCAGCTTCCACCACAAGCCATTTTTCACCTCGATTTTTTTGTATTTAGTTTGCAATGAATATAATCAAATTTCCGCAAAAATACAACAAAAGAGTTGTGCAATAATAATATGTGTTATACACAGTCGATATATTGAATCGAATATAAAAAAATGTTAGTTTATAATTCACTCTCAGTAAAAAGTGGTAAAAATAAACTTTTTAGTGGGGGGGGGGTACTTGTTGATATTTTATGCTTCATTACTGACTTTTGTTTTGAGCCTTTTGCTGACTTGGCTCATAATAAAAATTTGCAAAAGATATAAAATTTACGATGAAATAGATCCTCGCAAAATTCATAGCGGTAATATTCCTCGCTTGGGAGGAGTCGCAGTCTTTGTGTCTTTTTTTGTTTGCGCAGGAATTTATGTCTGTCTTTTTCAGAAGGGAGCATTTGATTTTGCTTGGCAGGCATTTTTAGGGCTGATTTTGATATTTGCCTTTGGTTTTATAGACGACCTTGTTGACTTGCACGCAAAATTTAAATTTTTAGTTCAGATTGCGGCGGCTCTCTTGGTTGCGTTAAGTCCTGTTGGAATCAGCAAAATATTCTTTATCGACTTGAATCCTGTTTTGGGAAAAATTTTTACTTTCTTTTGGATTTTGGTCTGCGTAAATGCTTTCAATTTAATTGACGGAATTGACTGGCTTTGCTCTGGAATTTCATTTCTTTCTATTATAACGCTTGGATTTTTAAGCCTGATTTTTAGAACTGATTCATTTTCGCTTTATTTTATTCTTGCAGGCGCGATTGCAGGCTTTATGGTTTTCAACAAGCCTCCGGCAAAAATATTCCTTGGAGATTCTGGAAGCCAGACCTTGGGCTTTGCGGTTGCAGTTTTTCCGCTTATTTATGAAGAATCAATGAGCTTTGAATACAACAAAATGCTTATAATGCTTTTGATTGCTTCAATTCCACTTACGGATGTTATTGCCGCCACTTGGAGAAGAATCCGCGACCACCGTTCTATTTTCAGTGCGGACAGGTCTCATATTCACCACAAAATGCTGAATGTTGGTTTTTCCCGCGGCGCGACAATTTTGTTCCTTTTGTGCCTTCAGCTTCTTATTTGCTTTTCAGTTTTGATTTCTTACAAGCTTACTGTAAGAGTTGCGACTGCCGAGCTTTGCCTGTTTTTGGCGATAGTTGAGCTTGTTTTTATTACTTTCCATTATTTGAATCATTCTGTGAATCTTAGAAAGACCGGGCATCTTCAAGACCATCCTATGGAAGAGCATTAAGTTAAACGCTTGTCATTTCCTTGCTTGATTCTGCGACGTTTCTGAAAGAAAGTCGGTTGATAATCTATATGATTGCCGTGTCAAGCACGGCAATGGCAGTTAGCATGAATATTCATTTTTCTTCAAAATTCCTGTGCTTTTCACTTTATTCTTATTTTGTTATACTCTCTAAAAATAAATTGTTGTCCGCTTGCTTTTTGGACAGAGAAAATTTTTAAGGAAAAACTATGTTAAGTCAAAAAGATTTGTTTAAATCCGCTGTGTTGAAGGCTGTGAATCAGTTTAAAATTGAAAATAAAATAGATTGCCCTGAAATTGATGAAAAACTTGTTCGTGTGGAAAATCCGCCGCGCCCTGAAATGGGAGACTTGGGAAGCCCGATGTTTCCGTTCGCAAAAATGTTCAGAATGGCGCCTCCTGCAATTGCAGCTTCTGTTGCCCAGTCGCTTAAAAAATCCGCGGAAACTGATAAGGAACTTGCTTCTCTTGGTGAATTTGATGCCGCCGGTCCTTATGTGAATGTAAAACTCAACAAGGCTGCTTCTGCCGCAGGGATTTTGGCTTCGATTGTTTCTCAGGGGGAAAATTACGGCTCTTTTGATTCCGCAGGAAAAAAGCCACTTGAAGGCCAACGGATTATGGTGGAATTTTCTTCGCCGAACACAAACAAGCCGCTTCATCTTGGGCATCTTCGCAATGACGCTCTTGGTGAAAGCGTGAGCCGGATTCTAAAGAAAACAGGCGCGGAAGTTTTTAAAGTTGACCTTATTAACAACCGCGGAATCCATATCTGCAAATCAATGCTGGCGTACAAGCTTTTCCACGAGGCAAAAAACGAAACCCCGGAATCTCTTGGAATGAAGGGAGATCATTTTGTTGGCCAGTGCTATGTTGAGTTTGACAAGTATTCTAAAGAGCACCCGGAAGCCGTTCAGCAGGCAGAAGAAATGCTTGTAAAATGGGAGCAGGGAAATGAAGAAGTCCGTGAGCTTTGGCAAAAAATGAACGGTTGGACTTTGGACGGACTGAAGGAAACTTACAAAAGAACGGGAATTGTTTTTGATAAATTCTACTTTGAAAGCGACACTTATCTAAAAGGCAAGGATGAAATTTTAAAGGGACTTGAAAAAGGCGTTTTCTTTAAAGCTCCCGACGGCTCTGTAAGAATTGATGTTACAGATGTTGTTGGAAAAGGCAAAGATGAAGACAGCCACGAAAAAGTTCTTTTAAGAAAAGACGGAACTTCGGTTTACATAACGCAGGACATTGGAACTGCAATCAGCCGCCACAACGACTGGCCTTTTAATCAGCTGGTTTACGTTGTTGCAAGCGAGCAGAACTATCACTTTAAAATTCTTTTCCATATTTTGAAGAAACTTGGATTCAGCTGGACTGAAAAACTGTTCCATTTGAGCTACGGACTTGTAAACCTTCCGAGCGGAAGAATGAAAAGCCGTGAAGGAACTGTTGTTGACGCCGATGACTTGATTGACAGCCTTCATGCGCAGGCTTTAAAGGCAATTGAAGAGCGCGGCAGAGACAATTCAGTTGGAAATCCTGATGATGTCGCTGAAAAAGTTGCGCTGGCAGCCTTGGATTATTATCTTTTGAATGTTGCGCCGGTAAAAGATATGCTTTTTAACCCGGAAGAATCGCTTAGCTTCAACGGAAATACTGGTCCTTATCTTCAGTACATGGGAGCGCGCATTGCTTCAATTTTACGCAAGGCAAAGGAACAGGGACTTGAGCCTTCAGTTTTGCCGGAAGATTTTTCACTTTTGACTGCGGAAAGCGAATGGGCTTTGATAAAGGACTTGGAAAGATTCCCTTCAGTCGTTCAAAAATCTGCGGAAACTTTAGATCCAAGCGGAATGGCTTCTTACCTTTATGATGTAAGCAAAAGTTTCAGCGCGTTTTACCGTGACTGCCCAATTGTCGGAACTGCTTCTGAAAATGAGCGTCTTGCAAAAGCCCGCCTTGCACTTGCACAATGCACTTTGACCGTTTTAAAAAGCGGAATGGAACTTGTTCTTGTTCCTTATTTGGAAAGAATGTAAAGAAAAAATTCTGCCTGTGTAAAAATTATGCGGGCGGATTTTTTGAGTTTTAACAAGTCTGCCTTTTCTCAATTATTCTCTCTTATTGAATAAATACTTAATTTTTTGTATACTAATATAGTTTTTATAAAAAAAAGTGCATATTTATACAAAAATGGAGGCTCGTCTATGAACGAAAACAGTCAGAATTCAAATTTTATCGACAAACTTTCAAAACTTACTGTGGACAACGATCCCATAGATCCAGCCCTTTATGAAAAATATAATGTCAAGCGCGGACTTAGATATGCGGACGGTCGCGGAGTTTTGGTCGGGCTTACAAAAATTGGTGATGTTGTAGGCTATTATATTGATGAAGCCGGAAACAAAGTCGCCATTCCTGGAAAACTGATTTACCGCGGATATAATGTTGAGGACATTGTAAAGGATGCGGAGCTTCACCATCAGTTTGGATTTGAGCAGTGCGTTTATCTTCTTTTGTTCGGACAGCTTCCTACAGAATCCCAGCTGAATGAATTTTCAAGTTTCTTGGGAAGCTTAAGGTCTCTCCCTGAATATTTTACAGAAGACATGATAATGAAAGCGCCTTCAAGCGATATTATGAATAAAATTGCGCGCGGAGTTCTTGCTTCATATTCTTATGATCCGGATCCTGAAAACCGCGATGTTGCAAATATTCTTCGCCAGTGCATAGAGCTTATCTCTCGTTTTTCAACATTGGCCGCTTATGGCTATCAGGCAAAACGCCGCTATTATGACGGAAAAAGCATGTACATACATAATCCGCTTCCAGAGCTTAGTACTTCGGAAAATTTCCTGCGTCTTACAAGAAATGACAAAAGCTATACTCGCCTTGAAGCTGAAATTCTTGACCTTGCGCTTATTCTTCACGCAGAGCACGGTGGAGGAAACAACTCTTCACTTACAATTCACGTAGTTTCTTCCGCGGATACAGATACTTATTCCGCTGTTGCCGCCGCTGTTGGCTCGTTGAAAGGACGCCGTCACGGTGGAGCAAATATCCGCGTTATAGAAATGATGGACAATATCAAGGAAAACGTAAAAGACTGGAGCAACGAAAAAGAAATAGAAGATTATCTTTATAAAATCGGAAAAAAAGAAGCCTTCGACCGTACAGGACTTATCTACGGACAGGGACACGCCGTTTATACAATCAGCGACCCGCGCGCAATTCTTTTAAGAAACAAGGCTGCGGAACTTGCAAAGGAAAAAGGCTGCGAGGAAGAATTCAATCTTTACACTTCAATAGAGCGGCTTGCCCCGGAAGTTCTTTATGAGCTTCACGGACAAAAAAAGCGCATCTGCACAAATGTTGACTTTTATTCAGGCTTTGTATATTCGATGCTTGGAATTCCGCGCGAGCTTTACACTCCGTTGTTTGCCATTGCTAGAATTGCCGGCTGGAGCGCGCATAGAATAGAAGAAATTGTCGCTGGAAAACGCATTTACCGCCCGGCATATAAAAACGTTGCGGAAGAGCGCGATTACGTTCCAATGGACAAACGCAAATAAAAAATGAATTATTGATGACAAAATTCAAAAATTTGTTGACAACTCAGCATAAATTTTATTATCTTTTTCATCAGATAGGAAAATGAAATGAGCAAAGAAAAACATCATCACCACGAGGAACACAAGCACGAAGAGCATGAAAATGTTCAGAATGCCGTAGCTCAGGAGAATGAAAAACAGGAAAATGCGGAAGTTCAGGAAGAAAAAACTCTTTCCGCAGAAGAAAAAATTGCAGAGCTTGAAAAGCAGATTGACGAGCTGAAAAAAGACAATGCTGACTTAAAAGATCAGGTTTTGCGCCGTGCTGCTGATTTTGACAACTACAGAAAAAGAGCGATTCAGGAAAAACAGGAAGCCTTCGATTTTGCGAACACAAATTTGCTAAAGGATCTTCTTGAAAGCCTTGACAACTTTGACCGCACTGTTGAAGCCGCGGCTACTGCCACAGATCCAAAGTCTATTGCGGATGGCGTTACAATGATAAACAAAAGCCTCATCAGCATGCTTGAAAACAAGTACAATCTTGTTGCTTACGGCGTTGCAGGCGATGCTTTTGACCCGGACATTCACGAAGCCATTGGTTCTTCTCAAGATCCAGTCGCTTCTCCTGTGCTGAAAGTAGTTTATCTGAAAGGCTACAAGCTTAAGGACAGAGTTATTCGCCATGCAAAAGTAATGGTGAGCATGCCGGACGGAACTGTAAATCCGCCGTCAGAAGAAAAGAAAGAAACTGAAGAGCAGAAATAGTTTCTTCAGAAAAAATAAATTGAATATAAAAAGAGGTAAATATTATGGGTAAGATTATTGGAATTGACTTGGGAACAACAAATTCTTGCGTCGCTGTAATGGAAAACGGCGAACCTGTTGTAATCCAGAACTCAGAAGGCGGACGCACAACGCCTTCAATCGTTGGTTTCACTGCAAAAGGAGACCGCATTGTTGGTCTTCCTGCAAAGAACCAGATGGTTACAAATCCAAAAAACACAATTTATTCTATTAAACGTTTTATCGGACACCGCTACAACGAGCTTTCTGGTGAAGCAAAACTTGTTCCATACACTGTAAAAGACCACGGTGAAGATGTCCGTGTTGAAGTTGAAGAAAACGGAGCAAAAAAGGAATACAGCCCTCAGGAAATTTCAGCATTTATTCTTCAGAAAATGAAGAAGACTGCGGAAGATTATCTTGGCGAAACAGTTACAGAGGCTGTAATTACAGTTCCGGCTTACTTCAATGATGCTCAGCGTCAGGCTACAAAAGATGCTGGCAAAATCGCAGGTCTTGATGTAAAGCGCATTATCAACGAGCCTACAGCCGCGTCTTTGGCATTTGGATTCAACAAGGATCAGAAGCAGGAAAAAACAATCGCTGTATACGACCTTGGCGGCGGTACATTTGATATTTCAATTCTTGAGCTTGGCGACGGCGTTTTCGAGGTAAAATCTACAAACGGAAATACTCACCTTGGCGGAGACGACTGGGACCGCTGTGTTGTAAACTGGCTTATTGAGCAATTCAAGGCTGATACTGGAATCGACCTTTCAAAGGACAGCATGGCTTTGCAGAGACTTCGTGAAGCTGCTGAAAATGCAAAGATTTCTCTTTCAAATCAGACAACAACAGAAATTAACTTGCCGTTTATTACAGCTGATGCCACAGGACCAAAGCACTTGCAGAAGACTTTGACACGCGCACAGTTTGAGCAGATGACAGACCATTTGTTTGAAGCTACACGCGAGCCTTGTATGAAGGCTATGAAAGATGCTGAAATTACGCCAGATAAGATTGATGAAGTCCTTCTTGTCGGCGGTTCAAGCCGTATGCCAAAAGTTCAGGAAATTGTAAAGTCAATTTTCGGAAAAGAAGGAAGCCGTGCTGTTAACCCGGATGAGGCAGTTGCGATTGGTGCTGCAATTCAGGGCGGTGTTCTTGCAGGCGATGTAAAAGATGTTCTTTTGCTTGATGTTACTCCTCTTTCTTTGGGAATTGAAACAATGGGCGGCGTATTTACACGTCTTATCAACCGCAACACAACAATTCCTACAAAGAAGAGCCAGGTTTTCTCTACAGCAGCAGACAATCAGACAGCTGTAAGCATCCATGTTCTTCAGGGTGAGCGCGAAATGGCAGCCCAGAACAGAACTTTGGGAAACTTTGACCTTACAGGAATTCCTGCGGCTCCTCGTGGTGTTCCTCAGATTGAAGTTACATTCGATATTGATGCGAACGGAATTGTCCATGTAAGCGCAAAGGATATGGGAACTGGCAAAGAGCAGCATATTCAGATTACTTCTTCAAGCGGACTCTCTGAAGAGGAAATCAACCGCATGGTAAAAGATGCCGAAGCAAACGCTGATGCTGATAAAAAGAAAAGAGAGGCAATCGATGCAAAGAACGAAGCTGACAGCCTTGTTTATGCAACTGAAAAATCTCTCAAGGATATAGGCGACAAGATTTCTGCTGACGAAAAGTCAAAGATTGAAGTTGCCATGAACGAGCTTAAAGAAGCTCTTAAAGGCGACAATATTGACGACATCAAGGCTAAGTCTGAAAATTTGAAGCAGGCTTCTTACAAGATGGCTGAAGAACTTTACAAGTCGCAGGCTGCACAGCAACAGCAGGGCGCGGCAGGAGCACAGAACGCTTCAAGTCCAAATCCTGATGAAGGAAAGGACGGAAATGCTTCTGGCTTCAAAGGCGCAAACAACGCTGATGATGTTGAGTACGAAGTAAAAAACTAAAATCTAATCTAAAGTAAGAGAAACGGGGTTGCCTTGAAAGAAATTTCGGGGCAACCTCGATTTTATAGGAAGACATTATGTCTGCAAAACGTGATTATTACGAAGTTTTAGGCGTTGATAAAAGTGCGGATAAGGACGCAATAAAAAAAGCTTATAGAAAACTTGCCATTCAGTATCATCCAGACCGCAATCCGGGTGATAAGACCGCAGAAGAAAAATTCAAGGAAGCGACAGAAGCTTATGAAGTTCTAAGCGACGACCAGAAGCGTCCGATTTATGACCAGTATGGTTTTGCCGGTTTGGAAGGAATGGGCGGCGGCGGAGCTGGCGGTGGATATAGCCATGCTTTCCACGACTTTAGCGATTTGTTTGGCGGCTCAGGCGGTTTCAGCGATATTTTTGAAAATCTGTTTGGCGGCGGTTTCAGCTTTGGCGGCGGTTCAGGCGGAAGAAGCAGAAGCAACAATGACGGCGCTAGTTTGCGTTATGATTTGCATATTGATTTTAAAGAAGCAGTTTACGGCTGCAAAAAAGATATAACTTTCCGGCGGGACGAGCAGTGCCCTGACTGCCACGGAACAGGAGGAGCTGCCGGTTCTTCTGTAAAGACTTGTCCTAGCTGCGGCGGAAGAGGTCAGGTTGGAAGAAGCTCAGGATTCTTTGTGGTTCAGCAGACTTGTCCTACTTGCCGCGGAAAAGGAACTGTAATCGACAAGCCTTGCGCTTCTTGCCACGGAACTGGAGTTTTTGCAAAGTCAACAACAATGAGCGTAAAAATTCCGGCTGGCGTAGAAAATGGAAGACGTCTTTCTATCCACGGAATGGGAAACGCCGGAACAAATGGCGGTGCTGCCGGAGATCTTATAATAGTTGTAAATGTAAGATCTGACAGATATTTTGAGCGCGACGGCCATGATTTGTATTGCGCAGTTCCAATAAGCATATCTCAGGCGGTTTTGGGAGCTAGCATAGAAATCAAGAATCTTGACGGAAAAACTTTGTCTATAAAAGTTCCAGCAGGAACTCAGCATGGAAAATTCCTCCGTGTGCGTGATGAAGGTGTTCCAGTTGAAGGCTCTTCAAGAAAAGGCGATCTTTATGTAAAGATTATGGTTCAGATTCCTTCAAAACTTTCCCGTCAGCAGATTGCCGCAATGGAATCTTTTGCTGCATTGGAAAAGCCAACATCTTCGCCAGACCTTTTGACAAGAGAATCCTTGGGCTGATAAAAAGTTATCATTCTTCGTCTTAAAAAAATGTCGGGGGCAGATGTATCTTTTATGTCATTTTCGGATTTGATCTGAAAATCTGAATGCATATATTGCAATCATTTAGAGATTGCTAACCGAGTTTCTTTTAGAAACATCGCTGTATCAAGTACGGCAATGACATTTTGAACTTATTGAACAGCATTGTCATTCCCCGGCTTGATCGGGGAATCTGTTCTATTGCATTTCCAAGTTTCATATAATTTTTTCTTAAATTTCTGCCGATAGTATGATATACTGTTGTATAAACCCAAGAGCGAGGTGCAGAAATGTATAAGACTAAAAGACGTGCCGTTTTAATTGCAACGGGAGCCATTTTTCTTGTAATTTTAGCTTTCTTAGTTTCAGCCGTTTCTCCTGCTGTAAAAAATGCGCGTGAAAATGTTATATTCTTTGCCTTTATAACAGCTTCTGTTGTTTTTTCAATTATTTATGTTGTTGTTACGCGTGCAAAAAACGGAATTCTTGACATAATCCGAAACAAGGCGCTTTTTACAAAGGAAACTGGCATTTTAAGTGAATTCATTGATAAAATCCGTTTCTGCTATTCGCTGGATGATTTTTACGAGGCGATTTCTTCAGTTCTTGAAGTAAAAGGTGACTGTTCTGTTCTTTTTATTGACCGCGAAAAAGACTATGTTCTTTACAACAGCCCGGACAGAATTTCCTGCTCTGAATCTGTAATGGATGCGCTCAGGCTTAATTATCCTGTTACTTGGGGCGAAGGCTATTTCTTTATGGGAAATGAATTCGGCATTGTAACAAAGCAGAGCCAGGCGCGCGGCTTTATTCTTTCAAATAACAAAAAGCATCTTTACGTTTTCTGCCGGTACACAAAGCTTTTTGATTCTGAAATTTACAAGCTTCTTTACGATGAATTCGCGCGTTTTCAGGCTAGAGCTCTTACAATCAGCAACTTGTCTGAAATTTCTTCGCTTTCAAGGGAATGGAAACAGCTTGCGGACACACAGAAGTCGTTCCTTCCGCTGAATATGCCTAAGATTGACAAGCTTTCTGTTGCGGCATATTATCGTCCGCTTGTAAATGTTTCTGGAGACTATTATTCAGTTCTTCCGATTTCGCCGACAAAAACACTTCTTATGCTTGGAGACGTTTCTGGAAAAGGTCTTGCGGCCGCGCTGGTCATGGGACTTGTTATGAACACTGTAAAAATTCTTGGAGACAAGGAAAATCTTCCTGCCATGATTAAGGCTGTTGACAAGGCGATTAAAGGCATGAAACTTCAGGATAAATATACGGTTCTTTTTATTGGAATTGTTGACACTGAAAAAATGACAATCCGCTATGTAAACGCTTCCATGTCTGACCCGCTGATTATCACAAATTCTCCGTCCGGCTATAGAATCAAGCCGCTGACTTCTAACTGCTCGCTCGTTGGAATTATTGACATTGACGATGTTCAGGTTGATGAGCAGCGTTTGTTCCGCGATGATGTTATTCTTATGGCTTCCGACGGTGTTTCTGAAGTTATGAATGACGAAGGCGTGGAGCTTGGAGACACAGAACTTTATCAAAAGACAATTAAAAAGAGCGCGGCTAAGTCGCCAAAAGAATTCATTGATGATGTTGTAAATCTTATTATGGAATACAACGGTGGAAAAAAACTCAGAGACGACGTTACAATGATGGTCGCCAAGGTCGAGAGGTAGAAAATGATTTTTGCTGTTATGAATATTATTGTCTGCGCTATTCTTGTTTATATTTCGTTTAGCATTGATAAAAATGTAAAGGGAAATTCTTCCAACGCAAGCCTTGTAAACTTGTTTTTATTCTTGGGCGTTATATTTTTCTTTATGGCAGTTACAATTATTCTCTGTCAGCGCAATTCAATGCAGTTCGCCTTGCTTTCCGGCAGATTTACTTACCTGATTATGGGCTGGTTTTCTGTGTGCAGCTGCAGCTATATGCTTGTTTTCCCGGATTATAAAAAGTACAAGGCTGTTACATTTTTTCAGATTTTACTTTTTATTCTTGCCGTTTATATGGTTTTCTTTGCCCCGAACGCATTTACTTCGGTTTCGCTTGCAAAAGGAAAATTCCTGCGCATTTCTTCTGGAATCGTATTTAAGGGAAAACTGAGCGGCGCATTCAATATTTCTTGGCTTACTTTGTACAACTTTCTTTACAGAGTTGTAGTTCCGGCGTTTGTCTGCATCATGGTTATTGTCCGCGCTGAAAACACAAGTTCAAAGCTCAAGCAACAGAATATGCTTCAGAATGTGTTTGGAATCATGCTTTCTTGGGCAGTTTTCTGGTACATGAATCTTTGCTCTGAAATTCAGCCTGTTCTTAACAATTTCGCGCCGATTGGATTTATTCCGGGAATGTATTTCTTTGCCCGCTCAAATGACAATGACGAAATTGTTGACGCCAGAATTCTTTTGATGGGCTTTGTGCGCCTTTTGATTGGATTTATTGCGCCGATGCTTATTTCCGCAGTGTTCTTTATTCTTCTTCTGCCGATTTCAAATGCAAACATTCATATTTTTGAGCTTTTGATTTATGTTGCGATTGCGTTTGTTTTCTTTGTGTTTATGCTTTTCCGCAGAAAGTTCAAGAATTCCGAGCTTTTTAGAAACAAAATGTATTCGGAAGATTTTGAGCGCGACATAACTTCAATTGATTTCAGCCTTGAAGCGAACGAAATTACAGGAAGCGTTTTCAATGTTTTCAAAAAATATGTCGGCTCTTCTTCAATGAGAATTCTTATTGATGACGGCGTGGGCAACATGAGCTGCATTTATTCTTCTGACGGCGACAAAAGTTTTTCTACTCCAATTGACCAGTCCGTTGCTGATGTTCTTTTGAACAACCATCATCAGATTGTTTTCCGTGAATTTGCCCAGACCAACAATTCAGTTGCCTCTGTAAGAAGCAAAATTCTTGGAGTAATGGACAGCACAAATTCAGATGCGATGATTATGCTGAACGAAGGCCGTCAGTTTATTGGCTTGCTCCTTCTTGGCAAAAAAATCAGCGGAAACATTTATTCTGAGTACGATTACGAAGTCTTTAACAAATTCTATTCAAATTTCTTTGTTGTAGGCTATTACGTAAAGAACATCATGAACGAGGCCGTTGTTGGAACTGTAAACCGCGAAATCAGAATGTCCGGGCAGATTATTACTTCCATTCAGGAAAACATGGATTTAATAAAAAGCAAGAAAATTGACGCTGGCTATCTTATGGTTCCGGCGCACAACATCGGTGGTGAATTTGTTGACATGATTCGCCTTACAGACACGCGGCACATTTTTGTAATCGGAGCTTTAAGCGGAAAAGGAATCGCGGCTTCAATGGGAATGGTTATCTTAAAGTCAATTATCAGAACATTCCTTTCAGAAACCACAGACTTTAAGCTGCTTGTTACAAAGGTGAATACATTTATCCGTGAAAATCTTCCAAAGGGAACTTTCTTTATTGGAACTTTCGGAATTCTTGATTTCAACACGGACACAATGTATTATATCAACTGCGGAATTCCTGCGCTGCTTGTGTACACCCGCGCCTACAACAATGTTATTGAAGTTCAGGGCGAAGGCCATATTCTTGGATTTGTAAAGGATGTTGCTCCGTACATAAAAGTAAAGAAAGTCAAGCTTTCCGAAGGCGACATTGTTATGATTGTAACAGACGGAATTATTGACACAAAATCTTTGCGCGGCGACATTTTCGGAAAAACAAGAACTCAAACTGCTCTTATGGAAAATTCCGGCTACCCTGCTGAAAAAATGGCGAAATTCACTTACGATGCTCTTGTTGAATTTACTTCAAAGGAGCTTGAAAACGACATTACAATGCTTGTTATGAAATATTTGGGAAATCAGGCTGCTCAGGCTTAAGATTTTATAAAAAGATTTTTAAAAGAGGCAAAAAATGGATCAGCTTGCGCTTAAAGAAAAAATTGGTGTTAACTATATGCTGCTTGAGCTTACAGGCTCTTTGAATTCTTACACAATTACCGAGCTTCAGGAAAAGCTTTTTGAATATATTGTTGACACAAACGTTGTGCTTGATTCAAGCCAGGTAACCCAAGTTGACTCTTCTGGCGTTGGAGTTATTTTGGCTGGGCACAATGACGCGGAAAGTTCTGGAACCAAACTTTTTATAATGAATCCTTCCGAGCCTGTAAAACACGCTTTGGAGCGAACTGGATTTTTTGATATGTTCCATATAATTCATTCAGTTACTGAGGTTTCTGATGACTAAAAAAATGCTTTTGGTGCTTTTTGCGATTGCAGGAATTTTTTGTTTTGCCGGATGCGAAAAAAAAGTTTATGCCCAGTCTTCAAAATCTGTTGTAAAAATTCCATCTGCGGAAGAAGAAAAATTCAACAGAGTTTTTCAAAAAATGTCTGGCAAGGCAAAAGAAGCCATTTGCGTTACAGAAGAAAACAAGGCGGAATTTATAAAAGACCTTTATGCGATTCTTGAAGAAGAAAAAACGTTCCGCCCGGATGACAAAAGCCTTTTCTTCTTAATTGACAAAAAGCACAGCGCGTCTTCTTCTTATGCACCGAAAGATTTGATTTCTCTGGAAAAAAACAGCCTTTTTGACTTGAATAAAGCCGGAATGAAAATCCGCCCGGAAGCTTATTCTGCTTTAAACGAAATGGCTCAAGCCGCGTTAAATGACGGAATCAGACTTTTGGTAAGTTCTGTTTACCGCTCATATTCTTATCAGGAAAATCTTTTTAACTACTGGGTAAGTGTAGACGGACTTGAAGAAGCTGAACGAGAAAGCGCGCGCCCTGGAACAAGCCAGCATCAACTTGGAACCGCAGTTGACTTTGGTTCGATTTCTGATGACTTTGACAAAACTCAAATGGGGCAGTGGGTCTATAAAAATGCCGCAGACTACGGCTGGTCGCTTTCATTTCCAAAAGACTACGAGGATGTTACTGGCTACCGCTGGGAATGCTGGCACTTCCGCTACATAGGAAAAAATGCCTGCTGTTTTCAGCAAAAGTGGTTCGGCGGAATCCAGCAGTTCATGCTTGAATTTATAGACTGCTGGAAAAACACGCTTTAGAAATTTATTTAAATTATGTTTCAATGTCATTGTCGGGGTTGATTAGATAATCTATGAGATTGCCGTATCGAGTACGGCAATGACAGAAAATTGGGAAAATACAAGGTTCAATTTCGAGTTTTAAATTTTAATGTCATTATCGGGCTTGACCCGATAATCCGCTGACAAGATTGCTAACCGAGTTTGCTATGCAAACATCGCAGTATCAAGTACGGCAATGACATAGTAAATTTGAAAAACACAAATTAAATCTTTACGCCCAAAAGTTCTGCGACTTCTTCCGCTGTTGTAAACTGAATTGCGTGAATTCCAATTGAAGCGGCGGCCTCGCAGTTGTCTTTTCTGTCGTCAATGAACACAGCGTCTTTTGCAGGGACATTTTCCGCCTCAAGAATTATTTTCCAGAAATTTGTGTCCGGCTTGGAAACTCCCATGTTGCATGAACTGTAAGTCTGGTCAAAAATCGCATAGTCGCCGCGCTCAAGGTGATTGAAATAATGCGCAGAAACTGTGTTTGTTCCGCACACAACTCTGTTTCCGTCTGAACGCAACGCCTTTACAATTGCCACAGTTTTTTCGTTTCTTACAGGATGAAAAAGCCATCTGAACCAGTCTGTTTTTACGGCGATTCCGCTTCTTTTTGAAAATTCCGCCCAGAATTCGTTTGTGTCAATTATTCCGTCGGAGCAAAGGCTGAACAATCCTAGGCTTTCAAGCTGACCTTTGTTTGCGCCGTCCGTTTTTTTTCCGCAGATTCTTTCAAATTCTTCAACTGAAATTCCAAGAACCTTGCACAATTTGTCGTCTAAAACCGCGGAATTTGTTACAACTCCGCCCATGTCAAAAATATAAAGCATTTTTTCCTCCAAATGAAAAATATATTTTAGGTCAAATGTCATTATCGGGCTTGACCCTGCGATGTTTCTGAAAGAAACTCGATTGGTAATCAGTTGGAACATTACAAAAGATTCCCATGTCAAACATGGGAATGACAGTTTTGTAGCTGTTTCTACTAAAACTCGAAGTAGCGCCCTTTATTCCGAAAATATTTTTTTTAAGTCGCAGAAATTTTCGAGTTTTTCTATGTATTTTGAAGCTTTTCCGAATCCGTAGGAAGCCCAGATAAAAGGAATTCCCGCCTGTCTGCAAGCGTCCGCATCTCCTTGTGTGTCGCCAATGTAAACTGCGGAAGTCATTCCGTTTCTTGCTATTAGAATTTGAATGTTTTCCGCCTTGGATTTTCCTGTGCGCCCGAAGCATTCGAAGTCTTTTATAAAAGGCGAAAGTCCCGTTTTTTCCATTGTCAGCTCAATGTATCCGTTTTGGCAGTTGCTTACAATGTAGAAATTTTCCGAAGAAGAAAGTTCCTTTATTGTTTCAATTACGCCGGGATATGTTATGTCGAATGTGTTTTCCCGGATTGCAATCTGCTCTTCCGTGCAGCAGTAGGACATTAGTTTGCTTTGTTCCGCCTTGCTTAGTTCCGGCCATAAGTCATTTGCGATTGTGTCCATTGTTTTTCCGAATTCCTGCTGAAGAATCTGTGCGTTTACTTTTTTTGCCTTTAGCCCGGACATTTCAATTGCCTTGTTCCAGGCGACTGCGACAATTCCTGTTGTGTTCCAGATTGTGCCGTCTATGTCCAGAATGATTCCGTTAAAACCGCTGTTTTTCATATTTATATTATAGCGAATTTCATGCTGCATAAAAAGTATGCGGTAAATTTTTAATATAAATGTCGTTTTTTTTTCTGAATAGTCAAATTGAATAAGCGGAAAGAAGCTCGACTGATAATCTATCGTAAGTTTTAATCAGATTCCCGTGTCGATGCACGGGAATGACAATGTTGCGGATGAATGATAACAATAATTATTGTTGAAACGTTTCTATAAAAAATGATTTTTTTTGATTTTTTTTTGTTGCAAAACAAAAATTCTGATTTATAATAAAAATCACCTTAGAAAGAAAAAAGGTTTATGCATTACTAATGAAGGAGGCAATTGCATGAAAAAGTTAGTAGCTACAGTTTTGGGAGTAGCATTGGTTGCGTCAGTAGCAACATCAGCACCTTGGGGAAAGAAGAAGGCTAAAGGTAAGACAACTGGCGGAAAAGTATTGAACATTGCTGTTTGGAACGATGAATTCCCAGCACGTTTCGAAAAATACTACAAATCAAAAGTTCCAGCTGGTGTAAAAGTAAACTTCATCCAGACTCCAAACCAGGGAAACGCTTATCAGAATAAGCTTGATGAAGCTCTTCTTGCACAGAACTCAGTTGCAGCAGACGAAAAGATTGATATGTTCCTTGTTGAAGCTGACTATGCATTGAAGTATGTTGACACTCCATATACTCTCGATGTAGTTAAAGACATCGGTCTTACAAAGGCTGACTTGGCCAACCAGTTCAAGTATACAAAAGACATCATGACAGACTCTCACGGAGTTCTCAAAGGTGTTTCTTGGCAGGCTTGTCCGGCTGGATTTATCTATCGCCGCTCAATCGCAAAGGCTGTTATTGGAACAGACGATCCAGCAAAAGTACAGGAAGCTCTTGCTAACTGGGACAAATTTGACTCAGTTGCTGCAAAGGCAAAAGCAAAAGGATACTTCATGCTTTCTGGATTCGATGATGCATTCCGTGTATTCTCTGACAACGTAAAGACAAAATGGGTTGTAGGAAACAAAATCAAAGTTGATCCGATGATCCAGCGCTGGGTTGACATGACAAAGACATACACAGACAAGGGATACAACAACAAAGCTAACCTTTGGTCAGCAGAAAGCTTCCAGGGTGCAAAGAAAGACGGAAAAGTATTCGGATACTTCGGACCAGCTTGGTTCATTGACTTCTGTCTTGCTCCTAACACTCTCGATGATCCTGCAAAGGGAAATGTTGCTGGAAACGGTTCTTATGGCGACTGGGCATTCTGCAAAGGACCTATGGGATTCTCATGGGGTGGAACTTGGATTTGTGGTGCAGCAGGTTCAGACAATGTTGACTTGATTAAAGACATCATGCTCACACTTACTTGCGAAAAAGACACAATGGTTCGCATTGCTACAGAAATGGGCGACTTCACAAACAACGCTCCTGCTATGCGCGAAGTTGCAGCATCTGACTACCAGAACCCATTCTTGGGCGGACAGAACCACATGGCAGTATTCATCGATTCTGCTGATTCTATCGACAAGAGCTGCATGTCTATGTACGATCAGGGTATGACAGAAAAACTTCAGGCTGCTATGGCTGATTACTTCAACGGAAAAGTTTCACAGGATCAGGCTTGGAACAACTTCTATACTTCTGTTATCGAACTTTATCCAAACTTGTCTAAATAATTGATGTAATTCTTATCACTGAAACCATGGCTTTCATGGTTTCAGTCTCAAGGTTGCAGAAAGAAAGTGCCGCCTTTTTTTGAGGTGGCATTTTTTTTACCCGTTTTTTCAATAGAAATACTTCCCTCTATGATGTGTTGCTATTATTTCTGAGAGGATTTAATGAAAAATAATGTTAAAAAAAGTGCAAATAGAAGGCATACCATCCAGTATGATAATTGGGGATATGTTTTTATTGCGCCATTCTTTGTAATTTATATTATATTTTCGCTCATTCCGCTTTTGACAACTTTTATTTTCAGCTTGTTTGAGTATTACCGTGTAGGACTTCTTACTGTTGGACCTACTTTTATTGGTTTGGAAAATTTCAAGGCGATATTTACCGCTGGCGACAGCTTGGGAAAATATTTCCTTAATACACTTATAATGTGGGTCATGGGATTTGTTCCGCAGATTATAATATCTTTGCTTCTTGCTGTTTGGTTTACAAATACAGAACTTAACCTTAAAGGCCAGGGATTCTTTAAGACAGTTATTTATATGCCTAACTTGATTATGGCGGCGACATTCGCAATGCTGTTCTTTACTTTGTTCTCGCCTAACGGTCCTGTAAACGGCATGATTCGTTCTATTGTTGACAAGACAAATGAAACAGCTATCGGTCTGGGTGCTGCTGAGCCAATGAAGCCAATCTACTTCTTTACTTCTACCGCTTGGACTAGAACTTTGGTTGCTGCAATGAACTTCCTTATGTGGTACGGAAACACAACAATTTTGCTTATGGCTGGCGTTATGGGAATTGATAACAGCCTCTTTGAAGCAGCCCGCATAGATGGAGCTTCTCCTTCTCAGGTATTCTTCAAAGTTACAATGCCATTGCTTCTTCCGATTTTCGTTTATGTTTTCATTACTTCTTTGATTGGTGGTATTCAGATGTTCGATGTTCCGCAGATTTTGACAAATGCTGCCGGTACTCCAGACAGAACCACAATGACTATTATCATGAAACTTAACAACCATCTTCAGAGCAAGAACTACGGACCTGCAGGAGCTATTTCTGTACTTCTGTTTGCAGTTACTGGTGTTTTGAGCGGACTTGTTTATAAAATTACTATGAGCAAGTACCAGAATAAAAGATAGGAGATAATTTTATGGAGAAATTAAAAAGTCAGGCAAAAATGCTTTCTACCAGAAGATTTATCTGCTATGCAGTTCTGGTTCTTTTAGCGATTCTTTCATTGTTTCCGTTCTATATTATGGTTATCAATGCGACTCGCTCACATCCGCAGATTCAGAGTGGATTCTCTGCTATCCCTGGAACTCAGCTTTGGCTTCATATCAAGCAGTTTTTAAAGAGCGAACGCTGGTTTGATGTTGTTGCTGGCCAGCAGGTTGAACGCAAAGTCTACGGAACAAGCTATCCTATTTTCCGTGGTCTTGGAAACAGCTTCCTTGTTGCTCTTTTTACAGCTGCGTTTACAACTTACTTTAGCGCAATGACTGCCTACGGAATTTACATGTACAACTTCAAGGGCAAAAAGAGCGCATTTAAGTTCATCATGGCTGTTATGATGGTTCCAACACAGGTTTCTACACTTGGATTCTTGCAGTTGATTACAAAGCTTGGAATTATGAACTCTTATATTCCGCTTGTTATTCCTGCTATTGCGGCTCCTGTTGTTTTCTTCTATATGTATCAGTCAATGGAAGCGACTTTGCCTTATTCAATTGTTGAGGCTGCCCGCGTAGACGGAAGCAATGAGTTCTATACTTTCAATGCGATTGTTTGTCCTATGCTAAAACCTGCGTTTGCAGTTCAGGCAATTTTTGCATTCGTTACTTCTTGGAACAATTACTTTATTCCAGCTCTCGTAATCAGCGACAAAAAACTTTGGACAGTTCCGATTGTTATTGCAAATGCCCGTTCTGCTGACTACATGATGTTTGACTTGGGTGTTAACTATACACTTATGACTGTTGCTATTCTTCCTTTGATTGTAATTTACTTCTTGCTTTCAAGATATATCATTGGCGGTGTAACTGCTGGTGGTGTAAAAGAGTAGGGCTTTTATTTGTCAAACTTATGCCGGATTGCATTTGCAGTCCGGTTTTTTTTATGCTGAAGCCATATTCTTAATTGCCCAGTTGCCGAATATATTGTATATTATCTGATATAGTAAAATTTCTACTTGAGGTAAAAATGAACGACAAAAAAGATGACGACAAGAAGCAGACTGAAAATGATCCTTATGATTTTTTCAAGCTTTCTATAGACAATGAGAAGGGAGACAAAAAGCCTTCTGGTAATGGTCCGCAGAAAGGTCTGCCTTTTTGGACGATACTTTTAATTCTTGCCGGTGTTCTTATAGCTGTGAACATGATGTTTTCTTCCAAGCCTACTGATTTGATTGATTTTTCAGAATTCAGGAATCTTATAGATCAGGGGCAGATTGTCCGTGTTGAGCTTGGTGAAAATTATTTTACTGGCTACACTTCGCATTCTGCAGGAACTTCACAGCCTTCGCGCTTTGGCTTTATGGGAATGCCTCTTGGAACTGAAGGCGGCGGTGTCTACAGAACTTCTGGCGTTCTTATGGAAGGTTTTATCGAATTTCTTGATGAAAAAGGCGTGGACTACAAATTTGTAACGCGGCAAAATAATTATCTTATTCAGCTTTTGCTTAACCTTATAATTCCGTTTGGCTTTATTTTCTTAATGTATTTCTTTATTTTCAGGAAAATGGGTGGCGGAATTGGCGGAATGGGCTCTATTCTTGGCGGCGGCGGAAGATCTAAGGCTGTTGATGAAGGAAAGGTAAAGACCCGTTTTCAGGATGTGGCTGGCGTTGACGAAGCAAAAGAAGAATTGATGGAACTTGTTGACTTTTTGAAGCAGCCAAAAAAATACACAGATATAGGCGGAAAAATTCCAAAAGGCGCTTTGCTTGTGGGACCTCCGGGAACTGGAAAAACTTTGCTTGCGCGTGCTGTTGCTGGCGAAGCCGGTGTTCCGTTTTTTAGAATTTCCGGTTCTGATTTTGTTGAAATGTTTGTTGGCGTTGGCGCAAGCCGTGTGCGTGATTTGTTCCGTGCTGCCCGTGAAAAAGCTCCGTGCATTATTTTTATTGATGAGCTTGACGCTATAGGCAAAAGCCGTGTAAATAATCTTGGCGGAAACGATGAGCGCGAGCAGACATTGAATCAGCTTTTGGTTGAAATGGACGGATTCGACAATGAAAAAGGATTGATAATTCTTGCTGCTACAAACCGCCCTGATATTTTGGATCCTGCTCTTTTGCGTCCTGGACGTTTTGACCGTCAAATTGTAGTGGACAAGCCGGATGTAAAAGGACGTGAAGAAATTCTTAGGCTTCATGCAAAGAATGTAAAAATAGATCCAAGCGTTGATTTTTCCGCAGTTGCCCATGCTACAAGCGGATTTGCTGGCGCAGATTTGGCAAACATTGTAAACGAGGCGGCTCTCCTTGCGGTTCGTGCTGGAAGAAAAGTTGTTCTTATGGATGATTTTGATGAGGCCATAGAAAAAACTTTGGTTGGTCTTAAAAAGAAATCCCGTGTTGTAAAGGAAAATGAACGCAAGATTGTGGCTTACCATGAAACTGGTCATGCTCTTGTGGCTGCATTTACTCCGGGTAGCGATCCAGTTCACAAGATAACAATCATTCCGCGTGGAATGGGCGCTTTGGGCTATACTTTGCAGCGTTCAGAAGACGACCAGTTCTTGTACAGCAAAAAAGAGCTCATGGGGCAGGTTGATGTTCTTTTGGGCGGACGTGCTGCTGAGCAGATAATTTTTGGTGAAATAAGCACAGGCGCTTCAAATGACATTAGCCGTGCAACCGATATTATTAAGCGCATGATTACAGATTACGGCATGAGCGAAAAATTCAAGAACGTTACTCTTGGAAAAAGCGGAAGAGGCTATGGAACTCAGGAGCCTGAGCTTGTGCGCGAATTTTCAGAAGATACACAAAAGTATGTGGACGAGGAAATTGCCCGTGTTATGGAAGAACGTTATCAGTTTGTTCTGAAAACTTTGAAAAAACACGGAAATCTTCTTGAATACATTGCGCAGCGTCTTCTTGAAAAAGAAACAATGGAAGGCAAAGAATTCCAAGAAATTATAAAAGCTGAAGATCATTGCAACGAGCTTGAAGCAACTGCTGTAAAAAATTCTTCGGAAGAAAAACCTAAGCGAGTAAGAAAAACTCGTGCTAAAAAAGACGTAACTGAAGAAAAATAGTTTTATTAAGCTCTGGTAGTTTGCCAGGGCTTTTTTTTGAAAGTTAAACAGTCTGAATGTCGAGTTTTGAAAAAATAATCATTTAACTGTCATTCCTGTGCTACGACACTGCGATGTTTACGCAGTAAACTCGGTCAGGAATCTGTTGTAAAAATTTAATAGATTATCGGGTCAAGCCCGATAATGACATCAAATTGCAAAATTTGAAATTAGGAGGGGATAAATTTTAACTTTCCCTAATTTTCTCCGAGTGTAAAGCCGTAATAATTATGTCCGGGGAATACTTTTGTGTCGTCTGGAAGTTCTGTGTAAATTCTATTCAGGCTGTGCTTCATGTCTGCATCGCTTCCGCTGAAAAGATCTGTTCGTCCCCAAGAACGGTGAAAAACAGTGTCGCCGCTTATTAGAAGTTTTTCATTTAGATTGTATAGGCAGCAAGAGCCTTTTGTGTGTCCGGGCGTATGCAGGATTTTCCAGTTTTCAAGGAGCGGAATGTTCTGTATGTATGAAGAAAGCGTTGCGTTGTCAGAAACTAAAAAATCTGGTTCTGGGAGATTTGAAACAAAAGGCAAAAACTCAAGGAAATTCATTGGCTCAAGTGAAATTCTCTGCAAAATTTCGCTTCCGTTTCCTATAAAATGAGCGTCGTTTGAATGAATGAGAATTTTTACATCGGGAAATTTCTGCTTTATTGTATTCAGCCCTGCCACATGGTCAAAATGTCCGTGGGTTAAAAATATAACTTTTGGAACAAGACCATTTTCCTTCAGATAAGAGAAAAACTTGTCCTCGTCATTTGAGAATTTGCAGCAGGCTGGATCTACAATTAATGCGTCAGAACCTTCCAAGTTTACAATGTAAGTGTTAACGCTGAAAGGTCCTGTTTGAATTGCATGAATCAATATGCTTCACCGTTTCCAAAGTGGGATTTTACCTGACCGTCATCAGTTGTTTCTGAATATGGCTTGTCTTCAACTGGCGCGTTATCCATTGAAGCTGCGAATGCGCTCTGTTCCGCTGCAATCTTTGCTTCTTCTGTATTTGCGGATGTGTCTGCGTGCGCGTCATTTACAACATTTGCAGGTATTGTTTCTTCTGAAATTGCAGGTTCTGCTGAAGCCTGTTCTGCATTTCCAGAAGCTTCATTTTCATCCTTTTTGCGTGAATAGCTTACGCTTAATTTTCTTCCGCGGTATTCATATTCGTTCAATGCTTTGATTGTTTTGTCGCAGTCTTCCGCAAAGAGAGTTATAAAAGAATAGTTTGAAAGAACTCTGATTTCCCCGATGCGTGAGCGTTCAAGCCCTGCAACGCTTACAAGAAGTCCGACCAAATCTCTTGGGAAAACTCCGCGGCTTCTTCCAACGCTTATAAAAATTGTATCTGCAACAGAAGGATCGATTGTTACACGTGGAGATTTTTCTGCGCGTTCCTTGCGTTCTTCTGAATTTCTTTCTGACTGGCGGCTTTCATTTCTTGAAAAACGTTCATTTCTGTCTGAGCGTCCGAACTTTTCTGTTTTTTCTGTGCGGCTGAAACGGTTGCTCTTGAAGCCTGAATTTGCATTTTTGATGAGCAATGCTGCTACATAGCTTCTGCGTGAAAAAGGAACATTCTTTTTGAAAAGCTTTTTAATCTGCTTTAACGTTTCAATTTCTGCATTGCTTGCTTTTTCCACGCGGTTTACTGCATCTGCCAAAAATGATGCGATGTTTTCTTCGTTCAATTTAAAACCTTCACGATTATTGTTGTATGCCATAATCAAACTCCTGTAACTAACTAAGGCTCTTTTCTGAATTTGCCGCTGCCTGGCTTTTCAGAATAAAAAATTAATCTTTTAATAAATCTACAACATAGCCGGATCCTAGCTTTTCAAAAGAAAATTGGCTTAATAAATGCTCCATGGATTCCGGAATAATTGTATTTGAAAATAAAACCCACTGAATTCCGCTGTTTTTTGCTTTTTCAAGGCATTTTTGGAAAAGTTCTTTTCCTATGCCTAAGCCACGGTAATTCTGAAAGACAAAAAAATCAGTAACTACAGCTGTTCTTTTTGCCGAGGACGAACAAGATGAAAATAAAACACAGCCCAAAAATTCTTTTAAATGGGAATAGCAAACAAAACCATACTTATTCTCATTTTTAGAAAAAGCTGACTGGTAACGCCACATTGCAGCAATGGAAATTCCAATCTCGCCTTCAAAGCTGTTTTTATATTCTTCTGCCATTATTTCAACTGCACGATCAACGCATTCTTTGTCCCTGTCAGAATCGTATTCCTTGAACTCAAAATCATTCCGAACAAGTTCTTCCGTTTCATCTGCGGAATCTTCTTCAAGAAGCTCAAGTCCCCAAGTCTCGCGCAAGTCATTGTACCATTCGTTGATTTTAGAAAGCATCGTCTTTGTCTTGAATGCAAACCATCTTTTTTCAACATCTGGATACGCTTTTAGAATATTCTTAAAATTTCTGAACACCCCCCTTCTGCTTTGCAGGCATCTTTTTAATTCATTCCTCGCTAAAGGTGAACGGCAGTTTTCTGCAAAGGCTTCCATAAGGTTAAAACCATCATCGCTTGTCCAATTTGGCAAGGAATAGATTTTGTTTTCATCTATTTTTAAGTCTTCTGCCGGATTGTCAAAGTTCTTTGCAATGCTTACAACCTTGTTTTCCGCAGCATTGAAAACGCTTTGGGAATTTTGGTCTTCCATGGCAAACATAATGTCATTTTTTATGGAATCTGTAAGCTCGAAAGTCATTTTGAAAAAATCAGCCTAAGTCTTTGCGGTTTGTAATTACTTTGCAGATAAGTCCATACTGAACTGCTTCTTCTGAATTTAACCAGTAGTCGCGGTCTGTGTCCTTTGAAACTTTTTCTAATGAAGTTCCTGTCTGCTCCGAAATTATTTCATTTATCTTTGTGCGTGTCTTTGCAAGCTCTGCAGCATGAATTTCAATGTCCGTTGCAACGCCTTTCATTCCGCTTGAAGGCTGGTGAATCAAATAACTTGAATGCGGAAGTCCGAGTCTGCGCTCTTTTGGCACAGAAAGAAGAATCAACGCCGCCGCGCTTGCAATAAGTCCTGTTCCAATTATATAAACAGGCGCATTTATAAAGCGGATTGTGTCAAAAATTGCGAATCCTGCGTAAACATCTCCGCCAGGGCTGTCAACATAAATGTAAATTGGTTTATCGTTGTCTGCTTCAAGAATTAAAAGCTGTCTTATAATCTTTTCTGCAAGCTCTTCGCAAATTTCGCCGCTTAAAAGTATTTGTCTTGTCTTTAAAAACTTCTCTGCAAGAGGATCTGGAGCTGCGTTTTCAGCTTTTTTTTCCTCTTTTTCATCTTCCAAAACGATGCCGTCAATTTTTTTGATCATTTTTACTCCAAAAAAGACTGCAATATAAGGAGCAGTCATGCTAAAAATATACTATAAATCTGCTGTATTTTCAATAATCTTTGCGGATTTCCAAAATTCCATCATTTTTTTATCATTTTCGGCTTTCATTTCAAGATTTTCTTGTTTCATGCTTTTTTCAACGAACTTGAATCTTGTGCTGAACTTGTTTATGGCTCTTTCAAGCGCAACTGACGGATCTACATTGAGTTTGCGGCTTAAATTTACACATGACAAAAGCAAGTCTCCAACTTCTTCTTCTGTGTTTTCTGGAGAAGATTCGCTCACTTCAGTTAATTCTTCCTTTACCTTATCATAAGCTTGTTCTGTTGCACGCCAGTCAAAGCCTTCTTTTGCAGCTTTCTTTAGAATTTTAAATGCTTTTAAAAGCGGCGGAAATCCTTTTGGAACAGAATCAATTGCGCTTTCATGCTTTCTGCCTTCCACGTTGTCTTTTATTTTGTCCCACTGCGTTTTTACATCTGATGCGCTTTGAATTTTTGTGGAAGTCTTGGTTTTGCTTGTATTTTCAAAGATATGCGGATGCCTTCGGATAAGTTTTTCGCAAACTTCATTTAAAACTTGATCAATTGTGAATTCATTTTCTTCTTCAAAGCATTTTGCAATGAAAATAAGATTGAAAAACACATCGCCGAGTTCTTCGCGCACGTGTCTTGGGCTTTTTTCTGTTATCGCATCGACAGTTTCAAATGTTTCTTCTATTAATGTGCTTCTTAATGTCTGCGGAGTCTGAATTTTATCCCAAGGGCATTCTTTGCGCAGAATGTTTGCAAGTTCAAAAAGCCTGTTGAATGAAGCGGCTGGCAGTGAAAGACTTTCTATTTTCTTTGTAAGTTCTGATTCTTCCATAAAAATAACTTTTCTTTACTTTGTTTCTGGAATAACTTTTTTCTTTCCCCATTCAGAAATGAGTTTTTCTGGCTGTGATGAAGTCAAAATTTTCGAAAAAAGAATATTTGCCTGTGAAAAAACTTGTGAAAGCACTATTTTTTCATCTTCTGAAAATGCGCCTAGCACAAAATCAGCAACGCTTCCGTGGATTGGCTTTCCAACTCCGAATCTTAGCCTCCAAAAATCCGCAGTTCCAAGATGCTCTTTTATTGAGCGAAGTCCGTTGTGACCTCCAAGTCCTCCAGCCCACTTTAAGCTAAGTGTTCCAAGCGGAAGTTCAATTTCATCATGCAAAATAAGAATATTTTCTGGCTTTATTTTAAAGAAACGGGCAGCTTCTCCAACTGCTTCGCCGCTTAAATTCATGTAAGTCAAAGGCTTCATAAAGTAAATTTTGTCTGGAGCATTTGAAGCTATGGGCAAAGTGCCGTCTTGCCTTTGTTTTATAAGTGAAAAATCCTTTAGCCAATTTAAAAAATCTGCGTAGTCAATACAAGAAAACTCTGATTTGTGCTTTGTCTGCCAAGAAATTTTTGATGAAAACGGAAGCTGCTCTTCAAAAATCCAGGGAACATTATGCCTTGTGCCCGAATATTCTTTTCCGTAGTTTCCTAAAAATGCAATTAGCTGAATCATGCGTGCATTATAGGCTATAAAACTTTTGAATTCAATAATCTTAAAACTTTTGAAGGCAAAATGAGCTTTTTATGTGTGAAAATGAGATTGCTAAAAAGCATTTGCAGATGAAAGTCCTTCTTTTCTTACTGTGCCAGGTGAAATTCCAAATCTTGCGCGGTAGGAATTTATAAAATACGCCGGATTTGAAAATCCGCATTCCTTTGCAATATCCTGAATTTTCATTCCTGTAAGTGAAAGAAGCTTATGTCCTTCTTCCAGCCTGAAAAGACTAAGATATGCAGAAATTCCTATTCCCATTTCCTTGTGAAAAATACGTGTAAGATAGTCTGGGTCAACTCCAACTTGGTCTGCAAGCGTGTTTCTGCTGATTTTTTTAGAAAGATTTTTGTTCATGTAAAGAATTGCGTACTTTACAATAGAACCTGTCCTTGAAGGAAGAACTGGCTGTTTTTTTGTTATAAGATTTTTCAGCCGCTCAACAAACTGTCTGCATTGCGAAACAGATTGGTTGCATATAATTACATTTGAAAAATCAGAGATTGAATTTAAATTGTTAAGTTCTTTAAAGTTTTCTGCTGTAATTAGAACTGGAACAAAAATTAGTTTTTCATTTTTCCGCACTTCAAGAATGTCCGCGTCCTGTATGCTGTCAAAAACAATCAAATCCGGGACAAACCTTGTGGCTAAAGTAGAAAGAAAACTAACAGATGAAATTACTTCTGTTTCATTTTCTTTTGCGAGAATCTTTAAAAGAGGTGTCTGGTTGCCTATAAAAATTATTTTTCGTGGCTTCCATTGAATCATAGAAACTCCAGGCAGCCAAATTTTGTGTCATTGAAGTGCAAAAACTGCTCTATAATTTCTTTTGCTTCTTTGTTTACTTCTGAAATTCTTTTTGCACCGTTTTTTGTCTTGACGAGCGGATTTATGTAGCGTCTTTTTACTTGCAAATCGACACAGTAAAAGTCTTTCATTTCGTTTTCTGAACGGAAAATCTTTTTCATTCCACGGAATGTCCTGAAATATTTTGAAAATTCCCATGAAGGATTTGCTTCTGCTGATTTTGTAAATATTTCTATAAGTTCTTTTTCAGAAAATGTAAAAAGTTCACTTGGCTTTATGATTTTGTTTTCTTCTGCAAGTGTCAAAATGTCCGCCATAAGCTGCATTGCAATTTTATCTTCATTCCGTTGAAGAATCATGCTTGTCTGAATGAATTTTTTTGTATAAATCAGGCATTCATCTTCTTCTGAAAAGCCTAATTCTGGAATTCCTTTTTCATTTTCCAAGATATTTATGTGATTGTAATTGCTTTCTATTTCATTTAAAGTCCAAATTGAGTCCAATGCCGCTCCGCTCGGATACATATATTCCAAACGGTCTGCGCTTAAGCCCGGAATTTCGTTGTCGGCAACAGGATAAATGTGATAGTCGTTTACTTCTGCAACATTTATTTCATCACGCCTTAAAAATTCAAGAAGCTCCGAGTCATTTTCTATTAATTGCGCATTTAAATTTTCTGTGCTGCTTTGTGTAAGCGCGTCTCCGTTCTTAAAGTCAGAAACGTGGCTGAATGCAGGCGTTGAAACATCATGGAGAAGGGCGGCGATTGTCTGTTTTTTGTCTTTTGTAAAGTTCCAGACAATTAAAGCGGTTCCTATTGAATGGTCGAGCCGTGAATAAAAGAAATTGTTATGAAAAAGTGGTGTCCAGTCAGTTCCGCATAAAAGCCCCACGCCCTCAAGACGCTTTAAAATAGGCAATGAAATATATTTACTTAGAAAATCCGGCGATTTTTTGCACAGAATCCTGTGGTATTTAGCTGCAAAATCTTCTTTCATAAATATATTCCATATAGTTTCAGCAGCTTAAACACAATAAACTGCTGAATGTGTTTTTATTTTGCAAGGCATTTGTCAAGTTCTGCGGAAATTTTTTCCTTGTCCAGATTCTGACCGATTATGCAGAGCTTAATCATTCTGTCGCCTACATCTTTATCCCATTCATCCTTTATCTTTGGATTTTCTTCAAGGATTTTTTTCTGCTCGGCAGGTGAACAGGCTGCAACCCACTGTCCAGAATATCCAGCTTGAATCTGTCTGCCGGAAGTTTCAAATACCCAAGCCATCTCTGGCTCATCTGCGAACCACATAAGACCTTTGCAGCGGATTATATTGCGCGGCCAAGTGTTTGCATATTCGTCCAAAAGCTGACGGTCAAACGGCTTTCTTCTATAATAGATGAAAGTTCCTATTCCGTACTCGTCTTCGCTTTCTCCTTCGTGGCGGTGCTCGTGATGATGGTGATGCTCATGTTCTTTGTGATCATGCTCATCATGTTCGTGGTGATGATGTTCTTCATGTTCATCGTGTTCTTCTTCATGGTGGTGGTGCTCTTCGTAATGTTCATCTTCAACTTCGTCTTCTTCAAGATGCTTGCACCAGCCCGCGCTTGCATAAACGCTGTCAAATTCAAAGGAATTTGTTCCCATGATTTCTTTTACATCTACATCGCCATGGCTTGTTTCAATTATCTTTACGCCCGGGTGAAGAACTTCGATAACTTTGCGTACTTTTTTGAATTCTTCATCAGAAACTAAGTCCTTTTTGTTGATTACAAGTGTGGAACAGAACTCAATCTGCTGAACAAGAAGGCTTTCTACGTCTTCTTCTTCAATAGAATCCTTTTTCAAGAGCTTGTCTCCGCCTGCAAATTCATCTACAAGACGTGCTGCGTCAACAACGCCTACAACATTGTCAACTTTGCCGTTCTTTATTGTTTCAAGTTCCTGAACAATAGGCATTGGCTCGCATACGCCGCTTGCTTCAATCATAATATAGTCGAATTTGACGCTTTTTATGAGGTTTTCAATGTTCTGGGCAAGCTGAGTTTTGAGTGTGCAGCAAATACAGCCGTTTGTCAAAGGAACAATGCTTGATGTGTCTGTTATTTTTGCTCCATCGGCAATAAGTTTTTCGTCAAAATTCACTTCGCCAATGTCATTTACAATAACTGCGACTTTATATCCTTCCTGATTTGAAAGAACTTTGTTTAGAAGAGTTGTTTTTCCTGCTCCAAGATAACCGCATAGGAGTGTTATAGGTGTTAATTTCTTCATAAATGCCTCTATAAATATGTTTTGGGTATCTCTAAAACTTATTTTTAGAGATGCCTACGAGTTTTAATTTGTTATAATAACACGAATTAAAACATCGCATTTTCAGAGTTGTTTCTAAAAACTGAAGTTTTTTAGAAATTTCCTTTGTGTAAAAGATAATACTAAATTTTAGATAAAAAGACAAATTCAAACAGAAACAATAACACTTCAAGGTATTGAATTCTTTGATTTTTTACCGATAAAGATTTATAATATATAACATATTGGAATATTTTATAGGTGAAAATATGAAAAAAGGAAAACTTTCAGTCTCAATTGGAATTCAGACATCTCTTATTATAATGTTCTTAGTTGCCATTCAGCTTATTATTATTGTAAATTTAACAAGAAAAGATTTGCTGGAAGACGCTTATTCCGACTATTCAGAACTTGCAAGGTCTTATTCTTCTGAAATATCTTCAGTTCTTGAAAAATCTAAAGTTGGAATGGATGTATATGTAAATGCTGATGTTTGCAAAACTGGAAATCCGGCTGAAATAGTTTCTTGGCTGCAAAGCCATTCATATTTAAGAAGATCTTGGTTTGATTATGTAGCTTTTGTTGACCAAGACGGAAACTTTAAATCCGACATGGGAACTCATACAGTTGTAACAGACCGTGATTATTTTAAGGCAATAATGCAGAATGGAGCTGATTCATTTATAGACAATCCTAGCCCTTCTAAAGTTTCTGGAAAATTAGTTATTCATATCAACCGTGCGCTTAAACTTAATGGAAAAACAATTGGATTTTTCTCTGGAGTAACAACTTCGGAACGGATAAGCCGTTTTGTGGAAAATACAGAACTTGGAAATACTGGAGTTTCTGCCCTTATTTCTGGAACTGGACTTATGATAGCTTCTTCCGGGGATTCAAAAGAAGTTGATAAGCTTTTTGCAACAGAAGATGCAAAGAAAATTCTTTCTAATTCAAGTGTAAACGGAAACGGCATTATAAATACTGCTAACGGAAAATATTATCTTTTTTATTCCATTGTTGAAGGAACTGACTGGCGCAACTGCATAGTTATTTCCGAGGCGGAAGTTCTTAGTATTTTTAGAAAAATTGTTTCCATTATAATTATTTCAAACTTTGTCATTGGAATTGCTGTAATTTCTGGAGTAATTGTCAATTTAGTCCGCAAGACTCAGCCTCTTATTGTTCTTGAGCAGTCTATAAATAAAATTGCTTCAGGAAATGCTGATTTGACCAAGCGAATTGAGCTTAAGAAAAAGAGCAATGACGAAATAGGCGGAATTATAATCAGCTTCAATACCTTTATGGAAAAACTGCAAAACATAATTCTTGTTATAAAACAACTGAAGGACGAGCTTCTAAAAGTAGGTTCTGATTTGGATGCTGGAACGCAGGATACTGCTACTTCTATAAGCCAGATAATTTCCAATATCAAGAATGTAGAAACTGGCATAAACAGCAATTCCGAAACTGTGGATCAGACAACAAATGTTCTTGATAAAATTTCTATTGGAATTGACAATCTGAATAATATGATTGAAAGCCAGTCTGCCTGTGTTACAGAAGCGTCCGCGGCTGTTGAGCAGATGATTGGAAACATAAACTCTGTAAATTCTTCTGTTGGAAAAATGGCGGCTTCATTTGAAAGCCTTGAGCAGAGGTCTTCTGAAGGCGTGCAGAAGCAGGACGATGTTAACTCAAGAATTCTTGTCATTGCAAGCGAGTCCCAGTCTTTGCAGGAAGCAAATGCCGTTATTTCAAGTATTGCGGAACAGACAAATCTTCTTGCCATGAACGCTGCAATTGAAGCCGCCCATGCCGGTGAAGCAGGAAAAGGCTTTAGCGTTGTTGCAGATGAAATCCGCAAGCTTTCTGAAACTTCATCTGAACAGTCAAAGACGATTGGAGAGCAGCTGCAGAAAATAACTGATGGAATCGAAGAAATTGTTTCTGCCTCAAAAATTGCATCCGAAACTTTTTCTTCTGTTTCAAATGAAATGGTGGAAACAAACAGTCTTGTGTCTCAGATAAAAAATGCTATGCAGGAACAAGGTGAAGGTTCCCGCCAGATTTCTCTTGCCCTTACACAGATGAACGACAGCACTGTGCAGGTAAGAGAGTCATCTAAACAGATGTCAGAAGGCGGCAAGGATATTCTAAATGAAATAAAAACTTTGCAGGATTCGACATTAAGCATGAAACAAGGAATGAGTGAAATGTCTGCCGGCGCAAGAAAAATAAATGAAACAGGAAATGCCTTGTCTGGAATTTCTAATCTTATGGCTCAGTCTATAAAGAAACTTGGAGACGAGGTTGATTTGTTCAAAGTATAAGACAATACGAAAATTTTATTGCTGAATAATTTTCTTAAGCTGGAAAATGACATTGTTTGTTTTCCAGCTTTTGTATTTTTATGGTCGAATGTTTTTGAATTTTTCTGTCATTATCGGGCTTGACCCGATAATCCGTTGGAAATTTTGCACTAGATTGCCGTATCAAGCAGGGCAATGACAAGCTTATCGGCAGAAAAATGTCAGTCGAATAACTGTTTTTGTCAAAACTCGACATTCAGGTTATATATCTGTTTTTCTGTAAAAAAAATCATTTTATCGAAAAAAAAATCTATCAAAAATCTAGTTTTTATCTAAAAATAAGAAATTATGTGCTATATTATTAGTCTATGAATTTCAGC
>CAVKBG010000027.1:0-33818 GCA_963654755.1 Desulfovibrionaceae bacterium
AGAAATAATTTGACAGTATCTTTGGGATATAATAAAATATATCTTACAGAAATAAAATCATAAAGAGGTTTTTATGAAGAAATTTGGAAAAATATTTGCAGTTTTAGTTTCAGGATTTGCTATGTTTTTTGTAGGATGCGCAAGCAATGAAACTGATGATGTAAAAGCACGCAAGGCTGCTCTTGCCGCTCTTGAACCTGTAAAAACTATTCCCGCAAAACGTCCTGACTGGATTGATGTTGTTCCTATTACAAAAAAGGAACTTGCATTTACAGGAATTAGCAATAATTTTGCTACTGATGTTGAGGCACGAAATGACGCTATGAAAAATGGTCGAAATCAGCTTGTAAGTTATTACGGAACTATGGTTTCAGATAAAAGCCGCGAACTTTCTGCAACTTATGGAATTTCAAGCGATGTTCTTGATCCGCAAAAAGCTGGACAGGAGCTTAGAGAATATCTTGCTGAAGGCGTTGCAAAAAATCTTCCGGGAAAAGAATTTTATACTGAAATGTATTTGAACGAAAATAATAAACCTTACTATAGAGTTTATGTTCTTATGACGATTTCAAAAGAAGATGCTGACCGCGCCATGAAAGAGTTCAACCAAAACAAGGCTAATGAATATCAGAAAAAAGCAGAAGCGGAAAAAGATGCTGAAAAACGCAAGCAGTTTGAAAAAGTCCGCGATATATTTGGCGGAGACTTGCAGTCATCTTTACTTGACTAGAAAAATTAATAGCTGGCTTGTTTAGATTTTTTTAGCAAGTCAGCTTTTTTTTGTTTACGATTTATCCAAGATGTATCTTCATTTTTGGAAGGATGTTCTATGAAATGTGTCTGCATAGGAAGTTCTTTTTGTTTTCTGATTTGCTCTTTTTTATTATTCGGTTGCGCTTCGTCAAAGGTTAATAAAGATTCTGATTTTAATGAAAAAAAATATTCCAGAGAATTTGTAAAAAGCTGGCCAGATGAAAGACCTGCTTGGATTGATTCAATTCCAGAAAGTGAAGAAGAATTGTATTTTACAGGAGTTTCAAGAAAGGCCGCAGATGTTCAGGAAGCCCGCAATAATGCCATGGCAGATGCACGCAGGCAAATTGTTTCTTATTATGGAGTTGTAATCCGCGATTCTGGAATTGAACGCAAAACTGTGCAAGGACTTTCAACTGATATTCTTGATCCGTACATTGAAGAAGAAAAAATAATCCAGTCGTTTGCTGAACGTTATGTTTCTCAAGTTGCCGCAGATAAATTTTATACAGAACAGTTTATTGTTTTAGAAAACGGAAATAAAAAAGACGATTTTACATGTTATGTTTTATGTCAAATTCCAAAAGCAAAAGTTCAAAAAGAAATTGATGAATTTGCGAAAAATATTTCAAAGCGTTATGTTTCTCTTCTTCCTGAAAAATCATCGTTGCCATTTTCTTCTGTAACTTCTGCGATTACGGCATATAAATCTGTTCTTTCTTCACTTGAAGAAAATCCAATTCACCGTTCTGTGTCTTATATAGAAACTTCATCTGGAAAAGCCGGACTTTATGAATATACGCAAATTCAAATCCAGCGTCTTTTGAAAAATTGCTCTCTTAAATTTTTGGATGAAAATTCTACTAATCAAATTAAGATTGAAAAAGGAGAAAGTTTTTCTGTAAAAGTGAAAATATTTTCTCCTGACTATAAAAATTCCGGAAGCCTTGATTGCAATGCAAAACTATTTTCGGCAGGAAATTTGATTGCAGAAATTCCTTATAAAAGTTCTGATGAAGGAATTGTAAATATATCTCTTAGCACAAAAAAACTTCCACTTGGTTTGTATACACTTTCAGCTGAGCTTACATCTGGTGAAACTCAAAATGCACGCAATTCAGTTCTATTTACAGTTGTGCCAGTTCAAGCTTCTCTTGTACTTGATTCTGATACAGAAATGATTTGTGATTCAAAAATTTTTGTTGAAAAAATTCAGCGGCTTTTGGATTCAAATGAAATTCCAATAAAAATTTCAGAGGAAAAATTGAGCAATAAAAAGTTTAACTTTACAATTCATCTTTCATCAGAAATTTTTGGCTCGCAGGATGAAATAAAAAAATTCAAAATCACTTCCGCTTATATCACATTTGAAAAAAATGGAGAACTTGTTTTGCAGTCGGATTCAAAAAATGTCTGGGGAAAACTTAATAGGGATTTAAGCAAATCTGTAAAAAGCGCAACGGAAAATATTGCTTCTGCATTCGAAACGGATTCTGTCTTTGCGCAAAAAATTCAAGATGCAATAGGAAAATAAAAAATATTTTAAAATTCTTGAAAGGAGATTTGCATGAAAAAATTTTTTTTACTTTTTGTTTGTGCTTTTATTTTGCCTTTGGTTTATTCTGCGGATTTTTCATCTTCACTTGAAAAATCACTTATAAAAATTCTTCCTAAAAACAAAGGTCCTGTAATCGTGGGTGCTTTGACTTATGGAGAAACAGAAAGTGCAACTGAGTTCACGCCTTATCTTCGTCAAAAAATTGAAACTGTGCTTTCAGAAAATGGATATGATATTTTTAGTTTAAATGCAGACAGACAAGCAGAGCTTTTTATTGCGGGATTGAATGAAAGCGGTGTTTATAAAAATCTTGGCGATGAATGGAATGACAGGGAGCTTCCGCTTGGAACTGTAAGCTGCGTTTTTGTTGAGCGTGGACCAGTTTTAGAACTTTTCCTTGATTTTCGTCCTCTTGTTGGAAATGCTAAAAAGTCCTCATTTGAAATTTCAAGTCAAAATCTTCCGGGATTCAATGTAAAGCCTGCTAATCAAAATATTGTTGAAAATGTAAACGATGACTTTTCAAAATCAAACAATTCTTCTGGCGGTATTGCTATTCAGGCTGCGATGCTTGATAAAGATGGAAATCTTGTTGATGTGCTTTATCCAGATGACATTGTACGTTTTATGGTTCATGTGGACAAGGATTCTTATATTGCTATTTTGTGCATTGATGCGGCTGGACAAAAATCTTGGCTTCCGATTGAAAATAATTTTGTGCGTGCAGGACAGACTAGATATTTCCCAGATATTTCTGATATTGATTTCCGTGTTCTTTATGGAACTTATGGTTCTGAGCAAATTCTGATTTATGCAAGTGAAAGTGCGCAAGGGCTTCCGGCTCGAACAAACAGTGGCGAATATAAAAATGGTGACTTGCAAAACATAACACGCGCAATCGGAGGAATAAAAAAAGGCTCAAGTGTTTACAAAATAGGCTATGCAGTACTGGAAAGAAAATAGAAGTAGGAGAAAGGTTGTGAAAAACAAAATTAATATTTTGGAATGGGTTTTAAAATCGTCAGGTTTTTTAAGAGTTCTTATGTTTTTGTTTGTTATAGATGTGTTTATTTTTCTTGTTTTTATGTGAGCTGTAAAATGAAAATAGAAAACAATAGCGTAAAAATAGAAATTACAAAGACAAAGAATAACAAGATTTGTATTGATATTATGACTTCAAAAGAAGTTGTTGTGAATGTCGGCAAAGAATCTTCGGAAATTATTTTTTCAAAAGAAAATCTTGATTTAATAGAAGAAAGACTTGGAACAACTGATATTGCGGCAAGTGGAGAGGTTAATGCAGCTTTTGATTTAACTGATATTGTTATAAGAGATCCCAAAAATAATAAGGAACAATGACCATGAAAAAATCTATTCTAGTTTTATTTATATTAAATGTTTTTATTGCTTTGTCTTTTGCTGATGTACGTGGAATTGGGGTGGTTTCAAATAATGGGAAAAACAACTCTATTAATTCTAACGGCAAGGCAGAGCTTATTGTAAATCAACCGCATTCACAATCTATAACACGTATTTGCTATACCCATGATGGAAAGTACATTGCAAGTTCAGATAATGCAGGAAATATAAAAATATGGAATGCAGATAACAATTTGCTTCTTAGGACAATTTCCATTGATACTAAAGCAGTTTTTTGGATAGATTTTATACCTAATTCATATACACTTGTAAGTACTCATGAATGGAATGATAAGCTATATTTTTGGAATATAAAAACTGGCAGTTGTATAAAAACAATTACCGTGAACAGTAATATGAGCAAAGGTTTTTCTTTTTCTCCAGACGGAAAAAATCTTTATATTTCAAATTCATATATTGAAATTTATGATACGAATACAGGCAGTTTATTAAAAAAAATAGATGATGCAGGAATTCCATCTTCTGCTGTTGTATGTAGTCCAGATGGAAAATATATTGCTTCTGGATGTAAAATAGATCAAAAAAACAATGTAATTAATATTTGGAGTGTTTTAGATAATTTTAAACTTGTAAAAACATTGAAATGTTATAATTATGTTCATTCTCTTGTATTTAGTCCTGATTGTAGATACCTATTATTTGGCTCTGGTTATGGTACGGATTCTTCAATAAAATTATGGGATATAAAAACTGATTCTTTTATTTATGATATAGATTCCGATGGAGTTGATAGTGTTGCTTTTACACCTGGTGGAAAATATTTTATTTGTGGGAAAGGTGATTTTTTTGAAACATCTACAGGTAAAAAAGTAGTTTCATTATATGATGAAGATGACTCAGGCGGCGATGTAGTTTGTTTTTCTCCTGATGGCAATTATGCAGTTGTTGGAGACCATGACGAACTTTTTAAATTCAATTTAAATAATGTGAGTATCAAAACAAAAATTGGTCCTGATATTAGTGTAAATGCGGTTGGCTTTATTGATAATAAAAATGATATAGCTGCTGCTTCTGATTATGGGATATTGATATATGATTTAAATACTGGTTTACAGTCTTATATTATCGACAAAGAAGAAAGTTATAGTAAATTAGCAATAGAAAATAATAGAATATTTCCATTATCATGGAATGGCACAAAAGTAATAAACTCAAAAACATATCAAATTGAACAAACAATCAAAAATGAAGTAACTGAAGATAGTTTTTCTATTTCTCCAGATGGAAAATATATAGTTTTTGGAAAACCTTTTCAAAATGAAATATCTATTCACAGTTTGTTGCAAGGAAAAAAAATAAAGACGTTATACTCTCGATTGGAAGGGACTAGTGGTATATGCTTTAGTTCTGATAGTAAATGTTTTGCTACTATTGATAATGATAGTAAGAATTTTTTAACTAATTCTATTTCTATTTGGAGTATTGAAAAAAATAACATAATAAAAACTGTAAATATAGACAGTAATATACAATCAATAAAATTTTCTCCTGATGGAAATTACTTGTTAACAGGTGTTATTAGTGAAGAAAAAGGCATAAGGCTTTATAATTTATCTACAGAAAAAGAAGTTGCTGCATTTGGCAGTAGCAGTAATTGTCTTTGCTATAGCAACAATGGAAAATGTATTGCAAATGGAACTTATGATGGTGATATTGAAATTTGGGATATAAACAATATAAAGCTTTTAAATACTCTAAAAGGGCATAAAGGCATTGTTGGTACTGTGTCTTTTTCAAAAGATGGAAAGCGTCTTGTTTCTTGTGCAACTGATAATACAATAAAAGTGTGGTCTTTTGGTTCTGGAGAATTGCTTGCAACGATTTTAAATGCACCTAATGGTGAATATATAACTTACACTCCAGAAGGATTCTTTACTGGCACAGAATGGGCTACAAAGAATCTTGTTTATCTTGTTGACGGCTTGGACATAATCGAACTTGATCAGATGTATGACAAGCTGTACCGCCCGGACTTGGTTGCGGCAAAACTTCAGGGACAGGATATTTCGGCTTATGCAAAAGGAGTTATGCTTTCTGATATTGCGGCTTCTGGTGTTGCTCCTTCTGTGAATATTTTAAATAAAAATTCCACATCTCAATCAAGAGACATTATGCTTGACTTTTCTGTAACTGACAAAGGCGGTGGAATTGGAAGTGTAAATTACAGTGTAAACGGAAAAGTTTATCGGTATTCAGATGGATTAAAAAGTTCTAAAGGTCAAACTTTTACTTGTAGTATTCCTGTTACGCTTGATAGTGGAAATAATGTAATTCAAGTTTTTGCAATGAATGGAGCAAATGAAATTTCCAGTAAAAAAGCTTTGCTTAATTTAACATGGAATGGAAATATGAACCGTCCAAATCTCTTTGTTATGACTGTTGCTGTAAATAATTACAGAGATTCAGGCTTAAAATTAAATTACTGTGTTAATGACGCGGATTCTTTGGAAAAAGCTTTATTGGTACAAAATGGAAGTCTTTACAATAGAGTTGTCGTAGAAAGTTTACGTGATAAAGATGTTACAAAGCAGAATCTTGTGAAAAAATTTAATGACCTTTCTAACAAAGTTTCACCAGATGATGTTTTTGTGTTTTTTATTTCAGGACATGGAACAACATACAATGATGGTGATTATTACTTTATTCCGTATGATTATCTTGGCACAAGAGCTGATTCTCTTGTAACTGATGCAGTTTCAAAAAATGATTTGCTAAAAAATTTATCTCTTGTAAAAGCAAAAAAATCATTGGTTCTTTTGGATACTTGTTCTTCTGGAGCATTTGCATCAGATAAAGGTCAGCGCGGAATGACAGAAAAGACTGCAATAGATAGACTTGCGAATGCTACAGGACAGGCTGTAATTGCTGCTTGTTCTGATAATCAATTTGCGATGGAAGGCTATAATGGACACGGACTTTTTACTTACGTTCTTTTGGATGCAATGAAAGGCGGTGCAGACAGGAACAATGATGGTTTTATTTCAATGCAAGAACTTTCTTCTTACATAGGTGGAGAAGTCATTTCACGTTCAGAACAAAAATGGGGATACGCTCAAGTTCCATATTCTTCATTGGCTGCAAGTGAATTTCCTCTATTTTCTGTATCTTTGCCAGCTTCATACTCAAATGGAAATTCAAATATAATTCAATTGAATGGACTTAATGCTAGCACAAAAGATAAAGTAACGCTTATTTCGGGAAGAGGTCTTGGATATTCTTTTGATGGTGCAAATTGGACTATTAATGCACTTCGAATTCAAAATGAAGATACAAGTGTTTCTGGTGATTTACGTTTTTCCATTTTTCTCTCTAATCATATATGGTCTGATAAACAAATGCATGAAGGAAGACGCATGGCGACTATTATTTACGATAACCTTGAACCAGAGTATGGATATAATGATATTTCAAGAAAAATTAACTCAACGAATGAAAATCCAGCATCTGGAATGTATTATGTTGTTTTCTGCATTGAAGAGTATTCATCAGATGGAAAATGGTATATCTCTTCCTATGCCACATTTGATGAAAAAATAAAATGGAATCATAAATAAAAAAACGAGGTCAATATTATGAAAGATGAAATTAATATTTTGGAATGGGTTTTAAAGTCATCAGAAAATCTTATTAATGAAAGAAGGTCTGTAGAGGCAAAAGCGACTGGGTATTTGGCTTTTGTTGCTCTTGTTTTGGCTATGATAATAGACTTCTTTTCAAAAGTGTTTGATAAATCTATAGAAATTTGCAGTTTATTTAAGTCAGTGTCTTTTATAGTTTTTAGCATTACGATAATTTGCGGTGTGATTCTTATGATTATATGTGCTGTTATTTTGATTCCAAAGGAGCTATGCCTATTTGAACCTGAAAAGCTTTCAGCATTTTATGAAGAAATACAAACTAAAGAATTTTCTGACGAGAAAATAAGTGAAAGTATTTTTGAAGAGAATAAAAAAACTATGGAAACTAACCGTAGAATTTTGGATAAAGTAGACAACTTGAATCTTCTTGCATCAATCTTTTTAAGAGTTCTTATGTTTTTGTTTGTTATAGATGTGTTTATTTTTCTTGTTTTTATGGGAGCTGTAAAATGAAAATAGAAAACAATAACGTAAAAATAGAAATTACAGAAACAAAGGACGACAAGATTTGTATTGACATTACAACTTCAAAAGAAGTTGTTGTGAATGTTAAAAAAGAAAAATCTAAAGGAAATGATAGACCTGTTTTAATTGGAAATAAATTTAGATTAGTTGATGTTGTTATAAGAGGTGACTTAGATGAAAATTCTGATAATAATGGATTCTTTGATTTAACTGATATTGTAAAAAGAGGAGAGAGCAATGCGACGGTTGATTTAATTGATATTGAAAAAAGAAAACTTCAAAATTAGCAAGGAATAATCATAAATGAAAAAAACTATTTCAATTCTATTTATATTAAACATTTTTATTGCTTTGTCTTTTGCTGATGTACGTGGAATTGGGGCGATAAGCAAGAATTATGAAAAAAATGATGCTCCAGTAGCTATAAAAGATTATACAATTTCTCAAGGTCATGCGGCTGGAATTTCTTCTATTTGTTATAGTGCAGATGGAAAGTATATTTTAACCTCTGGAGATTATACTGCAAAATTGTGGGATGCTTCTTCTATGCGCCTTATTCGTACATTTTATGGGCATAATGGCAAAATGTCTTCTGCAAATTTCAGCCACTCTGGGCATACTATACTTACATCTTCTTTGGATAAAACAATAAAAATATGGGATTTTGCTACAGGAGTTTGCTTAAAAACAATAAATTGTAATGATAAAGATATTACTGCAGCCTACTATAGCAATGATGATAAATATATTATTGCTTGCGAAGATGAAAACTGCATAAAAGTTTGGAATGCTGAAACTGGAAATCTTTTAAGATCTATAACAGATAAAAGCTTTGTTGGTTTATTTTTTATTTCTTTAAATCCTATAAATAATTGTATTGTTTCAGGTGCTGCTTCTAGTATAAAAATATGGGACTTTACTACAGGCAAATGCTTAAAAACTTTGTCAGTTCCAAATGATGCTGTTAATGCTATCTTTTCACCAGATGGGAAATATATTGCTATTTCATTTATTTTAAAAAATAAAATAAGAATTTATAATTTGCAATCAGGAACTTTTATAAAAACAATTTCATTAAAAAACAATAAACCATGGATTTTATCTTATAGTAATGATGGGAATTATTTGGGAATTACATATTCTGGAAGTGGCATTGTAGATATTTTAGATATAAAAACAGGAAAAATATTTGATACTAAAGAATTTATTGGCAACACAGTTACTGCTATTAACTTTTCTCCTGATTGTAATACATTTGCGATTGGTTCTACAGAATTAAAATTTTTTGATATGCAAAATCATTTAATAAAAAATGAGAAGTTAAATTTTAATAATGGTATTGTGGATGGAGCATGGAGTAAAACCGGCAATATTATTTCTTATGTAAATAGAATTTCTAATAAAAAACATTCTGTAAAGTTTTTTGATTTTTCTTCTGGAAGATTCTATGAAACAAAAATAAGAGATAATGTAATTTTTAAGTTGTATTTTAGTCCAAATGAAAAATATGTTGCTGCTCCAGGTTTTGATAATATTTGTTTTATTTATGATTCAAATACAGGAAATGAAGTTGGAAGAATTGAGCATGATTATTTTGCTTTATGTGCTTCATGGAGTCCAGACAATAGATATATTGCTACAGGTTCTCAAGACTGTTCAATAAAAATTTCAAGCACAGATAATTGGACTTGCATAAATAAACTTACTGGGCATACGGGAAATGTAATGGATGTTTCCTTTAGTCCAGATGGGACACAACTTGCAACTTGTTCAATTGACAAAACGATAAAAATTTGGAATCCATATACAGGTGAGTGCAAAAAAATTTTATATGGTCATTCAGATAAAGTTAGAAGTTTGTGCTATATTCAGGATGGAAAATTTCTTGTTACTGGTTCTGAAGATAAAACTGTTAAAATATGGAATATAGATTCTGGGATTTGTGAAAAAACGATAGATGTTTTTATCGATAAAATCATTGCGATAAAACAAAGTCACGATAAAAAATATATTGCTACTATATCAGATAGTGAAATTATTATTTGGAATAATGATGTTAGTAAATTGCTGTTAAAAATAAAAAAAGATAATCCTATTGCTGGATTTGAAAATGTTGCATTTAATCCTCGTAATAATTTACTTGCTGTTTTTCAAGATGATGGTCTTATAAAAGTTTGGAATATAGAAACTAGTAAACTGCAATATACATTTATTCCATTTGAAGAATCTGAATATATAACTTATACTCCAGAAGGATTCTTTGCTGGCACGGAATGGGCTACAAAAAATCTTGTTTACCTTGTGGATGGTTTGGACATAATTGAACTTAATCAGATGTATGACAAGCTGTATCGCCCGGACTTGGTTGCGGCAAAACTTCAGGGACAGGATATTTCTGCTTATGCGCAAGGAATCACGCTTTCTGATATTGCGGCTTCTGGTGCTGCTCCTGCTGTGAATATTTTAAATAAGAATTCCACATCTCAATCAAGAGACATTATGCTTGATTTTTCCGTAACTGACAAAGGTAGCGGAATTGGAAGCGTAAACATAAGTTTGAATGGCCGTGTGATTCGTGTGAGTGATGGAAGTAAAAATTCTGTTGCTCAGTACTCATGGCCACTTTCGCTTTCACGTGGAGAAAATACAATAACTGTTTCCGCTTATAATGCTGCCGAAAAGATTGAAAGTGTAAAATCTGTTTATGAAGTTTCTTGGCAAGGAAAAGAGGAACAACCAGAACTTTATGTTCTTGTTGTTGGTGTAAATCAGTACAGAGATAAAAGTCTTCAGCTAAATTATGCAGTTCCAGATGCGCAGGCTGTACAAAAAAAGCTTTCAGTTCAAAATACCAAGCTTTATAATGCTGTTCACACTGAGTATCTTTTTGATTCTGAAGTTACAAAGAAAAATATTAGCGAAAAATTTTCTGAACTTTCTTCAAAAATAAAGACAGATGATGTTTTTGTTCTTTATGTTGCAGGACACGGAACTGTTCATAAAGACGGTGACTATTATTTTATTCCAGTTGATTTTCGTTATAAATCTGAAGATGAAATTTCTTTATCAGGAGTTTCAAAAACAGATTTGATAAAAAATCTTTCACTTATAAATGCCAGCAAGTCGCTTGTTATTCTTGATACTTGCAATTCAGGTGCGTTTATTTCAGATAAAGGTCAGCGTGGAATGTCAGAAAAAACTGCGATTGACAGGCTTTCACGTGCGACTGGACATGCCACAATTGTTGCGGCGGGAGACACTCAATCTGCAATGGAAGGCTATAATGGACATGGACTTTTTACTTATGTTCTTGTCGAAGGCTTAAATGGAAAAGCTGATACGAACAAAGATGGATTTATTACGCTTACGGAGCTTAGCAATTATATAGACAATGAAGTTCCTAATTTGTCTTATGAAAAATGGGGCTATGAACAAGTTCCGCAACGTGATTTGGGCAAACAAGATTTTCCTATTTATGCGGAGTAAATTTCCTATGAAAAAGCTCTTCCTCATTTTCACTTTTTTATTTTCTCTGAATGTTTTTGGTTTTTCTCAAGCCTCTGATTTACTTCGGCTTTACAAGGCTGTGCTTGAAGATGATTTGGATGGCGCGGAAACTCTTTTAAAAAAAGGAGTGAATCCAAATGAACGTTTAATAGATGATGAGCGTGTGCAGGCTGCCATTCTTTATGCTGAAAAAGCTGGATTTAAAAGTGAAGATGCGGAATTTAATTATGCAGTTGAAAAGTTTGATGAAACCCCAATTCTTATTTCCGTGAATAAAGGCAAGGAAGAAGTCAGTTTAGAATTTGTTAAGCTTCTTTGCGCTTATAAAGCAAACCTTTCAGTTTTTTCTGGATTTGGTGCTCACCATTCGCCTCTTTCGTTTGCTGTTGTAAATGGCTATCCGAACGTTTTGCGCTGTCTTCTTGAAAATGGCGCGGATGCAAATATCTGCCGCAGTTATGGCTGGACGCCTTTGATGTGGGCTGCATATTATGATGATTCTGAATGTGCGGAAATTCTTCTTGAGCATGGAGCTGATGTTTTTTATCAAAATGAAATTGAAGAAACCGCTTTGATTCTTGCAGGAATTTTTTTTCATTCAGAAGTTTCAAACTTGCTTCAAAAAACTGCCGGACTTTTTTATGATTCTACAGAAGAAGATGTTAAAAAATTTGAGCAGGCTGAATTGTTTGAGCGGAATGGAAAAACTGATGAGGCAATAGAAATTTATAAAATTCTTGCTGAAAAAAATGACAGCCTTTCTTCTAAAAGTCTTGTCTGGATTTATAAAAATAAAGATTCCAAATATTTTAATCCTGAGCTTGCATGGAAATATGTTCAGTTGCCTGCAAGCCTTGGAGATGCCGGAGCACTTACCTGCAAAGCCGATTTTTTAATTGAAGGCTTCGGCACAGAAAAAAATGAAAGCATGGCATTTGATATTTTCAATACGCTTTCAAAAGCTGAAAATTCAAAACCTTTTGCTTTTTTCAGAATTGCCCAGTGCTTTGAAAATGGAATTGCAGTAGATAAAGATTTGGATGCTGCCGTTTACTTTTATAAAAAAGCCGCAGACTTAAAATGTCCACAGGCAAATTACAGGCTTGGAAAAGCTTATCAAACTGGAGATTTGCCCGACACAACGCACAATGAGCAAAAAGCAATTTCTTATTTTAAAGAAGCTGCTTACTTTGAAGATCCGCCTGCGTGCAAGGAACTTTCCATTTATTTTTCTGAAGGAAAATATGTACAGAAAAACTTGAAGCTTGCAGAAGAATACAAAAAACTTTCAGAGCGCAAAGTTTTAGATTGGTAAAAAACTTAACAGTTATTTTCTGGTTAACAAGTTTGCCGTTGCTGAATTTACCTTTATGTCATTACCGCTAGATACGGCAATCTCTTTGTAACCCATTATAATGACAGTATTTCTTAATACTCAAAATTTTTTCCGCAGTTGTATGTTCCCATTGCTGAAACAGAAGAAATTTCGCTTGTTTCTATGACTTGTCCGTAAACGTCTGTCAGGCGGAATTTCTTTTTTCCGGAAATTAAATTTTCTCCTTTGATTTCGTACCAGTTGTTTTGCGTGGAAAGTCGCTCCATTTGCTTGTATGCAGAACCGTCAATGCTGATTTCCACTTTTTTGAGCGGATAGCGCATATTGTAAAATCTTCCGGCAAACCACCATTCGTTGATTCCGTCCTTTGCCTGAAAGAAAATATTTGACTTTGTTGGATATGGAATTGCTTTAAATGCAACATCAATGTGTCCTAATTTTTCATCCGCAAGTTTTGTGAATGCGTTTTTTGCAAGGTCAAAGAAATATGAACTTTGGCTTGTCCATTTGCTGTTTTCTGAAGAAGGGCAGAGGTCAGTTATGAGCGCGTTGATTGTTGTTCCGTTGTAAGTTATTTTAAGTGCAGTTCCCGGCGGAAGCTCTGCAAGTTTTGGTTCTGAAACTGCGCATTTGTAAAATCCGCCTTCAATCTGCGGAACATAATATGCTACAGAAGTTGCATCGTAGCCTTCATAAAAAGTGACAGTTCCAGTTGTCGGCTCTGTGTATTTTCCTGTGAATGAAGATTCCTTTGAGCTGCTGTCTTTTTCATCTTTGTCATCAAAAATTCCGTCTAAACCAGAGCAGCTGCACAGCCCCCCCCATAAGGCGGCAATGCAAACAACAGCTTTGAATGAAGAAAATAATTTAAAATGTTTCATGCAATAATTATAAAATCACTGTTCAACTTTTTCAACAAAATTTATTTCAGAGCCTTTTGAATTCTTTTCATCGCTTCTTCAAGAGTTTTTCGCGGGCAGGCGGCATTTATCCGCTGAAATCCATTTCCCGATGTTCCGAAAATTTTTCCGCTGTCAAGCCAAAGTTTTGCTTTGTTTATAATCACGTCTTCAAGTTCCTGCGCGTTAAGCCCGGTTCCACGGAAGTCAAGCCAGACAAGATAAGTTCCTTCATGGTGAATCATTTTTACGCTGGAAAGATTTTTTTGCGTGAAATCTTCAATAAAATCAATGTTTGCTTTTATATATTTTTTTACGGAAGTGAACCATTCAAGTCCGTGCTGATACGCAGCTTGGCAAGCCCTTATTCCGAATACACTAAGCTGACTTATTCCCGCAGCGTCAACTTGCTTTTTAAATTTTTTTCTAAGCTCAGGATTTGAAATAAAAATATTTGAAATAAGTGTTCCCGCAAGATTGAAAGTTTTGCTTGGCGAAGTGCAAGTTACTGTTATATTTGCAAGTTTTTCGTTTAATGATGCGAACACATTGTGCTGCCCTTCAAAAATAAAGTCGTTGTGAATTTCATCGCTTACAACAATTACTTTGTGGCGCAGGCAAATTTCTCCAAGCTGCAAAAGTTCTTCCTTGCTCCAAACTCTTCCCACAGGATTATGCGGACTGCACAAAAAAAACAATTTTACGTTGTTCTGAATTATTTTATTTTCAAAGTCGGCAAAGTCAATGTGGTAACGGTTGTCATCGTCCAGAACAAGGTCGCTGCTCACAACTTTTCTTTCGTTGTCGCGGATTACTTCCATAAACGGATAGTAAACTGGCAACTGCAGAATAACGGCGTCCCCTTTTTGAGTGAAGGCTTTTACCGCCATTGCAAGAGCGAACACAACGCCCGGAGTTTTTATAAGCCAGTCTTCCTGAACTTTCCAGTTGTGCTGATTTTTCATCCAGCCAGCAACCGCATTAAAATATTCAGTTTGAGTTTCTGTGTATCCAAAAATTCCGTGCCCGCACACTTTTTTAAGCTCATCGATTATGTAGCTTGAAGTTTTAAAATCCATGTCGGCAACCCAAAGCGGAAGCACATCTTCTGGAAGTCCGCGCCGAACTGCAAAGTCGTATTTTAGGCAGTCTGTATTTTTTCTGTCAACGATTGTATCAAAGTCAAGATTCTGTTCCATAAAATTTTATTCCTCTTTTTGCGCTTGTGAAAATACCTGCTCAAATTCTTTTATAAGATCATCGCAGTTTTCAATTCCGACGGAAAGTCTCAATGTTGCATTTGTGATTCCGTTTTTTATTCTAAGCTCTTCCGGAACATCAGCGTGCGTTTGCGTTGCAGGATAAGTTATGAGAGTTTCAACGCCGCCAAGACTTTCAGCATAACGGATAAGTGAAACTTTTTCCAGAATTGAAAGCGCGAGTTTTTGAGACTTGACTTGGAACGTAATCATTGCGCCGAATCCTCTTGCCTGCCTTTTCATTATTTCGTGTCCCGGATGCTCTGAAAAGCCCGGATAAATTACACGCTCAACAAGCGGACTTTCTTTTAGCCAGTTTGCAATTTTAAATGCGTTTTCTTGCGCGCGTTCCATTCTTACAGCCAAAGTTTTTATTCCGCGCAAAATAAGCCAGCAGTCAAACGGCGCAAGTCCAGCTCCAGTTGTCTTTATAAGAAACCGCAGTTTTTCCTGAATGTCGGTTCTGTTTGTAACAACAAATCCTGCGAGCGTGTCGTTGTGTCCGCCAAGATATTTTGTTCCGCTGTGAACTACAATGTCTGCTCCAAGGTTAAGCGGATTTTGAAAATACGGAGAAAGAAATGTGTTGTCCACAATCAAAAGAAGTCCGTGCTTTTTTGCAATTTTGGAAAGAAGTGAAATGTCCGAAACGTTCATCATCGGATTAGTGGGAGTTTCAACATAAAGCGCTTTTGTGTTTTTTGTGATTAAATTTTCAATTCCATTTTCATCACAAAATTTGCAGAATTCTGTGCGGGTAAATGCAATTCCATTTTTTGCTGAAACATTGTCGAATAGCCTTATGCTTCCGCCGTAAAGATCTGAATCCACAATCAAGTTGTCGCCCGGAGAAAAAAGTTCCATCAAAAGGCTGATTGCCGCCATTCCGCTTGAAAGTGCAAACGCATCAGTTCCGTTTTCAAGAGAAGCGACAATTTTTTCAAGCTGCTCCCGGGTTGGATTTTGCAGGCGCGAATAATCAAAGCCAGTGCTTTTTCCAGCTCCCGGATGCGCATAAGTTGCTGTCTGATAAATCGGAAAGCTTACCGCGCCGTAGTGATTTTTACAGTTGTCCTCGTCTTCCAAGTGAATACATTTTGTTTCTATTGATAACGCCATTTTTTCCGCCTGATTTTTATTGTCTAAATTTTGAATTTAATGTCATTGTCGTACTTGATACTGCGATGTTTGCACAGCAAACTCGGTTAGCAATCTACTATAATTTTCTAACGGATTATCGGGTCAAGCCCGATAATGACAGCAAAATTTAAAACTCGAAATCGAACCTATTTAAATTATATATTCGATTGGCTTTAGCACGCGCTGAAGAAATTTCTTTGTGCGCTCTTCTTTTGGATGCTGAAAAATCTGCGCGCTTGTGCCTTTTTCTACAACAACTCCGCCGTCCATGAAAACAACTTGAGTCGCCACATCTTCCGCAAAGCTCATTTCATGCGTAACAACAATCATTGTAGTTCCTTCCTTTGCAAGTTTTTTTATAACGCCAAGAACTTCTCCAACAAGCTCCGGGTCAAGGGCGGATGTAGGCTCATCAAAAAGAACAACATCAGGATTTGCCGCAATGGCGCGCGCAATTCCAACACGCTGCTGCTGTCCTCCAGAAAGCTGCGATGGATAAAAATCTTTGCGTTCCAAAAGTCCAACTTTTAAAAGAGCTTCTTCCGCAGTTTTTCTGGCTTCTTCCTTGGGAATTTTTCTTGCGGTAACAAGGCCTTCCATTACGTTTTCAAGCGCAGTTTTGTTGTTAAAAAGATTGTAGTTCTGAAAAACAAATCCAGTTTTCCGCCGCACTTGAAGAACAGTTTTTTTATGCGGATGAGAAAGGCTTGTGCAGATTTCATCAAATTCCATTTCTCCTTTGTCCGCGGTTTCAAGAAAATCAAGGCAGCGCAAAAAAGTTGTTTTTCCAGAGCCGGAAGGTCCAAGAATTACAACAACGTCTCCTTTTTCAACTGTCAAGTCAACGCCTTTTAATATTTCGTTTTCTCCAAATGACTTGTGCACATTTTTTACTTTCAGCATTTTTCACCTTCCAATTTTAGTGTGGATTTTCCTGTTCTATAAACTGAAACTTTCTTTTCCGCCAGCCTGAAAATTTGCTGGACTATAGAACACACGATTATGTAGATTACAAAAATATCAAGGTAAGATTCGATATAATTGTATCCGTAGGAAGCTTCAATTCTTGCAACTGCTGTAATGTCTTTTACAGTCATCATAAATGCAAGCGAAGTATTTTTTATAAGATTCACGGTGGCATTGCAAATGTTCGGGAGCGCGCTTTCCAGTGCCTGCGGAATTATAATTCTTCTGTAAGTCTGGCAGTTTGTAAGTCCGCAAGTGATTCCGGCTTCAAACTGACCTTTGCTGACTGTGAGCAAAGCTGAGCGGAACACTTCCGAAAGAATCGCCGTGTTGTTCAGTGAAAATACAATGTAAGCGTAAGCGATTGGATTTATTTTAAACACATCGATTGAGCTTCCGGCATTTTTAAAAACTGAATTTAAGAGAGACGGAATTATTGAATAAACAACAAGAATCTGAAGAACGACTGGAGTTCCGCGTATGAACGAAACAAAAAATGCGCAAACTTGTGAAAGAACTTTTACCTTGTGTATTCTGCAAAGCGCAATCAAAAACCCAAACGCAATTCCGGCAACAAAAGACACGGCGGTTATTTTTAATGTAACAGGAAGAGCTTTAAAAGAAAGCCAGAATGTTCTAAAGAAAAATTCCACGTCAAACATAAGTTTTCCCAGTTAAAAAGTTTTTCTTCCGCATGAAAAATGTTTTTCCAGTCTGCCGAAAATCTGCTCAATTGAAATTGTGAGCGACCAGTAAATAAGCGCAAGAGCCGTGTAAGTTTCCACAGCATAAGCTCCAAAGTTCATGCTGATAAAAAGATTGCCTTTTCCCATTACGTCCACAAGTCCGATTGTGTATGCGAGCGAGCCTTCCTTTAAAAGCGCAATCAAACTGTTTCCAAGATTCGGAAGCGACACTGCGAATGCCTGCGGAAAAATTATCCGCCTGAAAGTCTGGAACTCTGTAAGCCCGGAAGTCAATGCGGCTTCCCTTTGTCCTTTTGGAACGCTTAGATAGCTTGCCCTCATTATTTCCGCTGCGCTTGCTGAAAACAAAAGTCCCAGCGCAAGAATTACGTAAAACGATTTTGCCCAGCCGTTTATGTCAATTTTGAATATTGCCCAGAACAAATTTGGAAGTCCGTAAAAAACTACAAACAGCATTACAATTGAAGGCGTGCACCTGAATGCGTTTATTATAAAGGAAGAAATTTTCCTTGGCACATTATGGGAAGAAAGCATTCCTTTTGCAAGAAAAAATCCTATGAAAAGTCCAGTTAAAATTGTTCCCGCGATAATTCTAAAAGTTACAAGCAGGTAAGGCAAAAGAACTGGAATAAGCTCAAGAATTTTTTCAGGATAAAATGGTCTGTCCATATTTTTACGGTGCTCCCAAAATTGTTGTTAAACTTGTCATTGCCGTACTTGATACGGCAATCTTTAAATATACATTTAGATTTTCGGGTCAAGCCCGAAAATGACATGAAAGATATTTTTAGGGCAACTTTATTTCTATTCTACAAAGGAAAAAATGTCCTCGCCAAAATACTTCTGCGAAAGTTTTTCGAGCGTGCCGTTTTCCTTGAGTGTTTTTATTGCTTCGTCATAAGCGTTTGCAAGTGCCTGATTTTTTCTGTTGAAAAGCGGCCAAGTTGGAATCGCCTTGTACGGAACATAAGAAAGTTTTTCCTTGTATTTTGCGTAAGGCGCGCCTTCTTTTTCAATGTTGTTCTGGAACGAAAGTTTTATGTCTACCCGGGCATCGTATCTTCCTTCCACAACCCAAACATATCCGTCCGACGCTTCAAACTGGTCGCCTGCCACGAGCTTTACCTGCGCGTCTGGATTTTGCTTGTTGTATTCATCGATTATGTTGTACTGCGCGTTTGAAGGTCCGATTGGAACAAGTTTTCCTGAATATTTTGCAAACGACTTCATGTCTGTTATTTTGTCCGCTGTGTCTTTTCTGATTACAATTCCAATGATGCTTGCCGCAATTGGGTTCTGTGGAAAAATATATTTTTTCTTGCGTTCTTCTGTAATCCAAACGCCTTTTGTTCCCACATCATATTTTCCCTGAAGAACTCCAATCAAAAGGTCATCGTCGGAAGTCGGAAAATATTCAAATTCATACTGCGGAAGAAGCTTGTCAATTTCTTTTAAAATTGCGACTTCAAATCCGTCCGATTCGCCTTTGTCATTTACAAAATCATAAGGAACATAATAGTTTGTGTGAGCCACGCGGATTTTCTGAACTTTTCCGTCTGACTTTTTTGGTTTTGCAGAAAGCGGAAGAATTGCTGCCAACGCAATAAATGCTAAAATTGTCTTTTTCATAATTCACCTCGTTTAGTTTTTTTTGTCATTATCGGATTTGCCCATTGTCATTGCCGGACTTGATCCGGCAATCTATGTCAAGCATGGTAATGATATTTTTTATTCTGCGGCTTCGCGGATCCATTCAAGATGCTGCAAATCTGTGCCGCGCGGAATTGTGCAGTCTGCTCCAAGAATTATTCCAGTGCGCCCGGAATCTTTTAAAAGCCGTTTTGTTTCAGCCTGAATTTCTTCTTTTGTTCCGCTGAAAAGAATTCCGTTTGTTGTGTTTGCGAATCCTCCGATTATTGTTTTTCCGCCGAAAATCTTTTTTGCTTCTGCCAGCGAAACTCCTTCAACAACCGAAGCAAAGTTCACGGCGTTCGCAGGATAATTTTTAAACAGCGAAAGGTTGTTTCTTGCACCCTCGTAGCCGCATACGTGCAGAATATTTTTTCCTCCTGCACTAATTGCGGCATTCAGCACAGAAAGTTCCGACGGAGAAATTATTTCCGCGTACAAGTCAGGTCCTACAAAAGCATCTTGAATTGTCTGCACGCTAAGATAAATTCCGTCTGCCTTGCCTTCGCTTATTACGGCTTCTGCAACTGCCTGCGTATTTTTTGCAATTACGCTTAGGGCATACAAAACCGCATATTTGTCTTCTTTTATAAACTGGGCAAGTTTTTTGTCTGCGCCTTCAACGCTCCATTTGAATGCTGTTGCCGGAGCAAAAATGTTGTAAAAAGTAAGAACTTCATTTCCAAACGAAGAAGTAAGTTCCTTTACAAGCGAAACCTGCTCTGTAATCCAGCTGTCGTCTTTAGAAACCGGCTTTAGCTCATAAAGTTCTTTTGCGGATTTTACATTGTGAAGAAAGTTTGCTGTCTTTGGCTCAAAAAAATATCCGTCGCTCATAAGTTTTACAAAGTCCGGCTTGAATTCCTGAACGAATTTTTTGTGTCTGTCCAAGTTTTCCCTTCTCATTTCCGGGTTTTCTGAAACCGGGAGCATTTCGTTTTTTGTATAATGAAACCAGAATCCCACTGGAACACGTTCTGTTGGTTTGTTGTTCAATGCGTCAAGCACAAGCTGTTTTTTGTTTGCCATATTTTCCTCCAATCGTAAGAAAGAGTGTTTTTCCCGCGCGACAATGGAACAATACTGATTATTTCCTATTGATTCAATAGGTTTATTTATACTGTTTTTTTATATTGAGCTATAGAAAAATCCTATAACTGACTAACTGTTAATCAGCCTGAAAATTCAAGTAATAATGGCAATGCATTTTTACATTAAAATTATGGATTTTAACCAAAAACTAAAGTATAGTAGAACAATGTTTTTGCCAGTTTGCAGAAAAGACCTTGAAGAGCGCGGAATAGGCCAGCTTGATTTTGTTTTTGTTTCCGGGGACGCTTACGTTGACCATCCGTCTTTTGCAGCGGCACTTTTGGGACGGCTTTTGGAATCCCGCGGATATTCTGTAGGAATTTTATGTCAGCCGGACTGGAAATCTGCGGAAAGCTTCAAATCTCTTGGTCAGCCTCGTCTTGCGTTTCTTGTAACAGCAGGCGCAATGGACAGCATGGTTTCAAATTATACTGCGAATAACAAGCCGCGCTCGGAAGATTCGTATTCCCACGGAGGCGAAAAAGGTCATCGGCCGGACAGAGCCGTAATTCAGTATGTGGCAAAAATCCGCGAAGCATACAAGGGCGCAAATGTGATTATCGGCGGAATTGAAGCAAGTCTGCGCCGCACAGCCCACTACGACTACTGGTCAAACACAGTAAAGCATTCTGTTCTTTTGGATTCAAAAGCCGACCTTCTTATTTACGGAATGGGCGAAAAAGCTCTTCTTGAAATTGCTTCTCAGCTTGATAAAGGAATTTCCGCGCGGAAAATTCGTGGCGTAAGAGGAACTTGCTGGTTCACTGGCAAAAAAGATGAAGTTCCCGCTGACGCTATAATGCTTCCTTCATTTGAAGAGGTAAGCAAAAACACGCCGGAAAGCAAAGCCAAGTTCGCATTGTCATATAAAATTCAGGAAGAAAATACAGACGCAATAAACGGAAGCGTTCTTGCCGAGCCTTCAGAAAGCCGGTTTGTTATTCAGGAAAAAGCCGCGTTTCCTCTTTCGCAAGCTGAATTTGATTCGATTTACGAGCTGCCTTTTGAGCGCAAGTGGCATCCGATGTATGACGTTGCTGCTTCAAATGGAAAAAAAGGAATTCCTGCTCTTTCCGAAGTGAAATTCAGTCTTACAAGCTGCCGCGGATGTTTTGGAGCTTGTAGTTTTTGCGCGATAACTTTTCATCAGGGACGGCGCATTCAAGCCAGAAGCCACGAAAGCCTTTTGTCCGAAGCTAGAAAAATGACGCAGGATTCTGACTTTAAAGGATACATTCACGATGTTGGCGGACCTACTGCAAATTTTAGAAGCGATGCCTGTGAATTTCAGAAGAAAAACGGTGCGTGCAAAAACCGTGATTGCCTTGGAGTTTCTCCGTGCCCGAATGTAAAAGCCGACCACAAAGATTACATAGAGCTTTTGAAAAAACTTCGCTCTCTTCCGAATGTAAAAAAAGTTTTTATAAGAAGCGGAATACGGTTTGACTATCTTATGCTTGATAAAGACAAAACATTTTTGTATGAGCTTTGCAAGCATCATGTTTCAGGGCAGCTTAAAGTTGCTCCCGAGCACGTCAGCGACAAAGTTCTTGCCCTTATGCGCAAAAGCACTCACGCTGTCTACGAAAAATTTTCTGCGGAATATGCAAAGGCAAACAAGGAGCTTGGACTTAAGCAGTATCTTGTTCCTTATTACATTGCGGGGCATCCGGGAGCCGGAATTCCAGAGGCGATTGAAACTGTCCTTTATTTAAAGAAAACCGGCTTTGTTCCAGACCAAGTTCAGGATTTTTATCCAACGCCGGGAAGCCTTGCAACTTGCATGTATTATACAGGACTGAATCCGCATGAAAAAAATTCAGACGGAAGCTTTAAAGAAGTCTATGTTGCCCGTGGCGGACACGAGCGTAGGCTTCAGCGCGCATTGCTTCAGTTTAACAAGAAAGAAAATGCCCAGCTTGTAAAAGAAGCCTTGATTCAGGCTGGAAGAGCGGATTTAATAAAAATTTTATTGTAGCCTTAATGTTGACTGCCATTTTAGTGTCATTCTCGTGCAACGACATGGGAATCTATTATAAATTTCTGCTTTAAAATGCAAAAATTCAGTTGTTTTTACAAAAAAATCTTTCTGGGGGGGGGCGACTGTTGATAAAACAATTTATGTGGGCTATAATTTAGCCATGTATAACTAAATCTCTAAAAACTTGCAGAAAGTATTTTTTAGAGATGCACGTAACTAGTTTGCAAATTTGCATTGCAAAATTGCATATCGACTGTCGTTTTTCATTTAGGGTTTATTTAAACCGTAAAAGCGGCTTAAAAAGCTATCTTAAAGCAAGTCTTTACTTTGGCTTTTTATGGAGGCAGTGTTATGGCAAAAAAAAGATGTTTTTCTATTCTGATGGGCATTGCGTCTTTTCTTCTTTTGGGCAGTGTTCTTTCGCTTTGTTTCTTTCTATATAAAAACCGTTTGTCTTCAACTCTTGTAAATACTAAACTAAAAAATCCAAGGGCGAATGTTCTTTTTTTAAGCTCAATGCCAAACTCTTATGTTGTTGAGCTTCAGGAAAAAGGAATAAGAAATGTATTCCTAAAGAACAACATAAATGTCGATGTTGAATATTTTGAGCCGGACGATTTTTATGACAAGACGCTTCCAGAATTTTTAAAAAAGCGTGTTGAATTTCTTAAGGAACATACAAAGTATGATGCTATTCTTGTAAGCGGAAATAATTCATGCAATTTTGTTGAGCGCAACTGCGACACTCTTTTTGCAGGAATTCCGATTGTGTTCTTTTGCATAGAAAGCAACATCAGGGCGGAGCGTCTTTACGAAAAAAAGAATTTCTGGGGAATCGCCACAACAAGATTTTTGGCGGACACAATTTCAGTTGCAAGAAAACTTTTTCCTTCCGCGGAACATTATGTCGCTATTTATGACAATACAGACGCTGGCTACGAAAACTACAATATTTTTATAAACGCCGGTGAAAGAATTCCGAATGTTGAGCTTTCTGGAATTGACACTTCTTCATTTACAAAAGCGCAGATTGCCGAGCAGCTTTCCGCATTGGATGACAAGACTGTTGTATTTTATTTGGGAGCTTCACAAGATGCTGACGGCATAAAATATTCCATGGAAGAGCAGTCGGACTTTATTGTAAAGAACACTTCCGCGCCTGTATTTAGCCACAATGCGAACGGCGTGGGATTCGGTTTTCTTGGCGGAAAAATGGTTGACTACGAAAAAGCCGGTGCTCTTGCCGCAAAAATGGCGCTCGATATTATTGACGGTGAAAAATATGTTCCGTTCCAGAGAATAAAAGACGGAAAATTTATTTTTGACTATAAAGTAATCGAAGAGCGCAACTTAAAGGCTTCCGCTTTTCCGCTGAATTCCGTGTTTGTAAATATTCAGGATCAGATGCAAAAAAACAGCCGCGGAGTTTTGTTTGGAATAATCGGAGTTGCAGTTTCGCTTTTTATTTTTATTGCGGTTTCTTTGGTTCTGATAATTTCGGAAGTAAAAAATTCCCACGAGCTTCGTTGTTCAAATTTAAAAATGGAATATATGCTTGGGCACGATTCGCTTACAGATTTGCCGAACAGATTCAAGGCGCAGGCCGTGTTCAACGATATTCAGAAATCCGGAAAAAAGTTTTCGCTTGTTCTTTTTGACATTGACGACTTTAAAAATATAAATGACTTTTATTCCCATGCTTGCGGCGACATTGTTTTAAAGACAATTTCTTCAAGGCTCAAGGCTTATTCTGCCGGAAGGGACATTTTTGTTTCGCGGTTCGGCGGAGATGAATTCCTTGTGCTTTATCTTGAAAAGCAGCTGAATGAAGATTCCATAGAAATTCAGGAACTTAGAACAATTTTTGAAAGCCCGATTAACTATGCCGAAAACAATATTCATATTCAGTCTAGCTTTGGAATTGTAAATTCTAACGACGATGAAATGGAAAACATGATTCAAAATGCGGACATTGCGCTTTACCGTGCGAAGAATTCCGGCAAGAACAAGACTGTTTTCTTTAACGAAAAAATGCGCGACCGTATATTTGAAAACAACCGCATTTCGAGAATTCTTGATGACGCTATTGCAAACGACGGAATTTGGGTTGCGTACCAGCCGCAGATTGATGTTGAAACTGGAGAAATCCACGGATACGAAGCTCTTATGAGGCTCAAGAACAGCAAAGTTTCGCCGGCGCAGTTTATTCCGATTGCAGAAGAAACAGGTCAGATTATAAAAATCGACAGAATCCTTACAGAAAAAGTTGTAAGACAAATGGCTGAATGGCGCGAGCACGGAATTCCTTTGTACAAAGTTTCAATAAATTATTCCTACAGTCAGGTTTCGGACATTCATTATGTTGATTTTCTTGAGGAACTTTTGAAACGTTATAATATTCCGCCGGAACTTATTTGCATTGAAATTACAGAAAGCCTGTTTATTTCAAACAAGGAAGCGGTTTCTAAGCTTTTGAATGAATTTGTAAAGCGCGGAATTTCTCTTGCCTTGGACGACTTTGGAACTGGATATTCTTCCCTTAGCTATCTTACGTTTCTGCCGATTAATGTTGTTAAAATCGACAAGTCTCTTGTGGACAATTATCTTTCAAATGAAAAGGGCGACTTTATAAAGAACATCGTGCGCCTTGTCCATTCGCTTGCAATGAAGCTTACTGTTGAAGGCGTTGAGCATCAGTGGCAGAACGAAAAGCTTAAGACTTTCCACTGCGACTATATTCAAGGCTACTATTATTCTAAACCGATTTCCGGGGCAGAAATAGAAGACTTCAACAGAAAATTCCGCAACATTGGATAAAAATGTTTCGATAAGGAAATTGATTGTCATTCCCGTGCTACGACACGGGAATCTAGTATCATTCAGATTATCGGGTCAAGCCCGATAATAACATTAATGTTCAATTTTGTAGTTTGCAAAAAGTCTGTCATTGCCGCACTTGATGCGGCAATCAATAATTAAACCTTGTAGTTTGCCTGGATTCATTTTATAATGGGTCTATGCAAAATGCAGTTTTGATTTTTAATGCTCGGCTTGTTGATGCCAATACTGATAAAAAAAATTCCGCAATTCTTTTAGCTGGCGGAAAAATTAAATCATTTCCAGACAAAGCTTCTCTAAAAAAACTTTTAAATGATGATTCCGTTTCTAAGTTCGATGCGAAAGGACTTTGCGTTTTGCCTTCATTCATCGATATGCACTCGCATTTTAGAGATCCGGGTCTTACTCAAAAAGAGGACATTGAAACTGGCTCTTCTGCGGCGGCAGCTGGAGGTTTTTCCACTTGCGTTCTTATGCCGAATACAAATCCTGTAGTTTCAAGTCAGGAGCAGGCGGAACTTAATAACCAAAAAGCTTTTGACTTCGGGCGGTGCAGGACGATTCAGGCTGTTTCAATTACCAAGGATTTCGACGGAAAAACTATAAGCCACCTTGAATCGCTTGATGCAAAAAAAGTTCCCGTTATAAGCGAAGACGGAAAAGAAGTTTGCAATAGTTCCGTTATGCTTGAAGCGATGAAAATTGCCGCTAAAAAAAATATTGTTGTTTCGTGCCATTGCGAAGATCCTTTTTTGGCAGAAAGCGCGCGTCCGTTTAGAAAAGCAGCATTGGAGCTTCTTTCAAAAGAAAATGTTTCGCCTGCTGAAAAAAAAGAAGCCGCAAGTAATTTAAGAAAAGCCGATTCACTTTTGGCTTGCGCGGAAGATACTGCGACTTTTAGAAATCTTAGGCTTGCAAAAGATGCCGGCTGCCACATTCATCTTTGCCACGTAAGCACTGCCGCTTGCGTAGAAGCCGCAAAAAAAGCGCGCCAAGAAGGAGTCAATGTAACTTTTGAAATTACGCCTCATCACATTTTTATGAACGGAGAAAAAGCTCCCGGCATTTTTAATATTGTAAATCCGCCGTTGCGTTCAGAAAATGACAGGCTTGCTTTGATTCAGGCTTTAAAAGACGGAAGCGCAAACTGCATTGCAACCGACCATGCGCCGCATACAGCCTTGGATAAGAAAAACGGAAGCCCCGGATTCAGCGGACTTGAAACTGCATTTTCGGCTTGCTATACAATGCTCGTAAAAGAACACGGAATGAGCTTAAAAAAACTTTCCGAGCTTATGAGCGCAAACCCGGCAAAAATTCTTGGCTTAAAAAATGAAGGGTTTTTAAAAGAAGGATTTGCCGCGAATCTTGTTCTTGTTGACTTGGAAAAACAGTGGACTGTGCGCGGTCAGAAATTTGCAAGCAAAGGAAAATTCACGCCGCTTGAAGGAAAAAAACTTTTTGGCTTTATAAAGACAACTTTCTTCAATGGAAACATTGTTTTTAAGGCTTAGCTAAAATACTTGTCATTCCCCAACTTGATTGGGGAATCTAGCATTATTCAGATTGCCGGATCAAGTCTGGCAATGACAGTAAAATATAAAATTCGACATTCATGTGAATGAATTATTTTTCATCATTGTAACAGTCATTTTTTTTTGGTAAAATCAGCGCATGGTAATTTCTTCTATAGATTTAAAAGGCGGCCATGTTGTTCAGCTGAAAAACGGAAAAGACCTTGTTCTTCAGCGTGATGATGCCGACTCATTGATTTCAGAATTCAATAAATATGGCGAAGTCGCAGTTATAGATTTGGATGCGGCTTTGGGAAATACTGACGAAAAAGGAAACACTGCGAACACGGAACTTTTAAAGTCTCTTTTGCGCAAGGGAAATGTGCGTGTTGGCGGCGGAATCAGAACTGTAAAAAAAGCCCGCGAGCTTGTTTCGCTTGGAGCTGAAAAAGTCATAATTGGCTCTGCGGCTTGGAATCTTGACAGAAAAAACGGCGGCTCAATTCTTAACACAGAATTTCTTGACGAGCTTGCTTCTTCAATTGGAAAACAGCGTATTATAATTTCCGTGGACGCAATCAACGGAAAAATCGCAGTAAAAGGCTGGACAGAAACCGCGGACATTTCTTTGATAGAAGGCGCACGTGAAGCTGAAAAATACGCATCCGAGCTTTTGTTTACTTGCGTGGAAAAAGAAGGCTGTATGCAGGGAACAGACATGGAGATGGTAAAGCAGCTCCGTGATTCTGTAAAATGCCGTGTTGTTGCGGCTGGCGGGGTAAATTCCCTTGAGCAGATTGTTCAGCTTGAAAAACTTCATTGCGATGTTCAGCTTGGAATGGCTTTGTATACTGGCGTTGTGAATCTTAAGGAAAGCTTTATAAACTGCATCGACTGGGAAAAGACAAACGGAATGGTTCCGGTTATTGCCCAAAGTCCAGCCGGCGAAGTTCTTATGATGGGTTATTCAAACAAGGAAGCTCTGGAAAAAACTTTTGAGCTTGGAAAACTTACTTTCTTTAGCCGCACAAGAAATACTCTTTGGACAAAAGGCGAAACTTCCGGGCATTTTCTTGAGCTTGTAAAAATGAGAGCTGACTGCGACAGGGACACAATTCTTGCGACCGTTATTCCGCATGGAGGAGTTTGCCACACAGGAAGCTTTAACTGTTTTTCTAGCGAGGCTGATGAAAAAAGCAGTCTGGAGCGTCTTTACGGAACCATTGCAGAACGTTTTGCAAATCCGCGTCCGGGAAGCTACACTGCGACTTTAAATGACAAGCGTGTGCGCGAAAAAATTATGGAAGAAGCAGAAGAACTTACAGAGGCGGAAGGGAAAGACGAAGTAATCTGGGAAGCCGCTGACCTTCTTTATTTTGCGAGCGTTCTTATGTACAAGGAAGGTGTAACTTGGCAGGACGTTTACAACGAACTTGACAGAAGACATAAAAAATAAAAGTTTGAATGTCAAGCTTTGTAATTTTATGTCATTATCCGGCTTGACCGGATAATCAATATTCTGTACAAGATTCCCATGTCAAGCACGAGAATGACTGACAATTAAGAAACTAAATAATTTTGGAGTTTAATATGAAAGAACTTGAATTGAAATATGGCTGCAATCCTAACCAAAAGCCGGCTAGAATTTATATGGAAAACGGCGAGCTTCCTGTAACTGTTGTAAATGGAAAACCCGGATATATAAACTTGCTCGACGCGCTTAACGGCTGGCAGCTTGTAAAAGAATTAAAGGAAGCAACCGGACTTCCTGCGGCAACATCTTTTAAGCACGTTTCTCCTGCTGGAGCTGCAATCGGCCGTCCTTTGAGCAGCACTCTTAAACAAATTTATTACACTGATGATGTTGAACTTACTCCTTTGGCGTGCGCTTATGCAAGAGCCCGCGGTGCAGACAGAATGTCTTCGTTTGGAGATTTTATTGCTCTTAGCGACAAGTGCGACAAGGCAACTGCTCTTTTAATAAAGAAGGAAGTTTCTGACGGAATAATTGCTCCGGGCTATGATGATGATGCTCTTGAAATTCTCAAGGCAAAGAAAAAAGGCGGATACTGCGTTCTTCAGATTGATGAAAACTATGTTCCAGCTGAAATAGAAAAGAAACAAGTGTTTGGCGTAACTTTTGAGCAGGGACATAACTTTATAAAGCTCGATGACGACTGCTTGAAAAACATTGTAACAAAAAATAAAACTCTCACAAAAGAAGAACGCGACAACCTTTTGATTTCCCTGATTATTTTGAAATACACTCAGTCAAACAGCGTATGCTATGTAAAGGACGGACAGGCAATCGGAATTGGAGCCGGGCAGCAGAGCCGCATTCACTGCACACGTCTTGCGGGCGACAAGGCAGACAAATGGTGGCTTCGTCAGAGTCCACAGGTCTTAAACTTAAAGTTCAAGGCTGATATAAAAAGAGCCGACCGCGACAATACAATCGATGTTTATACAAGCGATGACTATGATGATGTTCTTGCGGAAGGAACATGGCAGAATTTCTTTGCGGAAAAGCCTGCTGTATTTACACGTGAAGAGCGCAAAGCTTGGATTGCAAAAAATACTGATGTCGCAGTAGGCAGCGATGCTTTCTTCCCATTTGGAGACAACATTGAACGTGCCCATAGAAGCGGAGTAAAGGTCATAGCTCAGCCGGGCGGCTCAATCCGTGATGACAATGTTATTGAAACCTGCGACAAATACAACATGGTTATGGTGTTCACAGGAATCAGACTTTTCCATCACTGATATTTTCTTGTTATCTTCGTGGCGGGTGTCATTATCCATGCTAGATTCCTGTGTTGCAGTGTACTGCACAGGAATGACATTATGTCATTATCGGGCTTGACCCGATAATCTATTGAAATTTTATAACAGATTCATGATTGAGTTTGCAATGCAAATGTCGTAGTATGGGAATGACAGTAAAATATGAAATTAAATATCCAACCTTTCAGTTTTCTAGAATATCTACAATGTGGGAGCCTGCGCCTAAAAGTTCCGGGCGTTCCGCATTGCAAATCTGGTATTCAATGAATTTTTCAAAAGTTTCTTCTGACATTGCGTTCAGTTCTTTGCGCATAAAGTCCGCAGGACCGTCTGGAGAAAATATCTTTATCCGTTTGAGGCCGCTTAAATTATTCAGCCTGTCAATGTCTTCTAGTCGCACATAATCGTAAAGCTCATTTTCTTTTGGCACAATGTGAAAGTCTTTGGAAACATTTCCGCTTTTTATAAGCTCAAGGATTCTGTCTTGCGCAAAGCAATATGAAAGGATGCTGTATTCGTTTAAAAGATACGCGGCAAAAATTGTTCCGCCTTTTTTTGTTATTCTGCGCGCTTCCTTTAAAGCTGTAAGTTTTTCTTCTTCCTTGTGAAGATGATAAAGCGGACCAAAAAGAATTGTCGCGTCAAAAGTTTCATTTGGCAAAAAGCTAAGGTCAAGCGCATTTCCCGGCCAGCATTTTACGCGCTCGTGTTTGGATTCAAGTATTTCAAGATTATGCTTTACAAGTTCAACTGCCGTAACGTCAAAACCTTCTTTTGCAAGCGCAACTGAATATCTTCCTGTTCCGGCTCCAATGTCCGCAATTTTAAAAAGCTGTTTGTTTTGCGCAGGAAGAAATTCCTTGATGTATTTCATTGCGACAGCGAATTCAACTTTTCCATGTCGCGTCAAAAGCCTGTTTTCTTCTTTGTGCTTATTGTAGTGCTTTTCTATTTCCGTCATTTTTTTTGTTCAGCATTGCAAGGATAAAAATCATGAGCGTTCCGCCTGCAATCATCATAAGGCAGAAAATTTGTCCTGTGCTAAGATTTAAAAGCGAAGTGTTTGTGTAAATCGCAGCGTCTTTTGTTGCGGAAATTCTATAGCCAATGTCTGCGTCTGGCTCGCGGAAATATTCTATAAAAAATCTCACAAATCCGTAGCCAACCGTGTAGCAGGCTGTAAGAAATCCGTCGAACGGTTTTTTCTTTCTTAAGCACCAGATAAGAACAAAAAGCAAAAGTCCTTCAAAAAGCGCCTCGTAAAGCTGGCTTGGATGCCGCGGAAGATTTACAAGCCTTGCGCCGTCAAGAGACATTCCTATTGAAGAAGCGAATTCCTTTACCCAGTCCAAGCTTGAAGAAAAAGTTTCTGCGCGCGGAAAAACGATTCCCCAAGGAGCTTTTGTTATTCTGCCGTAAAGCTCGCCGTTCATAAAGTTTCCGATTCGCCCGAAAGTGTAGCCAAGCGGAATTGCAACTGCCATTGCGTCAATCCATTTGAGCGCAGGCTTTTTGTGCTTTTTGCACCAGAGCAGCATTCCTATAAGTCCGCCAAGAAATCCGCCGTGGTAGGACATTCCCGCGAGTCCTGTGAATCTTTTTGTAACAGTGTCGAACGGCCAGAAAATCAGCCAAGGCTTTTTCCAGTAAAGCCCGGAAGTATCATATACAAGCGTTGAAAAAATACGTGCGCCTGCCAAAAGAAAAATAATTCCGAATGCAATAAAGCTAAAAATGTCGTCTTCTGTAGTTTTTGAATCCAGCGTGTCCAATGCGCCTTCACGCTGAATTTTCCGCAGAATATAAAAAGCCGTTCCAAATGCAATTATGTACATAAGACCGTACCAGCGCACAAGTCCCAAAAGCGGAACTCCGGGAAAAAGCTCCGGGTGAATCCAAGACGGATATTTTATATATAAAAGAGAATTTACCATTTTGTTTTACACCTTGAAGCCTTTTGCCGCTGCTTCCAGAAGTTTTTTCTTTAATAGATTGTTTTCGTTTTTTAATCTTGTAAGCTCGTACTGCTGCTGCTTTAAAGTTTCCGCAAGTTCCCCGGCAGTAAGTGCGCCAGTTCCTGCAAGCTCTTCAATGTAAGCCATTTTCTGTCCAAAGTCGTCGTTGGCTTCTTCTGTGGCAATTTCAAATGAAGTGTCCGAAGCCTGGGTTATGTCGTAGCTGTCATCGAACTTTAAAGTTTCAGACTGAATTATTTTTTCTGCAATTCTGTAGATTGCTTGCCCTATAATTGACTGCGGCTTGTAGACAATTACCGGCAGCCGTGAAGAAAGAGCTTTGTCCTGCAAAGTGTCGCGATAGATTACGCCAAGGTGATCCAAGTCCAAATCCAAATATTGCTGGCATGAACGGCGGATTCTTTGCGCTCTGTCTGCGTCTTTTGGATCGTCTATCATGTTAAGCACGAGCCGCGGATGAAATTCATTTATGCGCTTTTTGAACAATGCAGTTCCTTCCGGGTCTTCTTTTTCAAGAATTTCAACAAGCTTTGGAATATAAAGCCTCTGGAGCGAAAGGGAATCTTTTTTTAGGGATTCAAGATATTTGTAGCCCGCGCTTCCTTTCTTAAAAGTGTTGTACATCATGCGGAACATTACATTCTTAAGGAAAAGATAGCCATTCAGTGTGGCGGTAACGGTCGGAGCTGTAACAACAATTCCCTGCGGAGAAAGAAGGAACATATCAAGAATTGTAAGATGAGTTCCCGCTCCCAAATCCAGAATCAGATAGTCGAATTTAGATTCCTGTTTATTGAAGCTTTTTATAAGCTCGTTTTTCTGGCTGACTTTGAGCGAAGTAAGTCCCGGGATTTCAGAGTCGCCTGCAATAAAACTTACATTGTCGTAGTCTGTCGGGCAAATTATGTCTTCAAACTTGCTTTCGCCTGTAAGAAATGTGCCGATTCCCGCTTTTGGATTAGGATGGCCTATTACAAGATGAAGGTTCGAAGCTCCCAAATCCAAGTCAATGAGAAGAACTTTTTTGCCTGCCTGACCAAGGGCAATTGCAAGGTTTGCGCTTAAAAGGCTTTTTCCAACGCCGCCTTTGCCGCTCGCTACTGGAATAATCTGCATAATCCAATTGTATCATAGAATACTTTGATTTTAAAGACAGAGTTTTAAAAATAGACCTAACTGCATGGCTTTAAAAACTTGACAGATATTTGTGGCGTATGTAGTATGTAAATATGGTTTATGAATGGGACAATAAAAAGAATGAATATAACAAGAAAAATCACGATGGAATCAGTTTTGAATTTGCTGTCCGTGTTTTTCTTGATGAAAAGCGTATTGAAAAATACGACAGTAGCCATTCAACAGATACAGAAGACCGATGGAATGTAATTGGAATGGTTGATGACATTCTTTTTGTTGTGTATACAGAACGCAATGACAGAACCCGAATTATTTCTGCTAGAAAAGCGACAAAGGAGGAAACTGATGAATACTATAACAACTATGACCTTAGATGAGTTGAAAAGACTTCCGCCACTTACAGAAGAGGAAAAAACGATTATAAAAAATGCCAGTGCAACTCCTACAGAAGATTGTCCTGCTATGACAAAGGAAGAATTAAAGGAGTTTCAGCCTTGGTATAAAAAAACAAAGAAGCCCGTTACTATAAATCTTGATTCAGGGGCAGTTTCATATTTTAAAGAGCTTGCGGAAGAAACAGGCATTTCTTATCAGAATCTTATAAATCTGTATCTTGTGCAGTGCGCAAAGGAAAAGAAGCGTCCAGTTTTTGCGTAGTCTTTAAGAAAGATGTACGGTGGGTTGTTCACGCGTATAATCTATTTACTCTGGGTAAATAATATATTTACCTGTGGTAAATAGGCTATTTTCCTAAGGTAAATAAGCTATTTGCCAATGGAAAATAATGTATTTACTCAAGGAAAATTCTCGTGTTTTAATTTAGCTTTACAAAAGCTAATAAAAGCAAAAAATTCAATAAATTTTTCTCAAAAAGTTGTTTTTTGGAATTTATTCAGTATAATTTAATTTAGGTTCTTGAAAAATTGGTTATAACAGAGATTCCCGCATCAAGTGCGGGAATGACAGAAAAATTCAAGTTTGATAATGACATTAAAATGTTAGGAAAACTGTCATTGTCGGACTTGATCCGACAATCTTTAAATGTATACATTTTGATTTTCTGGTCAAATCCGAAAATCTAAAAACTGGAGGTCTTTTATGAAGAAATTTATTGTTCCGGCTTTATTTGCGTTTTTATT
>CAVKBG010000028.1:0-33721 GCA_963654755.1 Desulfovibrionaceae bacterium
TCAAGCATCAGATCGATTGCATCCTTTTCTTTTTTGTTTCTTTTGGCTGTCATATACTCCTCCTAGAGTATCATATCTTCAGCCATTTACACAGAAAATTTTACAAGGTCAAAGTATCTTTTCTGTCATTTTCGGACTTGACCCGAAAATCTAAATAAATATATTGCAATCATTTAGAGATTGTCGTATCAAGTACGACAATGACATTTAGAACTTATTAGACATCCTCTAAAAATAATGAAAAACTATTGCTTTTTATTTGACTTCATTTTTAAGTTCTTTTCCTTCTGTAAAATCCAAAACGTTTTGAAGCGTTGTGTTTGCGATTGCTTTAAGCGCATTCTGGGTAAGAAAAGCCTGATGTCCAGTTATAATTACATTCGGGAAAGTCAAAAGGCGGGCAAGCATGTCGTCTTTTATAACGTCTGCGGACCAGTCGGCAAAGAAATAACGGCTCTCTTCTTCGTAAACATCAAGCGCCGCTCCTCCAATTGTCCTTTTCTTTAAAGCCTTTACAAGCGCATGAGTGTCGATTAAAGCACCGCGTCCTGTATTTATTATAACTGCGTCGTTTTTCATCATGGAAAGCGATTTTTCGTTTACAAGATGCTTTGTGTCGTCTGTTAAAGGGCAATGCAGGCTGATTACATCACTTTTTTGGAACAATTCAATGAGCGGAATATATGTAAAGCCTTTTTTTTCAGCCCAGTCATTGTCTGGATAAGCGTCGTACATTACGATTTTCATTCCGATTCCAGAAAGACATTCTGCCATTACTTTTCCGATTTTTCCAGTTCCTATGATTCCGGCTGTAAGTCCGCATAAATCCCGGCCAGTAAGTCCGTTCAATGTGAAATTTCCTGAGCGGGTTCTTAAATATGCCTGAGGGATTTTTCTTGTAAGCGAAAGCAAAAGTGAAAGCGCGTGTTCTGCAACGGAATGAGGCGAATATGCCGGAACTCTTGCAACTTTTATGCCGAATTCTTTTGCGGCTTCAAGATCCACGTTGTTAAATCCTGCGCATCTTAATGCAATCATTTTTACACCGCATTTTTTCAGTATGGAAATAACAGTTCTGTTTATGGTGTCATTTACGAATGTGCACACAATGTCATAGCCAGATGCGGTCAGTGCAGTTTTTTCTGTCAGGTGAAAGTCAAAAAAATCAATGTTGAACAAAAAATTCTTGTTTTCCTCTGAAAAAGATTCCTTGTCATAGCTGCAGGCATCATAAAACGCAATTTTTAATTCCTTGTTTTCCATAAATAATCCTCCGGTAAAAAGTTTCAATTTAAATATACAATTTTTTTGTTTATTTTGCATTAATTTGTGCTTTTTTATTAAAATTTTGTGAAAAAGTTGCTTTTATTTTGAAAATGATTATTTTATTGTGTGCAATGTAGACTTGAAAAATTTCATTCAGTTTATATAATGAAAGAAAACTATAATATTTGCGAGGTGTTTTTATGACAAAATTAGGTGCGTTTGCTATTGGTGTTGCGGTTGGCGGAGTAACTCTTGCCTTGGTAAAAACAGCTGGATTCAAAAAAGTCTGCTCTAAAGTTATCAGCGCGGGAATGCAGCTTAAAGATGATGCTGCTTCTTTTGTTGAAACTGTAAAAGAAGATGCTGAAGATATAAAGGCAGAAGCTGTTTACAATAAAAATGCAGCAAAAGCCCAGGCTTAAATTGCTTACCTTGAATTTCGAGTTTTGATAAAATATCATTTAAGTGTCGTTCCCGTGCTAAGACACGGGAATCTGTTGTAGCATTTCAATAGATTATCGGGTCAAGCCCGATAATGACACTAAAATTTAAAAATATCTTTTTAAAAAGGGATTGCAATGAATTTTCAGATTTCTCATAGTCTTCCGGGCAGAGTAAGGCTTAGGTATGAGCGTCATATTCTGTCTTTGCGTCAGGCAATGCTTGTGCAAATGCTTGTTGGGCTTCAAGAAGGAATAATTTCTGTTTCTGTTAATACAGTTTCAGGCAGCATTCTTATTGAATACAAAGATACTTCCTTGGAAACAGTTCTTTCATATATAAAGGCTCTTGACGGAAAGTATCTTGATGACGAAAATCTGCTTTCGAGCGTTTCTGTGCCTTCTGTGCAGGAAAGTCTTTTGGAATCGTTGCTGTCCCTTACAGTTGAGCATTTTCTAAAAAAACTGCTTCCGTTTCCGTTGAGAAAAATAATTTCTCTTATTTCAATTATTCCGCGTGTTCAAAAAGGATTTGCAAGTGTGGCAAGAGGAAAACCGTTCTGCGCGGAAACTCTTGATGCAACTGCAATTTCTCTTTCATATTTGACTGGCGACATCGATACTGCTGGAACTATAAATTTCCTTTTGAATATCGGCGACACTCTCGAAGATTACACAAAGCGCAAGTCCCACGACAATTTGACTCAGTCGCTTCTTATAACTGATGAAACCGTTACGGTTGTTAAGGACGGAGAAGAAAAAGAGATTTCCACGCAGCTTTTGAAGGCTGGCGACATTGTTATTGTGCGCGCTGGCTCTGTAATTCCTGTTGATGGAACTGTTGTGGACGGCGTTGGAATGGTAAATCAGGCTTCAATGACTGGAGAAGCCCTGCCTGTTCAGCGTGAAAAAGGCTCGTCTGTTTTTGCTTCAACAATTCTTGAAGAAGGCGAAATAAAAATAAAAGTGAAGGCTTGCGGAGGCGAAACCAAAGTAAGCAAAATTGCAAATATGATTGACCGCTCAAATTCGCTTAAGGCTGCAAGCCAGGAAAAAGCGGAGCGTGTCGCTGACAATCTTGTAAAATATAACTTTTTAATTGCCGGTCTTGCGTATTTCTTTACCCGCAATTTTACAAAGGCGGCTTCAACATTGCTCGTGGACTATTCCTGCGCCATGAAACTTTCCGCTCCGATTTCAGTTCTTTCTGCCATGAGAGATTGCGCCCGGAACGGAATTCTTGCAAAAGGCGGAAAATTTCTTGAGGAATTCGCAGAAGCGGACACAATTGTGTTTGATAAGACAGGAACGCTGACAGAATCGAATCCTGTTGTAAAAAAGATTGTTGTTTTTGGCGATAGAAATGAAAATGAAGTTTTAAAACTCGCCGCTTGCCTTGAAGAGCATTTTCCGCATTCTTTAGCGCGTGCAGTTGTAAATGAAGCTGCGTCCAGAGGATTGAACCACAAGGAAGAGCACACAAAAGTCGAATATATTCTTGCGCACGGAATTGCTTCCAGTCTTGACGGAAAAAAACTCCGCATAGGAAGCGCGCATTTTATCTTTGATGACGAAAAAATTCCGCTTACAAAAGAAGCTGAAGACTGCATAAACACAATAACTGGATGCTCGCAGCTTTATTTTGCAATCGACGGAGAGCTTGCCGCTATAATTGTAATTGAAGATCCAATCAGAAAAGAATCTTGCGCTGTAATAAAAAAATTGAAAGATTCCGGCTTTAAAAATGTGATTATGATTACAGGCGACAACAAGCACACTGCAAAAGAAGTCGCGGAAAAAACTGGTGTGACGGATTTTGTTGCTGAAGCTCTGCCTGACACAAAAGTGTCTTGGATTGAAAAGCTTAAGAAAGAAGGACACAAAGTTGTTATGGTTGGAGACGGAATTAATGATTCTCCGGCTCTTTCTGCGGCGAATGTTGGAATTGCAATGGGAAAATCAAGCTCAATTGCAAGTGAAACTGCGGATATTCTTCTTCCTGATGACGGCTTGGATTCACTTCCAGTTCTGCGGAAAATAAGCTGCAACTTGATTTCAAGAATTCACGGAAACAACCGCGCTATAATCGGAATAAATTCTGCGCTTATTGCTGGCGGACTTGTTGGCTCTATAACGCCGCAGATGGCTGCTTTGCTTCATAACAGCTCCACAGTTGCAATCAGCGTAAATGCAATGAGTTCTTTGGACTAAAAATGATTGTTTCAAGTTTTTTCCCTGGAAGAATTCGTTTACGCGATGAAGTTTTTAAAGACAATGATATATTTTCCGCATTGTATTCAGCGGTGGGAAGCTATTCTGCCGTAAAAAAAGTTGAGCGCAATGAAAAAACTGGCAGCGTTCTTGTTGAATATATTCCAGAAAATTTGCCTATGGAAAAACTTCTTGCCTTAAAAGATGAGCTTCTTGCGCTTGGAAAACTTGCGGAATCCTATAATCAAAAAAACAAGTCCGTTATCCTTGAAAAAATTCAGGAAATTGAAAAAAAACTGAAATAACTTTGCATATTTCATAGCTTTTATTATATTTAAAGTAATTCTTTTTCTTAACGGAGGTTCTTTATGGATAACAAGGCTATGTTCAATTTGTCTTACGGACTTTTTGTTTTGACTGCAAAAGACGGCGCAAAGGACAACGGCTGCATTGTGAATACTGTGGGGCAGGTTACTTCCCAGCCAAACAGAATTTCTTTGACAGTAAACAAAGCGAATTATACGCACGACATGATTCTGAAAACAAAAGAATTCAATGTTTCCGTTTTGGCAGAGAATTCAAAATTTGAAACTTACAAGCATTGGGGCTTTCAAAGCGGCAGGAATACAGACAAGCTTGAATCAATTTCTTTTAAAAGAGCTGCAAACGGCATTGTTTATATTGCGGAAGAAACAAACGCATTTTTGAGCGCAAAAGTTGTTTCTACTATGGATTTGGGAACGCACACGCTTTTTATTGCCGATGTTACAGACGGTGAAGTTCTGTCGCAAGTTCCTTCAGCAACTTATTTATTTTATCAGAACAATATAAAGCCAAAGCCAGCTTCCGCAGAAAATAAAAAGGGCTTTATTTGCACTGTCTGCGGATATATTTACGAAGGCGAAACTTTGCCGGACGATTTTGTTTGTCCTATATGCAAGCATCCTGCCTCGGATTTTAAGCCGCTTTAGTTGAAAATTCAATATTTTTCTAAAAAAAATGATATTTTTTGCAAATTCTTATTGACATTTTTTTGGGGAAAGTATATATTCTTAATCACGGTAGCCAAAGTGAAGAGGCAATACCCGTTCCCATACCGAACACGGAAGTCAAGCTCTTCTACGCCGATGATACTGCTAACGCGGGAAAGTAGGAAGTTGCCGTATTTTTATTTTAAACGCTTTTCTTTTTTCCAATCAGTAAAAAATCATTCAGTTTTTAATTTTTCTGTAGTTTTGAAATTTTATGGAATTCTTTTTAGATAGTTTTATTTGCTAGAAATCGGTTTACGATATAGCTTACAGTTTCTAAATCGTAAGATGAAAGTTTGCTTAAGTCGTTTATAAGGTGGACAAGTTTTGCTTGGTAGGAAGATTCCGGGATTTTGTCTGATTTTCCTGTAACAAGATAGCGGACTGAAACTCCTAGGACATCAGCGATTTTTACTGCAAGCTCTGCGTTTGGAACATTTCCGTTGTTTATTCCAAGTGAAATTCCGCTTACTGCGAATCCAGCTTTTGCCGCAAGTTCTTTGCGTGAAATATTTTGGTACTGAAGCTCATTTTCCACATTTTGCCAGAAAGACATAGAAATAAAATATCAAAATTTTAAATATTGTACTGTTTTTTGATTAAAATTTTGACTTTAAATCCTTTAAATGTTAAAATATTAAAAACTTTTGGCCAAAGGAATTAAAATTTTTAACATTCTCAAGGAGATTTCTTATGAAAAAATTTTGCGATTTTTGTGCAAAAGCGGCACTTTTATGTCTTTTGGCGTTTTTTATGTCTTGCTCTGACAGTGGAAGTTCAAGCTCAAGTTCAGATAATTCTGATGATAATTCAGAAAACGGAGTTTTGATTCAGGCTGAAAAAAGCAAATCTGCAGACGGCGGAGTTCTTTTAAAAATTTCAAATCTTCCAAAAATAGAAAATAGCGTAAGGATTTTGTATGAAGATGGAAGCGATGATATGATTTATCATAATGGAAATAGTTCTGATGACTATGAGCTGGAATATCCTTTTGTTGAATCTGGACAGACTTACAAATTCTATGTTATTACAAAACTCAATGGCAAAGATATTCCTTCAAACAAGACCACTATTGTTCCTGATTCTGGTCTGGGAGAATTCCGGCTAAAAGAGCCTATAAAAGTTGATGCTTCTAATGGTTCTATAAAAGTTACAAGAGGAGATTTTAAAGACGAGATTGAAAAGTTTAACCCGAAATGTCAAATTCAATTGTGGGGAGATCCTGAATGGAATGAAGGTTTGGGTGAATATGAAACTGACAATTTGGATTTGAGCAAAGTATACGGCATCGGTCAAAAAGATGTATATTACTTTATTTTGTATTCGATTGTCTATGACAACAAAATGATTAGAAGCTATCATAATTGCAACAACAATGGATGCGTAAAAATTGATACAAGTAGCGTAAAATATAAATATGCGTATGATAATAGTTCTCCTTGCATTAATTATGATGGTGAAAGTTTAACCAACGGCTGGAGAATTGAAAATGGATATATTCCAACTGACATGAATCCAAAGTCTAGCAGTCAAAGTGCAAATGGCATTTCTTTTTCTATTGATAAAAACGTAATGAGAGAATACTACAGCGATGGAGGCTATTCAACAAAAAGTGTAAAATTTAAAAAAGCTTTTGATGGTTATACTTCTGTCAAATCTGTAAAAGCAAAGGTAAACGGAGCTTCTGGCAACTGGCTTTTAATGGGAATAAGTTATAAGAAGGAAAATGATGCAAATGATTATGGTTATGGTTGGTTTTGGACCAGATTCTGTACAGGCAAAGAAACCGAATTTGAAATTTTGACTCCTGTTTCTGGAATTAAAAATCTTGAAGTTTTCTTTGAGCCGTTGGATGCAGGAAGCTATGAAGTTTCTGATATTCAAATAGAATATTAACTTAGAAGATGAAAAGTTTTCCCGGGGAATTTTCCTCGGGATTTTTTTTGCGCGAATCAAAATTCATTTATCTTATTTCAATTGATACTATCTTAAAAAACTTGTATACTAATAAAAATATTCATTTTATAGAAAGAAATTGACTTTTATCGCAAAGACGGTTTAATTATAATTTTTAGGATTTAGCAATGAAATTTACAGAATTTTCTTTACACGAAAGCCTTTTGCAAGGAATTGAAGGTGCAGGCTACGTGGATTGTACGCCTGTTCAGGAGCAGGTTTTAAAATCTTCTTTGGAAGGAAGAGATTTGTATGTTCAGTCGCAGACAGGAACTGGAAAAACTGCGGCGTATTTGACAAGCATTATTCAGGAGCTTTTGACACGTGGAGAGGCAGCTGGAAAAAAGGCTTTGATTATGGTTCCTACAAGGGAGCTTGCGGTTCAAGTTCAGGAGGAAGCTCAGAAACTTGCAAAGTTTACTTCTCTTAAATGCGCGAGTTTTTATGGCGGCGTTGGCTATGACAAGCAGGTTTCGTCTTTAAAAAAAGGCGTGGACATCATGATTGGAACTCCTGGCCGCGTAATTGACTTGAATCACGGAAATCAGATGGACTTGAGTTCTGTCGCTTTTCTTGTGATTGATGAAGCCGACAGAATGTTTGACATGGGATTTTACCCGGATTTAAGAACTCTTATAAAAGTTTTGCCTTCAAGCGAACAGAGGCAGACAATGCTTTTTAGTGCGACTTTGAATTCTTATGTAAAAAATCTTGCCTGGGAATATACGCGCAATCCGTCTGAAATTACAATCGCCGCGGAAAATATAACTGTTGACGAAATTGCTCAGGAGCTTTTCCATGTTTCAAGCGATGACAAGATGAAACTTTTGCTTGGAATTATTTCGCGTGAAAAGCCTGAAAGCCTGATTGTTTTCTGCAACACAAAAAAGAGCTGCGAGATTGTTGCAAAGCGTCTTAGAATGAACGGATTTGAAAGCGAATTCATAATCGGAGATCTTCCGCAGAAAAAACGTCTTGCCATAATGGACAAATTTAAAGCAGGAGCTATAAAATGCCTTGTTGCTACTGATGTTGCTGCCCGCGGAATTGACGTGAACGACCTTGCGATGGTTATAAACTACGACTTGCCGAACGAAGCTGAAAACTACGTGCATCGAATTGGAAGAACTGCCCGCGCTGGAAAATCAGGAAAAGCATTCACTTTTTGCAGCGAGCAGGATGTTTATTCTTTGCCGCCAATCGAGCGTTATATCGAAAAGCCCATTCCTAGCTGTGTCGCAGATGAATCCATGTTCGCAGAAGACAAAAGCGCAGGCGTATACATAAAGCTTGACAGCTACCAGGAAGATTACAATGATAAAAGCGAATTTGGCCGCCGCCGTGCAGCTGAATACAATAGAAAAAATGGCAGTTCAGACAGAAGACGCTCTTCAAAAAAAGGAAGCGGACGCTATTCTTCACGTAACGAAGAAGCCAAAAAAGAATACAAGCGCGACAGGCGTGTTTATATTGATGAAGACAAGCTTGCCAAAATGTCAACGGAAGAGCGCATGAAAATTTACAAGGAAAAATATGCGTCTTTTGCTTCCGGCTCATCTTCTAATAAACAGAAAGTTTCTGCAAAAAAACAAAATGCCGCAAAGAAAAATTCTTCAGCGCAAAAAAATACTTCGGGCAAAAAGAATTATTCTTCAAAGCCTGCGGAATCTAAAAAATCGCCTCAGAAAAAAAGCGTGTTTGCTAGAATAAAATCCTTCTTTGGAAAAAAATAAATCGGAGAAAAAAAATTGATTACAGTAACAGACGTAAGCCTAAAGTTCAGTGAAAAACCTTTGTTCAAAGACGTGAACATAAAATTTATGAAAGGAAACTGCTACGGAATTATCGGTGCGAACGGAGCGGGCAAGTCAACTTTCCTAAAAATTCTTTCCGGCGAAATCGAGCATGACACGGGAACAATCACAATTACTCCCGGCGAGCGTATGTCGGTTTTGAGCCAGGATCACTTTAAATATGACGGATATTCGGTAAAAGAAACCGTAAAAATGGGCTATCCGAAACTTTATCAGCTTGAAAAAGACATTGATGTAATTTACGCAAAAGAAGATTTTTCTGATGAAGACGGAATGAAAGCTGCGGATATGCAGGCGGAATTTGGCGAGCTAGGCGGTTACGAAGCTGAAAATCAGATTGAGCAGATGCTTTCTGGTCTTGGTCTTGAAGAAGAATTCCACGACAGAATGATGAGCGAACTGGACGAAAGCCAAAAGGTGCGTGTTCTTCTTGCCCAGGCGCTTTTTGGAAATCCTGACTATCTTATTCTCGATGAGCCTACAAACGGTCTTGACCTTGAGTCAATTATTTGGCTTGAAGAATTCCTTTTGGAATTTGAAAACTGCGTTATTGTTGTTTCGCATGACCGCCACTTCTTGAATGCAGTCTGCACATTTACTTGCGATATTGACTACGGAAAAATCACACAGTTTACTGGAAACTATGATTTCTGGTATCAGATGAGTCAGATTCTTCAAAAGCAAGCGAAGGATCAGCAGAAAAAACGCGAGGACAAAATGGCGGACTTAAAGCAGTTTATCCAGCGTTTTGCAAGCAATGTTTCAAAGTCAGGGCAGGCTTCCAGCCGCAAAAAAATGCTTGAAAAAATGGAGCTTGAAGACATTCCAGTTACAAGCCGAAAATTCCCTTATGTTGGATTTCAGCCTGAACGCGAAATTGGAAACTTTGTCCTTACTGCTGAAAAACTGAATTCAAAGGACGACGATGGAAATGTTCTTCTCAATGATTTCAGCATTACAATTCATCCTGGCGAAAAAGTTGCTTTTGTCGGAATGGAGCACAATTCAATAACTTCATTCTTCGATATTGTTTCAGAAACAAAAAAGCCGGACAGCGGAACTTATAGCTGGGGGCAGACAACAAGTCATAGCTACATGGGACGCGACAATTCAGCGTATTTTAATAACGAGCTTACAATAACTGACTGGCTCAAGCAATATTCTCCTGATCAGGACGATGCTTATGTCCGCGGATTTTTGGGACGCATGCTTTTTTCCGGCGATGATGGACTTAAAAAAGTAAAGGTTCTTTCTGGAGGCGAAAAAGTGCGCTGTATGCTTTCAAAAATGATGCTTAGCGGCGCAAATGTCTTGATTCTTGATGATCCTACAAACCACTTGGATCTTGAGTCAATTGAAAGCTTGAACGAAGGTCTTGTAAAGTTTCCGGGCGTTGTAATGTTTTCAAGCCACGACCACGAATTCATTTCGACAATTGCAAACAGAATCATCGAAATTACTCCAAAAGGAATAATTGACCGCATGATGAATTTTGACGATTATCTCAAGGATGATCAGGTTAAGCAGCTTAGAAAAGAATATTACGCTGGCTTGAACAAAAAGATAAGAATCTAATTTCAGCGAAATCTGTGTGAATCCGTGCATTGCATTTTTTGCCTTGCGCGGATTTTTTTTGAGCGAAAATTAAAATTCTATCCAGTCGCCGTCTGTTGTTAAGTACCAGTCCGCAAGAAGAATCTGCGAGCTTGGATTGTACCAGGAAATGCTTCCGTTGTAGTTAAGAACTGCGACTCTGTCTTTTGATGCGGCGGCTTTTAGCGGCATAGAAGCGGAGCGGCGGAATACAGTTGTTTTTCCTGCTGAAATATTGTAAGAGCGCACTTGGTTTTTGCCGATGTTCGTGAACACAAACGGATATTCAAGTTCTGTAAATGCAGTGGAATCTTCTGCCTGCAACGTAAAAAGCGAATTTTGAATTCCAGACTTTGGATAGTAAGAAAATACAAGTGTCTTAGATGTGCCGTTTATAGAATCGATTGCAATTCCGTATACAGGTGAAGTTTCCTTGTTTTCATCATAGCTTAGTGAGAAAGCAACATCTCCATTAAATTTGAGCGGAACAGTTTCTTTTGTCTGAATGTTTACAGAAACTATTGCGGAATCTCCTTTTCCTGTAGAAGTTTTTGCCACGACAACGAGATTTTCATTTGCAAGAACCGCATCTTGAACAGAAGTTCCTGTGTATACAGTTGAATTTGCTCCTGTTTCCATATCATAGATTGCGACAATTGAAGTTCCAAGAATGTAGACAATTTTATTTTTGAACACTCTCAAGTTTCTAAGCTGAGCAGATGGCGTGAACAAAGTTTTTGTGTTTTCGCTTCCGTCCAAAGACATCTGCTGAACTGGACGCTGTGTATTTTTTGACCACAAGATAAGAGAATCGTTGTATTTTAGAATATTTGTATGTGAAAAACTTGAGCCAAGCCTGTACATGGCTTTTGTGTCGTAGGAAGTTTTAAATATTGCGTTTTGAGTCAAAAGATAGAAAAGGCTTTCATCGGAATCAATGTCGTAGATTTTCTGGTACATATTTTCCGTGATTGCAAAAATGCTGTACAACTCTGATTCTGGAATATCTGTCATGGAATAGAGCGCGCCGTTCTGTGTTCCGAGCATTACAGTTTCTGCGTTTTTTGCAGCGCAAGTGAATTTATCGCGGCTCTTTAGTCCTGTGAAATTCTTGATGATAAGCGGTGAAACTGCTGATTTTCCTGTAAGAAGTTTTTTCAATGATTCTTGATCTACAAGCTGCAATGAAAAGTTTTTTCCGCCGTCAGCTATAAAATAAAGTCCCTGCTTGTCTTCGTGGCTGGATTTAGAAGCAAAAATGAGTGGTGAATTTGCCTGATATTGCGCAAGTGTTTTTCCAGAAGTTGCGTCGATTATAAATATTGTATTGTTTTTTTCTCCGGCAATAAATCTGTTTTTGAAATTTCCTGTGCCAAAAAGTGTAAGCTGGTTCAAAGAGCTTGGCGCGGAAAATTTCGCCTTGACTTTCATTCCGATTAAATCGTAATAATAGAGCGTTCCGGATTTTGAGTACATGACGGCAGTTTTTTCTGAATCGCCTGTAAGAATTAGCGGAACAATTCCTGAAACGTCGGTTGCTTTTTTTATTACAGTTCCGGTTCTCGCATTTAAAACAAAAGTTCCGTTTACTGCCGTTGTTCCCGCAAAAAGATATTTTCCCTTTGCTGAAAACGAAATTGAAACTATTGAGTTTGCGAATTTCTTGGAAAATTTTTTTGCGTAAGTTTTTGAATCTATTACGGTCAGCCTGTGATTTGAAACTCCGTCTGTTTCATAAACCGCAATGTCTCCGTAAACTGGATTTTTTGCCACAAGCCGCACTTGCAGGTCGGAAACTTGGTAGTGGTCTCCCATTCCGTCTGAAGTCCATTTTATAATAAATCCGTCATTTCCAACTGAATAAAATGAGTCGTCCGAAGAAGATTCCGTTTCCGAAGAGAGCAGGGCGTTGACTTTTCCTTCATGCGACTGAGTTGAAGCTATTGTCTGTGAATAAAGGCTGAACGGTAAAAATAGCAGAATAAGATTTATGAGTTTTTTCATGGAAAACCTCTATTTTTTTAGGAAATAAATTATGTCGCCTGTCATGGCAAATATAAAAAGAAGAGCTATAAAAAATATTCCGACAAACTGAATATAGTATAAAATTTTTGGATTCATTTTTTTGCGTGCGAAAAACTCTATGAGCGCAAAAAGAATTAAGCCGCCGTCCAAAACTGGAATTGGGAGCAGGTTTGTTAAAAAAAGTGAAATGCTGATAAGCGCAAGAAATTCCAGTGTGGAAACTACGCCTTCTTTGAATCCTGCTGCAAATCCGTGCTTTACGGTCGTTCCCAAAATTGAAGTGATTCTTACCGGCCCTGAAACTGCATTTGTAAGATTTACGCCCTTGAATAAAATTTTTATGCTTTTTCCAGTTAACGCGATAATTTTTGCGCTTTGTGTGAACCCTTCTTTGCATGCGCCCCAAAATCCGTGCCTTGGATATTCATGTGCAACAACTGATTCCGGATCTGAAACAATTCCGAGTTTTCCAGCTCCAGTTTCTTTGTCCAGTTCTGTTTTCACATCGAAGAAAAGAATTTCACCTTCGCGTTCAACTTTTATTTTTATGTTTTCATCTGGATGAGTTGAAATGAAAGATGCGATTTCGCTGAAGTCATTTACAACTGTTCCGTTCAGGCTTAAAATTTTGTCGCCACTTTCCATTCCGGCATTGTGGGCAGGAGATGAAAGTTCAGGATATATTTCGTCCGCCATGGAAACTTTTGTGCCTGCGCTGTAGTACGTGTAGCCGATAATTGCGATTGTAAAAAATGCGAGAAATCCGAACAGAAAATTCGCAAACGGACCTGCAAACGCTATTGCAAGTCTTTTTAAAGGATGAATGCCGTAAAAAGAATCTTTTTCGCCTTGAATTTCTTTTAGATTTTTTTCCATCGCATCTTGAAAATCCTTTTCGCCTTTCATTGCGCAGTATCCGCCCAAAGGAATAAGTGAAATTCTGTAGTCAGTTTCTTTCCAAGCGTGATGAATTAAAACCGGTCCCATTCCAATTGAAAAGGCTTCAACTTTTACTCCGAAAATTCTTGCGGCTATAAAATGCCCTAGTTCATGGAAAAATACAAGAAAACCAAGTCCTAGAATTCCCAAGACAAACGTCAATGGTTTCCTCCTGCCAGCAAAGCAAGCTGACGTTCTGCTTCAAGGCGGACTTTTTGATCAATGCTGAAAATTTCTTCAATTGAAGTTGGCTGCGCGCTCCAGTCAAGCTCAAGTGTGCTGATTACAATTTTTGCAATGTCAGTGAATCCGCATTTTTTTTCAAGAAAAGCCTGAACTGCAATTTCGTTTGCGGCATTGAATGCGATTGTGTAGCCTGCGCCTTTTTTTGCGCAATTGAACGCTGTCTTTAAAAGTGGAAACGAGTCAAATCTTGGAGCGGAAAATGTCATTTCTTTGCAAGAAGCAAGGTCAAATTTTTCAAGATAATTTTCTGAAATCTCCGGCCAGACTAAAGCTCCGAATATTGGATGCCGCATATCGGGATTTGAAATTTGCGCATACAGCATTCCGTCTTTTGTTCTTACAAGCGAATGAATCAGGCTCTGCGGATGAACAACCACGCTTACTTTTTTAGGCGGAACTTCAAAAAGCCTGCACGCTTCAATGACTTCGAGGCCTTTGTTTGCAAGAGTTGCGCTGTCGATTGTAATTTTCGGTCCCATTGACCAAGTCGGATGCTTTAACGCATCTTCAATTGAAACTGATTTCAGCTCTTCATCCGAAAGATTTCTGAATGGTCCGCCGCTTGCAGTTATTATTATTTCGCTTATATTTTCCGAGCCGATTTTTTGCACTAAGTTGAAGATTGCAGAATGCTCGCTGTCTACAGGAATTATTTTTGCTCCGTTTTTTTTGGCAGTTTCCTTTACAAGATTCCATGCCATTACAACGGTTTCTTTGTTTGCAAGTGCTAAGTCGATTCCATTTTCAAGCACAAGAACTGAAGGTTTTAGTCCGGCAGCTCCGGCGATTCCGTTTACCGCTATGTCGGCTTTGCTTTCTTTTATGAGCTTTTCAAGGCCTTCTATTCCGTCTTTTGAAAAAACTGTTCCCTTGCAGTTGAATTCGCGGCATAATTCTTTGACTTTTTCTTCATTTTTTCCAGCTGAAATTCCGCATACTTCAAAACTGCCGCTCATTTTGCGCGCAATGTCAAGAGTCTGGCTTCCGATTGAGCCGGTGCAGCCTAAAACAAGAATTCTTTTTTTCATCAGTTGAACGGTCCGAATAAAATTGAAACTAAAAGATAGAAAATAGGAGCGGAAACAACAATTGAGTCAATTGAATCCAAAATTCCTCCGCGCCCAGGAATTATTTTGCCGGAATCTTTTATTCCAGATGAACGTTTAAACACTGATTCTGTCAAGTCGCCAACGATTGAAGAAAGCGCCATACAAAGTCCTGTAAAAATAATCTTGATAACAGAGCCTGAAAAAATTTGCGGCCACAAGTAATAGCCTAAAATTCCAGCTCCAACAGAACCAATGAATCCGCCTAAGAAGCCAATGCAACTTTTGTTGGGGCTTGCTTTTACAATTCCGCGGTTGCCTTTTCCGAATAAAACGCCCAAAAACCATGCTATGCTGTCGCACATAAAAACCATCAGGATAAAAACGCAAACAACTGGAACTGTTATGTTTTTTCCGTCAAGTGTCCAAGTTGTCATTCTTGAAATAAATGTAAGCAAAAATCCTGTGTATGTTATTATAAAAATAGAGGAGGCAAGGCGCGCGTTTGACTCTTCAAATTCTTTTGATGAAAAAACTTCGACTGTGAATGAAATTAAAATTGTTACGATATATGCGAATGTTATAATTTCCTGCCCTGAATAAAAATTGATTCCCAAAGACGGCAAAATAGCGTAAAGAGCCGCCACAATAGGAATGAAAATACTTTCCGCTATAATAAGTTTTTTATTCAGAAGTTTGTATTTTGCAGAAAAAATATCATAAAGCTCAGATGCTCCCAATGCGGAAATCACACAAACCAAAATATGAAGCAAAATGTGATTGCAAAAAGGCGCAACTATAAAGGCTATGACAATAGGAATTCCTATAAAAAAAATCAACAAACGGGAAGCAACTTTATTCATACTGGAACAGCTCCAAATCTTCTAGTTCTTTTTTGAAACTCTCCTATGTCCTTAAAAAATTCTTCCTTATAATAATCAGGCCAAAGCGTGTCTGAAAAAAGCAGTTCCGCATAAGCCGAATGCCACATCAGAAAATTGCTCAGTCTTTTTTCTCCGCCAGTTCTTATAAGCAAATCTACATCAGGAAGCTCTGGAACATCAAAGCTTTTTGAAATAGATTCTTCTGAAATTTCAGATTCAGTTTTTCCTTCCGAAATAAGTTTTTTTACACCGCGGATAATTTCGTCCCGTCCGCCATAGTTTATTGCAAGGCAAATTGTAAGTCCTGTAAGATTTTCTGTATCTTTTTCAATTTTATCAATGTCATTTCTTACATTTTCCGGCAGCCTTGACTTGTCGCCGAGCATACGGACTCTAACATTGTTATATTTGCAGAAATCGAATTCTTTTAAAAGATAGGAATGTATGAGATTCATCAAAAATCCAACTTCCTGTTCCGTGCGTTTCCAGTTTTCTGTTGAAAAAACATAAAATGTAAGGAATTTCAAGCCGATGTCAGAAGCCGCTTTTGCAATTTCTTTTGCTCTTTTTAAGCCTTCTGTGTGGCCGTTAGTTCTGAGTAGGTTTCGTTTTTTTGCCCAGCGACCATTGCCGTCCATAATTATTCCTACATGAACCGGCAATGCGTCTTTGTTGAATAAATCAGACATGGAATTTATTCCATTATTTCCTTTTCTTTGACTTCGTAAATTCCGTTGATTTCTTCAATATATTTGTCAGTGAGCTTCTGAAGTTTTTCAGTTTCTGTCTTGAGCTGATCTTCTGTAAGTTCGCCTGCTTTCTGCTGCTTTTTCAAATCTTCATTTCCATCGCGGCGGATATTTCTGATTGTTGTGCGGTAATTTTCAGCTGTAGCTTTTGCCTGCTTTACAAGTTCTTTTCTTCTGTCTGCTGTAAGAGGCGGAATTGCAATGCGGATTACTTTTCCGTCATTGTTTGGGTTTAGTCCAAGCTCTGCCTTCTGAATGGCTTTTTCAATATCGCCCATGATTGACTTGTCAAAAGGAGAAATTACAATTGTGCGGGCTTCTGGAATTGAAATGTTTCCAACTTGATTCAGCGGAGTAGGTGTTCCGTAGTAGTCAACACGTACTTTATCAAAAATCGCTGCGCTAGCTCTTCCTGTTCTGATTGATTTGTATTCTTCTTTCAGTGAATTAACTGTTTTTTCCATTCGGCTTTCGTTGTCTGCCATAATTTCTCCAAATAATTAAGTCCGTATTTTTTTTAAGTTCATTAAAAAGAACTGCGGCAAGCACTTTGCTTTGAAAATGCCTGCCGCAATATTTTATTTTCCTAAAAGCAAAAGATTTATGCTGACAAATTCGAGGTTTGCGCCCACTGATTTTCCAACTTCATCAAGTTTTGCTTTTACAGACTTTTTGTCGTCTTTTACAAACATCTGGTCAACAAAACAGATTTCAGCAAGGTGCTTGTTGATTTTGCCCTGAAGAATTCCGTCCTTTACATTCTGTGGTTTTGAAGCCATTTTTGGATCGTCTTCCATCTGTTTTGCAAAAATTTCTTTCTGCTCATTGATGTATTCAGCTGGAACATCTTCTGGTTTGTTGTAAGCAGGAGTGAATGCAGCAAGGTGCATACAGCAGTCGCGTGCAAATTCCTTTACTTTTTCATCTGTAGAACCTTTGATGACTGTAACAGCGGCTGTCTTGAAGTCAGAGTGGATGTAAATTCCTGCAACTGAGTTTTCAGGAACATTAATAACCTGAATCTTTGACAAAGACATATTTTCGCGTGTGCGAGTTGCAAAGTCCAAAAGAACATCAGAAAGCTCTTTGTTGATTTCTGTGTATCCTTTTGCAAAAATTTCATCAAGGATTTTTTCACCGCAAGCGATGAATTCTGCATTCTTTGCAACAAAGTCAGTTTCACATACAAGCTCAACAACAGCAACTCTGTTTCCGTTTTGGCGTATAAAAATGCGTCCTTCAGAAGTTGCGCGTTCTGCACGTTTTGCAACTGCGGCAAGTCCTTTTTCTTTCAAGAGTTTTACTGCTGCGTCAAAGTCTCCGTTTGTATCAACAAGAGCTTTTTTGCAGTCCATCATTCCTGCGCCTGTTGTTTCGCGCAAGTCTTTTACCATAGCGGCTGTAATATCTGCCATTTTCTACTCCGAGATATTTTTATTTTGTGTAATTGTCCTCGTCCAAAAGCTCGCTTTCTCTTTTGTCAGCTTCTGTGTCTTCTTCTTTTGGCTCTGTAGGAGTGTAGTTTGAATAGTCAACAATTTCTTCATCTTCTTTCTTGGTTGTTGCATCTGTTGTGATGTCGTCTTCGTCTCCAAGAGTGTCGATGATTTTAAGTCCCTGCTCATTGTCTGCTTCGATTACAGCGTTTGCAATAATAGAAGTAAAGAGGCTGATTGCGCGGATTGCGTCATCGTTGCCAGGAATAGGGTAGTTGATTCCTTCTGGATTGCAGTTTGTATCAACAATAGCAATGATAGGAATTCCCATGCGGCGTGCTTCTGCAACAGCAATCTGCTCTTTGTGTGTATCAATGATAAATACTGCGCCAGGAAGCTCCTTCATGTCTTTCATTCCGCCGTAGTTCTTTGTGAGAGTTTCTTTCTCTTTCATGTATGCGGCGACTTCTTTCTTTGTGAGCTTGTCGAAAGTTCCGTCAACTTCCATTTTTTCGATTTTCTTAAGACGGAGAAGCGATTTTTTGATTGTTGTAAAGTTTGTAAGTGTTCCACCAAGCCAGCGGTTGTTTACATAGTACATTCCGCATCGTTCTGCTTCTTTTGCAATAGCCTGCTGTGCCTGTTTTTTTGTTCCTACGAAAAGAACTGATTTTCCTGATGATGCAACCTTGCGTACAACATCATAGCTGTCTTTGATTGCAGTGATTGTTTTCTGCAAATCGATAATGTGGATTCCGTTGCGTTCTGCGAAGATGTACTTCTTCATACGTGGATCCCAGCGTTTTACTTGATGTCCGAAATGAACTCCAGACTCAAGAAGACTTTTCATGGTTACAACTGCCATGATTAACTCCTTCACCGGAAAATTTTTCTTAATGCTGAAAATTTTCCACCGGCTTTGTTTCTCGTAGCTGATTTATCAGCCCGGATGATTTCGTAACAGATTTTCTTTGCGAAAAAATGTCCGGCAAAATCGTTTATCAAACTGTAAACTTATAATTTTGCTCTTTAAGCATATCATATAGCTCGAAAATAGGCAAGCCTATAACAGAGCTTTCAGTTCCTTCGATTTTCTTTATAAAGCATGAGGCTTTTCCCTGAATTCTGTATGCGCCAGCCGCTCCGTGCCATTCACTTGTTTCAAGATAGGATTCAATTTCGGCTTCTGACATTGCGGCGAAAGTTACTTTGTTTACGCTTGTTCTTGTGGTCATGTAGTGGGCGGTTCCGTTAAAAAGCGCGATTCCAGTGATTACTTTGTGAGTTGTTCCTTGCAATGAATTTAGGAACTCTCTTGCCTCGTCCTGATTTTTTGGTTTTCCGAAGATTTTGTTTTTGTGGAGAATTATTGTGTCCGCTGCCAAAATCCAGCCGATTTCATTTTCCGCTGGAATTTTCCTTGCAACCGCATCGATTTTTCTTGCTGCTAAAAATTCTGCGGCTTCCTCTGGCTTTATGTCATCAGGAATTGTTTCGTCAATGTCCGCAGGATTTACAATAAAAGGAATGTTTAGGAATTTTAAAATTTCTTGCCGCCTAGGAGAAGATGATGCTAATATTATTGGTTCCATAATGTTTTTTCAGTTGACATTTTAAAAGCAAAAATATAATCTATTCTTGCTTTTCGGGAGATTAGCTCAACTGGATAGAGCGTCGGCCTCCGGAGCCGAAGGTTGTGGGTTCGAATCCCGTATCTCTCAGTTGCTTTTTAGAAATAAAATTCTTTCCAAAATCAAACTGATTGTGTAGAAAAATCCGAATATAAAAATAAGAGTTTTTATGGCAAAGCGACTGCGTTTTTTATGTTCAGCCGCTTATGTAAAATTTGCAGGCGCATGAAACGCCCGCAGTCTTTTATTTTCCCTCTTTATTGTTGTTTGAATTATTGCTGTCCCGAATTGACTTTAAAAGCTTCAATGCCTTATCCCTTACAGGTTTTACATATTTGTAGTTTGTTCCAATTGAAGCAATTGACTGAATCATTTCATTTTTATTCTGAACTGTAGGAGCAAGCTTTTCGTAAGCGTTAAGAACTTCGAGCGCAAGCGAGCTTGTAGGATTGAGCGCGGCATATCTTTTATGCACAAATTCAATCATGTTTACAACTTCGTCATCGTCATTCATTCCAATATTTCCCAGCGCGCGGATAGCTGCTGTAACAACCATAGGCTCTTTGTCTTCTGTGGCAATTGAAACAAGCGTATTCTTTGATTCAACTGTAGGAATTTCTCCAAGAAGATCGCAAGCTTTTGCGCGGATGTCCGGGAAGTTGTTCATTATGCGGCCGTTTGTGCGCGACTGTTTTTTTATTCCTTCACCTGCAAGGCTGGAAAGAGCTGCTGTCATCTCTGGAGAGCTTCTTCCATCTCCAATAGCTTCTTCCAAGTACTGCAAGGCTACATTCTTATTATCATAGTCATCAGAAGCGGCAAGCTCTCCGATTATTACATCATGCACGCTGCTTAAGTATTCGTCTTCTACAGTCGTTTCGTTTCTTGAAGTCTGGTCTTTTCCATTCTGCTGTTCCTGTGCAAAAACTGCCTGGCAAATAAAAATACAACAGGCGCCTGCAATCAGCTTTGATACTTTCATAACTATTCCTCCTTATGGAATCTTTTCAAGTTTAGAATATATTTCGCAAAAAAGCAAGAAAAATGTAACTTAGTCTGGATTCTTTGGGAGCACAAGCTTCCACTGGTCGTTGACTTTGTGGAAATTGTAGTAAACTACGTCTGTGTTGTCCTGAACTTGAACTGCTTTTACGAGGGACTTTGTTTCGTAGCGGATTTCGTCAACCGTGTGTCCGGCTCTTGATGGAATAAAGACAAATTTGAAATAGTCTTCGATTGTATTTAGCCTCAGGCCTTTTTTAGGAAGCCTGTTCGCCGCTTTCTGAAGGTTCTGCCTTTTAGACCAGTAGTTTAAGCTGTCTGCGTCAAGGTATGAAATCCAGCCGCGGTAGTCCAGGTTTTTCATGTAAGTGTCAAGATCTTTGATTATATTGAGGATTCTTGACTTGTCTTCGTTGAAAACTTCCTTTGAAACTGAAACCGCTGTTGTTGACCTTGTGTATTCGTCGTCTGCTTTTTCAACAACTACAGGTTCTTCTTCAATTTCCTGAACTGGAGCTGGCTCTGGTTCTTCTATTACTACTGGTTTTGCTGGCTGCTCTTCTATCTGCGGAGTTTTTTCTACAGGTGCGGAGGCGCAGGATAAAAATGCAAATACTGAAATTAAGCTTAGTTTTGTAAAGAATTTTTCCATGGGAACAATTTTAATATCTTTGTCTTGTTTGGTCAATTAAAAGTATTGTTAAAAAAAGGCGCTTGCATTGCTGCAGGCACCCTTTTGCGCAGGAAATTAGAATTTCCAGCAGATTCCTACTGTAGGAACAAATTTAAAAGCTCCCTTGTAGTCATACTTTTCATCGCTGTCTATAATTTTTGTGCCATTTTCTTTTAGTGTCATTTCAGCTTGAATTTTTGCTGGGAGCATATAGTTTGCACATACTGATGCAAAAAGTGAAAAATGCTTTGCTGGAGTGTAAACAAATGTTGCGTTTGCTCCAAGAACTGATGCTGTGTGCGTCAGGCTGTATTCGCTTTCAGTTTTAGAATAAGATGAATAGCTTGTTTTGTCGCGGTAGAGCACAGTTAAATCAGCTCCAAGAACTCCGTAAATTCCGAGGAACATTTTTTCTGTGCAAATTGGCGCGTATCCTGCTCCAACAAGAAAAAGTCCATTCAAGCCTTTCAGCTCGTCATCATCATCTCCAACTTTAAGGTTTGAGTTGGAATAATTGATGTCAAGAATGGCGCGCATGGAAAATCCGCTTTCGTGTGTTCCTGCGTAGTCAAGTGAAAGTCCTGTCTGGTTCTTGAATTTGATGTCAAAGTCCATGCTGCTGTCATCTGATTTTACAGTTGTCGAAGTTGGAATTCTCCAGCCGAATCCAGCGTAGTTTGTCCAGGTTTTTGCTGAAACTGAAAAGCACAATGCGAGCGTAGCAAAAAGTGTTGTAAGTTTTTTCATAAAAAGAAATCCCCTAAAAAATATAACAGTTTTTATTTATAAGATGTGTTATGTATCACAAATGTAATTTTATTGCAAGCCATTTTGATGAAAAATTTTTCAGCCTTAAACAGATTTTGTTTTCATTGTTAAAAATCTTGAAATCTGCTAGAATATCCGCATGACTACAGCTGTTTTTCCGGGGTCTTTTGATCCTCCGACTTACGGACATTTGAATATAATAGAAAGAGCGAGCCGCCTTTTTGACAAGATTGATGTCTTGATTTCTGTAAATCCTGACAAAAAATGTCTTTTTTCTGACAAAGAACGCTATGACTTGCTTATAAAGCTTACTGAAAACTACAAAAATGTTACCGTGCATATATGGAATACTCTTGTTGCCGATTACTGCAGAAAGTCCGGCGCAAACGTGCTGATTAGGGGAGTGCGGAATGCTATGGATTTTTCGCATGAATTTGACCTTTCCCTTATGAACAAGCACTTGAACAGCGACGTGGAAACTCTTTTGATTCCGACTGCGCAGAAATATTTTCTTGTGCGCTCAAGCAGCATAAAGGAAGTTGCCAGATTTGGCGGCGATATAAGCACAATGGTTCCAAAACTTGTTGAAATTGAGATGAAAAAGAAGTTTTTTGAGCAGAATTCTGTTTCAAAATAACAAAAATCGTCAAAATGTCATAAAAAGATAACGAAATTCATTGACAAATGTTTCATAATGCAAGTATAATTCTTGACAAGAAATAGGAATCTGTAGTAATATCAAAAACCGTTATACAGACGACTAAAAATTATAGCGAGGATATATTATGGCAGTACCTAGATCGAAAACTTCAAAAGCTGTAACCAAGAGAAGACGTGGCGTTAATATGCATCTTGACACACCGAATCTTGTAGCATGCGGAAACTGCGGAAACTTAGTTCTTCCACACCATGTATGCAAGAAATGCGGTTTCTACAAGGGCCGTCAGGTTCTTACTCCAGAAGTTAATGGCTAAATCAGGAGACTAAAATGGACGAATTGTTTGTAAAGATTCAGAAGCTTATCGCTGAAAAACTCGGAATTGATGAGTCAAAAGTTACAATGGATGCATCTTTCCGTGGCGACCTTGGAGCAGACAGCCTTGATACTTATGAGCTTGTTTATGCTATTGAAGAGGAAATGGGTGTTTCTATTCCTGATGACAAGGCTAATGAATTTGAAACTGTAAAAGATGCTTACGACTACATCAAGTCTCAGCAGCAGTAATTTCTGATTTTCAGTTTTAGCAAGGCACAGTCTGATGGCTGTGCTTTTTTTTGTTTATTACGGTTTATGTAAAATGTAAAATCGGCGGATTCAAGTTTTTCTTTTTGATTTGTTTCTGTGCGTTTTGCAATTTTGTTCGGATTATGCAATGGGTTTTAAAAGTCTTTTTTATCCAGAGAAAAATTTAACAAGAGAAAGAAAAAAGGAGCTTGATGAATTTTGCAGGCATTTAAAGCTTCATTTTAAAAACTATTCTTTGCTGGATTTGGCGTTTCACCACAGGTCTTATTCAAACGAAAATTCTTCTTATAAAAGATATAACAATGAGCGTCTTGAATTCCTTGGGGACAGCGTGCTTGGGCTTGCGACGGCTGCATTTTTGTATAATGATATGTCGCAGAACAAAGAGGGCGATCTTGCAAAAATAAAGGCGAATGTTGTAAGCGAGCAGTCTCTTGCGCCGATTGCTGTTGAAAAAATGCATATTGACAAATATCTTGTGCTTGGAAAAGGCGAGGAGCTTTCAGGCGGAAGGTCAAAAAAGGCGATTCTTGCCGATGCAGTTGAAGCCGTTATCGGTGCTTTGTATATTGATTCTGGATATGAAAGCGCGGAAAAACTTGTTCTTGAACTGATTATTCCTGAAATAAGAAAAGTCCAAAGCGATCACGGAAGCAAGGATTATAAAACTTTGCTTCAGGAATTTTATCAGAAAAAAACAAACGCTTGTCCTTCTTATTCGCTTGTAAAAACAACTGGTCCAGACCATGACAGAATTTTTTATGTTTCTGTAAAGCTTGGAGATGTTGTTTACGGACCTGCTAGCGGAAAAAACAAAAAATCAGCGGAGCAGGCTGCGGCTGGTGTTGCTTGCAAGGCTCTTGGAATTGAGTAAAATTTTAAACAGAATATTTTTCGCTGAATAGTTTTTTTGCAAGGCTTGACAGCTTTTCTTTGTCGTTCATTTCTGGAGAGTCAGTTACAGTTTCAAAAAGCTCGTTTAGAATTTTTCCCATTATTTTCCCGCTTGGAATTCCTTCCGCCATTAAATCTTTTCCGTTCACTTTTAAATCTTTCAGGCTTAGCGCGGAATTTTCATTCAGAAGTTTTTCAATCCGCTTTTTCAATTCAACAAGAAGATTCCAGGATGGAGTGTTTTGCTGGAGCGGAACTCTGTGCATTCCGTAAATGTCCGCAAGCCGCAAAAGAAAAATGTCGTCAAGATTTTCCGCGCCAATTCTTATTATGAATCTGCGCACTGCCGAATCTGTCCAGCTGCTTTCGTAGTGGAACATGTGCTCTTTTACAAGGTGGCTTACTTTTTTTATTTCATCATTTGAAAATTTTAGGGAAGTCATTGACACTTTTGCTTTTTCTGCTGAAATCTGCTCATGTCCGTGAAAATGAATTCTTTCTTTTCCGTTGACAATTTCAATTGTTTTTGATTCCGGCTTTCCTATGTCGTGATAAAAAGCTGCAAGACGGACTATAAGATTTTCTTTTGGGCAGCCATCGCAGGCATATAAAATATGATCCGCAACATCAAATTCGTGGAAGCCTCTTTCATCCTGCTGGAGACAATTTCTGCAAACAGAAAACTGCGGAATAAATATTTTTAAAATTCCTGCCTGCTCCAGTAGTTTAAGCCCAACGCTAGGTTTTTCTGTCTGGAGAATTTTGCAGAATTCGTCGCGGAATCTTTCCGTGGAAATTCCTTCGACTTTTTTTAGAATTTCTTTTTGCGAGATTGCATCAAATGTTTTTTCTTCAATTTCAAATCCAAGCTGCCCTGAAAATCTTATTGCTCTTACAGGCCGAAGTCCGTCTTCTGAAAATCTCTCCAATGGATTTCCGACTGTCCTGATTATTTTTCTTTGAATATCTTTTTGTCCGTTAAAAGGATCTGTGATTTTTCCTGTTGAAAGTTCTGCGGCAATTGCATTCATTGTAAAGTCGCGCCGTGAAAGATCTTCTTCAATTGTGTCCGCATATTTGACTTTGTCTGGATGCCTTCCGTCTGAATATTCTGTTTCTGTTCTGAAAGTTGTTGTTTCAAGCTCAAGCCCGAAAATGTGAATTGTTACAGTTCCGTGCGCAATTCCAGTCGGGATTACATTTCTGAAAATTTTCATTACTTGCTCAGGAGTTGCATTTGTCGCAATGTCGTAGTCGTGGCAAGTTTTTCCCATCAGCATATCGCGGACAGCTCCGCCAACAAGATAAGACTTGAATCCGTTGTCTGAAAAAATTTTGCTGACTTTGATTAGTTTTTCTGGAATTTTTACACTTTTTGATGAAAACATGGTAACATACAATATCAAATTTTAAACGGAATTTCTATCTATGAACATTTTTATTTTTACCGGGGGAGAAGCTCCGTCTCCAGAAACCGCAAAGCCTTTTTTTGAAAGTTGCAAGCCTGACTATGTTATTGCCGCTGATTCTGGACTTGAAACTTTGGATTTGTATGCGGAATTTTTTGGTGAAGATTTTGCGCCGGATTTTATTCTTGGCGATATGGACAGCTTGAAAAATTTTTCTTTGCTTGAAAAATATAAAAATGCAAAGCGGGAACTTTTTCCGAGTGACAAGGATTTTACAGATACGGAACTTGCGCTTTCTACTGCAAGGAAAATTTGCAAAACTGCGACGGTTATTCTTGTGGGCGGAAACGGTGGCTGTCTGGATCATCTTATTTCGATTTATGATTCTTTTTCTGAAGATTTTCATGCCGACGTTTGGCTTTGTGTGAATCAGGCTGTTTATTTTCTTGCTGAAAAAAAATCGGCGGAAGTTTTTAATTTGCAGCTTGAAGACAGAATTTCAGTTTCGCGCCTTACCAATAATTTTGACAATTCGTTTGTTGAAGCGGAAGGATTTGAATGGAACTGCTTTAGAAAAAAGGGAATGGCGAGCGTTTCAAATAGAATTTCAAAAGAAAATTTTATGCGGAAAAATCCTGCGAAACTTTTTGCTTCAAAAGGCTCTTTTTTAATTTTTGCTCCGTATCATTGCGAAGTAAAAATTTAAATTCCTTTTGCCATGATTGAAATTGTTCTTGCAATAAAAAAAATCCCTGCGGAAAAAACGCACGAAAGCATATATACAAAAAAATAAATCCAGTACGATTTCCTTTTGGATATGAAAAATAAAATAATGCTTTGAAGAATTCCGGCTGCGGAAAAAACAAAAAGTGCTAAAATGGCTGCGGAACATGAAGTCAGAATAAAATTCAGCGTGCTGTCAAGAAAGTCTTGGTAAGAGCCGCTCACATAAAGAACTATAAGAAAAACAGAAAACAGAAATAAAAAAAGAGAAGTGCGTCCTGTAAGTTTAAAGAGAAAAGAGCGGTTGATTTTTTTTAATCTGTTTAAGGAATCCATTTTCTGTGAATTTGCTTTAAAATATTTATACAAAGCAGTATAATAGAAAAAGCATAATTTATCGAGTGGGGCAAAATGAAAGTAAAGAAGTTTTTTGCTAATTTTATAGTTTTGCTGATTTTTTCAGCGGTAGTTTTTTTTATTGGATGGATTCAGTTTTATGTGCGCCCTGGAACTTGCGCTATAATGAAATCAAAAACAGGCGGCTTGTATAATTCTGCGGTTCTTCCCGGAGTTTTCACTTGGAGATGGGAACGGCTTCTTCCAACAAATGTTTCGCTGGAAATTTTTGACCTTGCAGTTTACAAGACAAATCAGTCTATTTCTGGAGAGCTTCCGAGCGCGGCGTTTTATAGCTCCCGTTTTTCAGACAAGAAAGTTGACTTTTCATACAACGTTGAAATTTCAGTTGCAATGAGCCTTTCTCCCGAAGGAATTTACAAGCTTGTTTCAGAAAATAAAATAACTTCAAATGAAGATTTAAAAGGATTTTACGATGCGAAGGCAAAACTTGCGGCTTCTCTTGTGGCGGAATATCTTGTTTCAACTTCTTCCTTGGTAAAACCTTCCGCTTTAAGCCAAAAAGAAATTCAAGAAGTAATTGAAAAAAAGGCTTCTGAATTTGACGGAATTTTAATTTCTTCAGTCGAGCTTCTTGATTCAAAAATTCCAGATATTGAGCTTTACAATCTTGCAAAGGCGAACTATGCATCTTATCTTGATCTTTTGAATTCTAAAATGGCGCAAAAGGCTGAAGCTCAGGCGGAATTTTTTGTTGAGCAGGACAGAACTTTGGCGCAGCTTGAAAAATTAGGTTCAATGCTTCAGAAATTTCCGCAGCTTGAGGAAATGTTTAAAACTGGAGATGCTGCCCAGATTATAAATGCTGTAAAATCAATGCGCTAAAAATTTGAGGATAAAAATGGAAAAAAGAATTTTTGGAATTCGCGGTGCTGTCTGCGCTGAAAATACACCAGAGTCAATAAAAGAAAATGTCGGTGAAATGTGCCGCTTGATTTTTAAAGAAAATAATTTGCAGCCTGAAGATATTGTTTCCGTTCATTTTACAATGACGCAGGATTTGCACTGCATGAATGCCGCCGCTGCGCTTAGAAAAAGTGATGTTGGAATCGACACATCTTTGCTTGCGCTTTTTGTTTCTCAGGAAGCTTCTATAGACGGAATGTTGCCACAAGTTGTAAGAATTCTAGTTACAGCTTATCTTCCTGCTGAAAAAAATCCTGTTCATGTTTACATTAATGGCGCAGAAAAGCTTCGGCCTGATTTTTCAAAAGGAAAATAAATTGAACCTTTGGCTTGTTTCAAGAGAATATGCAGGAATTGCGGAGGCGGGCGGTGTAAAAAATGTTGCCTGTTCTTTGGCTGAAAGTCTTTCGCATTTGGGGCACAAAATTTGTGTTTTTATTCCGCTTTATGGCTGCACCGATTTGTCCCGTGTTGAAAATTTTTGTGAAACTTGGCGGGATTCTGTTTCTTTTGACATAAACGGAACTTCTACTGAAGTTTTTTTCTCGCGCGGAATTTTTAATGGCGTTGAAATAATTTTTATTCGGCACAATTCTTTCTCTGAAAAAAAAGCTGTTTACACTTACACTTTTGATGAGCAAAAGCAAAATCCTGAACATCGGCAAGGCGAAGGCCATGTTGATAAAGATTTTCTGAATATGCTTTTTCAGAAAGCTGTTGTGTGCTATTCAAAAAATTGCCTTAATGATGAAATTCCAAACATTGTGCATTGCCAAGATGCTCCTGCTGCAATGATTCCGGTTTTTGCGCGTTTTATGCCTGCCGTAAGTGATTTTTTTTCAAAGACAAAATTTGTTGTAACAATTCACAATGCCGGACCTGGGTATCATCATGAATTTAAAAATATTGAAGAAGCCGAGCGTTTTTCAGGACTTCCAAAAAAAATTCTTGAAAAAGGAAAAAACGGTTCGTGCATAGAACCTTTCCTTTTAGCTTCGGAAAACGCCTGTATTACTACAGTTTCTCCAGAATATGCGGATGAAATTATTTCAGGCAAAACTGATACAGCCGGGCTTTCGGAAGGTTTTAAGAAGAAAGGAATTGAGCTGATTGGAATTACAAACGGAATTGATTTTTCAAAGTACGAGCCTTCTGACAAAAAAAAGTCGCTTCTTCCTTTTGAATTTGATCCTTTAAAAAATGACTTGGAAGGAAAATATAAATGCCGAGATTTCTTTTTGGAAAATTTCGCTTCAAAGAAAAGTCTTGACTCCAAAAATTTTGCGGATGGAACTTTGCAGTTTGGCTTTATTGATTCCTCTGAAAAAAATTCCGATTTTACTTACATTGCATATCACGGACGGGTTGTTCAGCAGAAGGGAATTGAAGTTATGCTTGATTCAGCCGAAAAAATGTTCAGCTCGGATTTGCCTGTGAGATTTATTTTCGCAGGACAAGGTTCTGTTGAGCTTGAAAATTCTTTGATTCGTTTTACTGAAAAATGGCGCGGAAAATGTGTCTACATAAAAGGGTATAATAAATCTATCGCAAGGCTTGCAGTTGCCGCTGTTGATTTTTCATTGCATCCAAGTTATTTTGAGCCGTGCGGACTTGAAGATTTTATTGCGCAGACGTTTGGAACTTTGCCTGTTGCCCATGCTACTGGCGGACTTTGTAAAATTGTCGATGATGAAACAGGCTGGCTTTATTTTCCAAATACTTCTGAATCCTTGCAAACTGAACTTGCGTCCTTGGTGAATATAATGCGTTATGCTGGACGCGATATTTTTAAAGGCATGATTTCTTACGCTTCAAGATATATTCATGAAAAATATTCTTGGAGCAAAGTTGCGCTGATTTATGAAGAGCTTTATAAAAAGCTTCTTGCCTGCTGAAATTTATTTTTGAAAGAAAAATGGAAAAGGCTGACCAAAAAATGCAAATTTTCTGGTCAGCCTTTTTTATGAATTCTACTGTTCTATAACTGACAAATCAGAAACTGAAAGAAGCACTGGAATGTTATTTGAATTTGTAACAACAATTCCTTTTCCCGTAATTGTAATCGGAGTGCTTTCTGAAATGTTTACTGCGCTTTTCTGAATCAAGTTGAGGGATTTGTCATAACGGCCAAGAACCCATCCAGATTTATCCTGAATTACACAGTAAAAATTGCTTCCATTGTTTACAAGAACTGAATGCTCAGAAACATTTTCTTCTGACTCTTTTTGAATTTCCATTTTGAATGCGTCAATCAGGCAAAGTTTTATAGCGCCTTTTCCTGAATTTTCACCGCAAATTGCCATGTAGAATGTTGAGTCTCCGGAAGTTTTCGGGAATGAAGCTCCTGTCGCTACTCCGACAACTGCATCCTGAACTGCGATTATTGTTCTTCCGCGGATAACTTTTACAGGCGATTCTTTTACGACTTTTCCAGTTTTTGAGTTTACTTTTACAAGCGTACTTAAGTAATCCGCTTCTTTTACAACTTTTAGTCCGATTACAGTGCCGTCTTCAAGCTGCTTGAGTTCTGATTCAATAATTTCCTGCTGATCTTTTGCAATTTCCATTCTTTCGTTTTGAGCTTCATCAAGTTTTTTGTCGGCTTTCTGCTGCTGCTCTTCAGCTTTTTTTGCAGATTCATCGGCTTTCTGCTGTTGTTGCTGAGTTTTCTGCTGTTCCTGCTCAGCGTTTGATTTTGCCTGATCTGCTTCTTTCTGGGCGTTCTCAGCCTTTTGCTCAGCTTGTTTTGCTTCATCCTGCTTTGCTTTGTTCTGTGGATCTGCGGCTGCTTCTTTCTGGGCGTTTTCAGCGTCTTTTTTTGCTTTGTCTGCTTCGTTTTGTTTTGCCTGCGCTGTTTTTTCAGCTTGAGCCTGATTTTTTTTCTGCTCGTCTAAAGCCTGCTTGTCTTGAGCCGCTTCTTTTGCAGCTTCCTGCGCTTTGGCTTCTGCGTTTTCAGCTTCGCGCTCTTTTATGTCAACCATGTTTTTGCGCTCGTCAACGCCTTTGTCATCATCTTCCTTCATGGATTCAACAACTTTTTTGTCGCTGATAACTGAAGTGTCAACAGAAGAAAGTCCGCCTTCTGCATATTCTCCAAGCGGAATTACAATCTGCGAATTTCCCGGCCATTCGTTCCATTTTATTGAAAGACCGCATTTTTGCTGATTCAGATTGTTGATTACAATGTTTTTGTATTTTGACTTGAATGTGTCGAGCTGATTTCTATAAACTGCGTTGTATACAGTAACGAACGTTGCGACTGTTGAAGCGTCCTGCTGCGAATATCCGTAAGCCGCGCTCAAATAAGATGCGATGATTCTCCGCAAGTTTCTAATGTGGTCAACTGTTGCGTTCGGATTTATAAGAATAATATCTGCGTCAAGTTTTCCCTGTTCGGAAGGATCAACTGCATGAATGACTGTATATTTTCCATTTGCGCCGAATGTTCCGCTTGATTGAGTTCCTGCGTTTTTAAGCTGATTTCCAAGTCCTGCTCCAATTGAATTTATAGCAGCCGCTGTTTCAATTACAGAATGAGGACCTTCGTAGTTTTCAAAGACAATTGTGCTTGCGTCTCCTGCGCTTCTAAGTTCCCTTTCGTTTACATTTTGTGCCGAAACGAAAAATACTGAGCCTGCCGCAAAAATCAGCGAGGCTAAAAACTTTCTGTTCATATTTCCTCCAGACTAAAATATTTTATCATGGTTTCTTAAAAAATTCTACGAAAATACGTTTAAAGTTAAAGCTGGGCTTCAATAATTTTGTCGAGAGTTTTTAGAGCGTAATCTTTTGTTTCTTTGTCAAACTGCGGATAAAGCATATATTTTAAAATTTCCTGGCCTTTTCTAAAAAATGAAGGGCGGCCCATAAAGCGGCAGATTTCGTATGTTGAGTCAGCGATTTCCTGCAAAAGTTTTTTGTCGTTTTTGCTCGTTTTCGTTTTTAAAATGATTTCAATAGAAGAAAGAAGCTCGCCTTGCGGATCGAATGAGCTTTTTCCGGCTGCTCTGACAAGGCAAAGCAATAGTGAAGGGTCACTTGTTTTCTTTAGAAGCGAAGAAATTTTTCCAAAGTAAATTCCGCTTTCGCTTTCAAGTTCTATGAGCTCTTGGCAGTAATCAATGTTTCGTTTGAAATAAGGCTTTTCGTTGTAAAAAAGATTTTCTGTTTTTGTCCAGTCTTCGTAAATGGAATCCAGTTCGCTTTGAATTAAGGAATTCCAGTTTTCTTCTTCTGCCCCGAAATTTCCTTGTGAAAATTTTCCTTTCATTTGAAGTGCAAGATTTTCATTTATTGCGCGCCCTGAAAAATCGTCTGACTTTATTCCAGAATATTTATAGCTGTATGGCGAAACTTTTTTTTCTATAAATGAATCTTGTGATTTTGAAAAATTCAGTCTGGTTTGAAAAGCTTCTAAAGCCCAGTTGCTCATGCAGAAAACAAGATAGCCTGAATCTGAAGCAAAAACGAAATTCCATTTTTTCTGCGGACTGAATTTTGCTTTCCAAGAAACTGTTCCGTCTTCCTTGTAGCAAGCTCCGTTATGCGCACCGCAAATTACAAGACCTTGAGACGTGTGCTCATAATAGAAAGAATTTTGCACGTCATTTTTAAATTCTAAAATTTTGCCGCCAGTTTTTTCATTTAAATAATAAACTGAATCTCTGTATATTGCCGCTATTTTGCCTGAAACTTCTGAAAGCTTTGCAGAACCTGAATCTTTTTTTAGAAAAGTCCATTTTGAAAAAGCTCCGTTTTCGTTTACAGAGCAAAGTCCTATGCTTCCGTCTGAAAATGCGAGCGCGATTCCTTCTTTGCATGAAACTGCCTGCAAAACTTGGCCCGCAAAAATAATTTCTTCTTTTTCTGTTCCAAATGGAGAAATTCTTTTTGCGATTGATTTTCCGTCGTGTGTTCTTGAAAGAAATGCTAAAATTGTGCCGTCATTTAAAGTTGCAAGCGGAATTGAAATATTTTGCGCTTCGGTTTCAATCTGCCACCTTTTTACGCCCTTTAATCCGTAGCAAGAAATTCCGTTTGTTCCGCGGATAAAAATTCTGCCGTCTTTTCCGCACAAAGGAGCTTCTTCTATGTTGAAATCTGATTTCTGTGTCCACAAGACAAGTCCTGAAGAATTCATCATAAAAAGAGTTGAATCCGTTGTTGCTCCGTAAATTAAATCTGCCGGACCTTCCGTAATAAACGGTTTTAGTCTTCCCGTGGCGGCTCTTTGCCACAAAAGTTTTCCAAGTTTTGAAAAGCCCAAAATCTGTTTTCCGTCTCCTGCGGCAATGTAACCGTAGCTTGTTTTTATAGGCTGACACAAGATGTTTCCGCCGAGCACAGACACAAAAGAAGGCTTTTCATTTGTTAAATCAATTTCCTGCGATGTAAAAGAATTTTGCGCGGACAAGAACAATATTTTTGCTAAAAAAAATGTTATGATGTATATTTTTTTAGACAGATTTTTCATTTTTCAAAATATCCAAGGCTTTCAATGTGTCCAGTTTGCGGATAAAAATCCAAAAGGAACAGTTTTTCCAATCTGTACCCTGAATTTATAAGAGCTTTTGCGTCCCGCGCATGAGTTGAAGGGTCGCACGATAGGCTTCTTATCTGCGGAATTTGAGAATTTTGAAGCCATTTTTGCACGGATTTTTCCATTCCGCTTCTTGGAGGGTCAATTACAACTGCATCAAAATTTCCACATTCCTTTATGCAGGTTTCAGCGTGATATTTTACCCAGACATCTCCGCTTACACCAAAACTTTTGTGTTTTTTTCCTGCGAGATTTTGCTCGGCATAAACAACTGCGCTTTTGTTGTGTTCTACTAAAATTACATTTTCAAAACTGTCTGCAAGAAAAACAGAAAATGTGCCAGCCCCGGAATACATATCCAGCACGTTTTTTCCAGAAATTCCGCCCGTGATAAGAGGAATTGATTTTTCTAATACTTCAAGGTTGGACTGAAAAAATCCCAGAGCGTCAAAAGTTATGCTTTTGCCAAGAATTTTTACAGTGCAGGCGCTTCTTGATTCTGAAGATGTTCCTTCGTATCGTGCTTTTGCCTTTTTCTGTTTTTTTCCATTTTTGCCTTTTTCGGAAATTTGTTTTTTTTCTGATTGTTCTGCAACCACGATTTTGTCGAATCCGTCGGGAATTGAAGCTATATTTTTACTTCCGAAAATATGAATTCTTCCTTTTGGACGCTCGCTGAATGGAATTTCCTTTAAATACTTATTTACTTCTTCTGTGGCGCAAGGGCACTGGTCAATTGGAATAATTTCATTGCTTCTTTTTCCCATTAGTCCGCCGTCATGAAGCTGAAACCTTGCTCTGTAACCTTTGTCTGCACCCGAGACAATCTGTATCTGCGGAACTTCAATTCCTTCGCGTAAAAAAGCGTCTTTTAAAG
>CAVKBG010000029.1:0-33311 GCA_963654755.1 Desulfovibrionaceae bacterium
AATGATGTTCCCGGCGCAGGGTAGCCGTCAACATGAACATACTGGAAGTCAAAAACATTTTGCCATAAGAGCTGCGCATAAAACTTTTTTCCTGTCCAGGAAAGTCCTGTATCCAAATTAAAATAATCCGGCACATAAAGAGTGTTGCTGTTGCTTGTGTATTTTTTTGAATTATAGGAAAAAACAGTTGTCCAGGCAAAATCATTAAAAAACGAATATTTTTCCGTAAAAGAAAAAGTATGCACTGGCGTGTACATTATCTGATTTCCGTCCGTGCTGCCGCCTGAAGTCAAGACAGCCTTGCAAAAAGTATAGCTTGCAGAAAATTCAAGATTGCCAAAAAGTTCTTTAGTGGAAAAATAAAAGTCCGCGCCCCAGTTTACGGATGAGCCCCAGTTGTCCGGCGACCAAGAGCCGCTTGAGTCGCTCACCCACCCGATTTTGTCTTTATAAAAAATCAAAAAAGGCTTTACAGAAATTTCAAATTTTTGCGAGTATGAAAGTCCTGTGTAAAACGAATATGCGCTTTCGCTCTTTAAATCCGGATTTCCAACTCCGCCATCGCCTGAATAATAAAGCTGCTGAAAAACTGGATTTGTTATGTTTTTTGAAGCTTTAAAGAAAAACGCAAAATTTTCCAACTTCCGTTCCGCGGAAAAACTGTAGAGCAAGCTCAACGTATTTGAAGGCTCAAAATAATCAAGCGGAAGCGACAGCAAAAAGTTCCAGCCAAAACATTCAAACTTTACAGATGGAGAAAAAAACGCAGAAAAAAGCGAATGTGAATAATTTGCATTTTCTTTGCCGGAAGAAATTTCATCAGAAAAATCGTAGGAACAAAGCGCATAGAATTTCCAAAAATTCAAAACGGAACTTTCCGCCTGAAAAGAAAAATTGCTTACTTTGTATTCGTTTCCCAAATCTGAAAAGCGGGCGTGCTTTGTGTAGTCAAGGTCTGAATATTTGTACGACGGCAAAACTTTTAAATTCCAGTTTTCAAACGGAAGAAACACAGGAAGCGCAAAAACAAGCGAAAGGTCTTTTTGATTTTCTTCTGTAAAATATGCGCCGCCAGTTTTTCCGCAGTTAGCATCGGAATAGCTTGCATAGCTTGAAAAACCAAACGAAGCGCCCGGAAATTTCTGCGTGGCAAATTCTGCAAAAAGTGAATTGTTAAAAAGCGTGCGTTCATAACCTGAATAATTTTTCTTGTAGCCTGAATACGAATCGCTAAAATCCGGCTTGTAAGTTGCATCCAGCGAACGGTAGCCAAAATGATTTTTCTTGCGCGAAACATTGAAGGCTTCATGCACAAAAAGAGATGAGCCGTTTTCAAAAATAATCGGAACAGAAAATTCAGTTCTTGCCGCAGGACTGTCGTTCACAGACGAAAGATAACTTTGAGTTTTTAGCTCCGCGCCCGCATGAATCTTGCTAAAATCGCAGGAAACCGTGGTTATGTAAATTGCAACAGAACCGTTCACCGCGGCAGGATTTATTTTTATAGATTTTACAGTGGCAAAGTCCAAAGTGGAAAAATCAAACTTGCCGGTATTGGGATCGTTCACAAGAACATTGTTTATGTAAACTTTTATAGAAGAATTCCAATAGCCGTGAAATGTAAGCTCATTGTTTCCTTTTTTAAAGGCAAAACCCGCGCTCTCTAAAGCCTGTTCTGCGGAAGAAAAAGAAGACAAAGCATCTTCGCCCAGCACAATAAGCTCTGGATTTTTTGCACGGCGAATTGTTGTCGTAATGCCCGGAAGCTCCAGCTCCTGCGCAAACAAATAACAAGAAACAATTAAGGCAAAAAGAAAAGCAAATATATTTTTCATACCGCTGACATCTTCGGGACAAGCCCGAAGACATATTGCAAATTTATACAGATTCAACTAAGCACGGAAATAACAGTTAAATAACCTAAATTCCGAATTTTACATTTTAATGTCATTATCGGGCTTGACCCGATAATCATATTTGTAAATTTACAGCAGATTCCCGTGTCAACGTCCACCTTGCGGCACACTGCACGGGAATGACATTAAAAATAATATTTTTACAAAAAGTCGAAACTGAGTTCTGCAATTTTTTTATTACTGCCTTGTGCAGTCAGAATATGAATCAAAATATCCATTTTCTATAGTAAATTCTGAAACAGCCTCATCCAGACTTTCCATAGAAGTTGCCCCCCCATCCTTATATGCGCCAGATATTGAAACAGTGTCATCTGTTAAATTTTTATAGCTTATAGCATACCATTTGCCAACATCAGGAGCTGTTTCTGAATAGTCTATAGAGCCATAAACTATTGACCGTGTATACTTTATATAAACAATTCCAGCAGAATCAGAAATTTTTCTTACAGTAAGATTATTTCCAGCATAACAGTCGCCCCAAGATCCGCCATTTTTTAATTCTGTAGTTGAAATTTCAAAAATTTCTCCATAAGAACTTTTCCATGTTCCAATCAACAACGAATCAGACGAAAGATATTCTACACCATTTGGCAAATCATCATCGTCGTCATCTGATTTACAGCTTGTGAAAGAAACTGCGACAAGTGCAGACATAAAAAGCGCGGCCAATACCAACCAAGCGCGGTTAAAAGAAAATTTTGTGTTTTTCATAAAAAACTCCATTGTAATTAAATTTTACAGCTCACTATGGGGCTGAGGGTTAATCCTTTATTTAGACCATTCTACTACATTAGTATTTTTTCTACTTGTAGTATAAAGTTTTACTTGATATTTACCCGTAAGATTATAAAATATTCTTATTTTCGGGTAGCCATCTCCAAAATCCTGAAAATAAAAATTGTTCTCAATATCAGGAACTACATCAAATGTTTTAGTTTCAGTATTACCTTCAACAGGATAACTAATAGTACATGACGAACCAGAAAAAGAAACCTTATATCCAGCCCAAGCAGTACCTTTCAATTCATATTCTCCAGCTGGCACAAAACCAGGAGCAACAGGGGAAGTCTTATCCTTTAGCACAAGGTAAAAGTTATAACTACTTAATGGCAGACTTGAACTGTCAGAAAGCTTATAAGCATAGTTAGATTCAATTTTAGTAGCTGAATTACTTGAATACCACCAGTAATCCTCAACTTTGCCTTCTGGAATAAAATTCTTATATTCAAATTTGCTCTTTAAATCTTTCCATGTGCTTGGCTTATCTGTGTAGGAATCATATTCATAGACACCTATCCACTCTCCTCTTTCCACACAGCACCAGTCGTCAGAATCTTTTCCCGGCACTCCAAAGTAGAAGTTGTAAACATAATGAATCTTAGTTTCCGTAGGACCAGAAAAAGTATAAGAATTGTCCAAAACAGATGACATGGCAGCATTCGGGCTATCAGACCAATCAGAAGACCACTTAACATTCCATACCCCCCCCGAAATTTCAGTAAGGGTACAATGATTCCAGAAAAGCCCCTGCTTTGTTACAAAAGGCTCGCTTCCAGTTATGCCGGGACTTGTAGAGCCAGCCGCACCTTTTTGGGAAGTATGAGCCAAAAGCAAATCATAAGTTTTTGTATTTTCATAATATTCTGTGGCAAGAACATTTGCAAACCAGTAATGACTTACATCTTTAGAAATGCTAAGTTTTGCGCCAACTTGCAGTTTCCAGCCATTGCTTAAAGTGTATTCACCTGCAAAATTTGAAAGGTAGTCAGATTTTAAAGCGGGAAGACTATCTTTATAGAATCTAGCAGGCTCAACACCTTCTATCTTGTCCATTCCTGTAAGTTCAAAGAAATCACATTCAAAATGAACTTTATTATATTCATCTATATATATGGAAACGTTGGAAGTTTGTCCTATTTCACGAATATTTTCAGACCAAATAACTTTTGCAGAAACAACTTTAGTTCCGTTTCCTGTAAGCTGAATCCATCTTTCTGTATTAATACCGTCCGGCATATAATTTAAATAAAGAGTTTTATTATATTCAAGAAAATCAAGTCTTGAGTCAGAAGCAAACCACACAGTATTTGCAACTTCTTTATAAAGCAAAGCTCTTGTATTGTTTCCAGAGCTTCCGTTATTGTCAGAATCGCCTGCATTGTCCATGCACGAGGCAAAAAGAAAGGAAATTAAAAGGAAGGCAGAACACGCCTTTATGAACTTCATTTAGATGTCCCCCTAAACGAAAAAAAGAGTTAAGAGAAGTCCGGATTTTACGGTGGTGGGTCCTCAGCTGAATTCCACAGCATATTCTCTTGCATTTATATAGAAATAAATGCGCTTACACAGATTCCCCGGTCAAGCCGGGGAATGACATAAAAGGTACTTTTGAGACATCCCATGACAACATTACAACCAGCCTGTCGCTTTTGCAATTGGCAAGCCGTCTGTTATCTTCGGAATTTTACAAACCTGTCATCTTCGGGCGCAGACCCGAAGATCTTTCTTTACAGAATGTGGCTTACATAGAAACCGCAAGACCAGGCGTTGCGTGTTTTTCCGTCGAATGCCTTTCTGTTTTCCAAGTTCAAGTTAAGGTCAAAGTCTGTTTTCTTAGAGAACTTGTATTTTACAGAAGGACGAATTGTAAAGATGTGTCCGCCGTTCCAGTCATCATCGTCCCAGTCCTTGTCTTTAGAACCGAATGCAAGAGAACCGTAAGCATTGAACTGGAAATCCTTGTTAATAGGAACAATAAGAGCAGCTCCGGCATACCAAGCGAATGTGTAATCGTCATTTTCAAAGAAGTTCAAGCCGGCTTCTGGGCGCAAAGAAAGTTTTGAGTTTGGAAGAGAGAATGTAATTGCGCCTCCAAGTCCGTAAGCTTCGTCATCCTTTTCCTTTGTGAACAAAGAATCCATTGCAAGGTAAACTTCAAGAACAAAGTTTTTTGCGCCGATTGTTGAGCCTGCATAGAAGTTTGCGGCATCTTCAAATGCGCCTTCCATTACAGCGCCAATGCTAACCCAGTTTACAGGAGCGAATTTTACGCCAAAGTTTACAGCAGGGTCATCTGTGTTGAATCCGTTAGGAAGAACAGCTCCAGCTTCAAAGTTCATTTTTCCTTTTGAAACATATCTTACGCCAAGACCTCTTCTCGCATAGGAATTTGAATAAGGAATGAATCCAACAACATCAGCAGTGCCAGGTCTGTCAACAGTGAACTTGTAATAGCCTGCGCAGTCTGATGAAGTTGTGCTAGGAGCAAATGAGCCTGAGCGGTCATCGTAAGCTGTGCTGAATCCGCCCTGTCTTACGTGAGCGTTAGGTCCCCAAACCCAGTCGCCGTATCCCGGAGCAGGTCCGACTTTCCAGTTGAGTTTTGTTCCCATTCCAAAGTCAAAGTTGCGGTTAATATGGTAAACAAAGTTCAAATAAAAAGCGTCTGTAATTGTGTTGTTTGAATTAACAGCATTGTTGTAATTGTCTTCATTTGTGTTACGAGTATTGCGTCCGTAGTGAAGAGCAAGCGGATTCAAATTTGTTGTTCCAATTTCAAAATTGTCAACATCGCCGCCGTTTTCATAGTTGGCCAATGCGCCCATGTTGAGCATTCCGTCCATCGTGAACTTGCCCTGATCGAATCTTGCCTGAAAAATATCAGTAAAACCATAGAACATTGTGTCGCCGTCAAACGGATTTCCAAATCCAGTCCACAAAGTGTTTTTAATCTGCGCTCTTTCCAAAACCTGCGCGCTAGCAGCTGCTCCAACAAAAAGCGCAGCGGCAATTCCCAAAACAACCTTTTTCACTTAAAGCCTCCAAAAGTTAAAAAAGAAAAGTGTTATAAACAAAGTTGCATAATATTAGTTACTGATTTTACAGAGAAAACACAAAAAAATCAAATGGAACAGCGGATTTATTTCATCATTGAAGAATAACTCAAATTATGCTTTCGCGCATACGCAATAAAATCTTTTTCCTCTTGAGTTACTCTAATTTGAAATTTCAGCGGAGAATTAAATTTCTGTTTTCGGCCTGCATTTTTTCTTGCGCCGCCATGTCCAAATTCTTTTTCATACGAAGCAAGTCCAGAAATTTTCATATATTCTTTTTCTGAAATAATTTTTTCATCAGAAGCAACATCTGCTGAAAGTTTCTTAAAAACATATCCATCTGAATCTTTTACAAATACATAATCCATAAATTTTTCCTCCAACAAGAATCTTTTTTAAGCTTTAAATTAATTCATCAGTTTCGCACAATCTCTGCTCAGCAAGTTTTATTATCTTTTTTGGTGTTTTCTGAGTTTTCTTTACAAATACAACTCCAATCAAAATAATTTGCCCTTTTTGATACTTGAATAAAGAACGAAGCTCATTTGATTTTATTTCAAAAATCTTGCCATGAAATCGGCTTTACTCTTACAAATTCAATGCCCAAGTTTTCAATCTTTTCATACTCTGATTTAAGCAAATCCTGCTGGGACTGCTCCAACTTAGAAATTTCAATGTCCACAGCGGCAAGCTTTTTCACTTTAAAGTTCGTAATTTTAATATAATAGATATTTTGAAATTGTCAACATATTCAAAAAAAAGAAAATATCCTTGCAGTTTTTGAAAAAAAGCGTATATATAGTTAATAGTACTTTATGGAGGATTTATGAAAAAAACAGTAAAGGCAATGCTTCTTTTTATACCGGCGGCTTTTTTAGTGTCTTGCGCTTCTATGCCAAGCAAGACGGGCTCGGAAATCACTGCGGAAAAAAAAGCAGCGGCAAAAGTCATTCCCATAAACAATCCGCTTCCAAAAGGAACTCTTGAGCTTATAGACGGATTTGAAGAAGAGAACTTTTGGTATGCCCTAGGCGAAACAAAAAGCGATGACTATTCCACAGACACGGACACCACGGAAGAATGGAGCTCGCAAGGAGATTTCTGTGCGCAATGGAGCTTTGCAAAAATTCCTGAAAACTCAAAAGCGTCGTTTACAATAGAAAATCTTGCGCAAAAAGACTGGTCGGGCGCAAAAGCCCTGATTGCGGACATAAACAACACTTGCCAAAATCCGCTTGCAATTCTTTTGGAAACTCAAGGCGGACCGCATCATACAATTTCAAGAACACAGGAAATTCTTCTTGGCATAGGCGAAAACATAAATGTCTACTTTGACTTGCTCCATGAAATAACAGATGAAAACGGCAATCAAATTTTCGCTATAATCGAAAACGACGACATAAGAAGCATTTCCTTCCAGATAAAAGGCAAAAGTTTTTCAGGCTCCGTCTTTGTTGACAACATAAATCTTGTTTATTAATTGTCAGACGGAATCATAAGGACAACTGGGCGCGACTCCTGCGGAACTATTCCGTAGCCAGTCGCCCTGCACGGCTGCAAAACATATTTTTTTTGCGGCGCATTGCTTTCTTCCACAGTCAATTTATAAATTCCAGAAAAACGCGCATTGCTTTCAGAATCAGACCGAAACTGAACAAACGAAACGCCTTCGTTCACAAAACAAGTGTAAATGCCGGTTTCCAAAAAGCCTTCGGATTCCATTGAATATTTTCCGCCCTGAAGCTTCACCGTAGAGCCGTCTGGAATTTTCCAAGTACTGTCTTTTTCAAAAGCTTCCGAAACGCTGCCTGATTTTGATGAAGCGTTTTTCAAAAACATATTTTTCCCGCTTTTTTTGTAGTTTCCGTCCCATACGGCATTTTCACTTATAAGCATTCGAACGTCATCTTGAATTCTTATATGAATTTCTTCTGTGCTTTTAAGGCTTATGTCAATTCTGCGCTGAAGATTTTCAATTTCCTGATTTATAGTGGAAAGGTAAATTCCATTGCGCCGGATATTGCTGTGCGCCCACTTGTAAACTTCTTCCGTATCGTCCTTAAAAAAAATAATTTCGCGGGAATCATAATCAAAAAAAACATACCGCAAGTTGCCATTGGCTTCAGGCATATACCAAAGTCCGTTCAAAAAGCCTGCGAATGTGGCAACAGTTCCGTCCTGAATTTTCGCAAGCTCCTTTGCCGTAATCCTGCTTCCTGCAACACGGACAGTTCTTGTCTTTACATAGCTGTTTTCAGAATGCCTCCATTCGTACTGAATCTGAAGCTGGTCTGCGCTGCCCGGCCGTTCTGTGTCCGAAGTATAAACCCAGATTGGAAAACTCGCGCCATTTGCCTTTGAGCGTTCGTAGGCATCGTATCGGTCAATCTGCTGAATAAAAATCGTTCCGTCGCCACGCAAATCGGCAATCTTTAAAAGCGAAAAATTTCCGCCTGAATTCGAAATAAAAAACGCCTGTAAAATGGAATCTCCGTTATCAGCAAATCCCTGATAAACCAAAGCGGTTCTATGCTCGCCGGTCAAATCCATGCCGGTATAAGAAAAAGTCTGCGCCTGAGAAATTTCTGTGGCAATAACAGCTTTTCGTTCGTAAACAGTTCTCTGCGGATTATAAAGCCCCACCAAAATTGCAAGATACGGACTGTCCATTGTCCTGATTACATTCACTTGGTCATCAAAGCCGTCGCCGTCAAAATCCATGCTCACAATGCTTATCAAAGTTTCGTTGGGATTAAGCGGCACAAGGGAAACAAGCGCGTTGTCCTCTTCTATTGAAGAAAGAGATGAATTCTTTTTTTCTTCCGCGGAATTAGACATCGGCACAACAACAGAAGCTGAAGTTTTATTTTTATCTGGCTTATAGAAATAATTTTTTGCAATAAACGCGACAGCTCCAGCCGCCACAATCACAATAAAAAGAGCAAGCGTAACTTTTTTCTGCATAGAAAAATAATACAAGAGTTGGAAATGATTTTCAAGGCAAAATAAATTTCAGCGGAAAAAACAAAAAAGGCTGCCCGATTGCCAGACAGCCAAAAAAGCTAAATGCTTAAAGTTTTATTTCTTTGGAAAAAGCTTTTTAAAATCAACAAGAACAAGGCTTGAATCTCTTGCGCTGTCAATGTCTGTGATTTTTCCAAGTTTCTTGTAGAATTCAATAAGAGGCTCTGTTTCTTTTCTGTAAACCTCAAGGCGGTGAGTTATAGACTCAAGCTTGTCGTCTTCGCGTGTAAAGAGTTCTCCGCCGCATTTGTCGCATTTGCCTTCAACTTTTGGAGGCATAAACTTAACATTGTAGTTTGCCTTGCAGTTTTTGCATACACGGCGATTTGAAAGGCGCGCAATAATCAAGTCGTTGTCAACTTCAAAATTAACAACCTTCACATCAATTCCAAGTTTTTCAAATGCTTCTGCCTGTGGAATTGTGCGAGGGAATCCGTCCAAGATAAAGCCGTTCTTGCAGTCATCTTTCTTGAGTCTGTCTTCTACAATTTCAAGTACAACTTCATCGCTTACAAGTCCGCCAGAATCAAGAATCGCCTTAACTTTTTTTCCAAGCTCTGTCTGATTTTTGATGTTCTCGCGGAAAATATCTCCTGTTGAAATCTGAGGAATTCCGTACTCTTCAGCAACCTGCGCCGCCAAAGTTCCTTTTCCTGCTCCCGGTGGTCCTAAAAAAATAAAATTCATTTGTTTTGCTCCCATAAAATTTTAGCGTGCTCTTGTAAAAACACCGCATGATATTATAAATCAGAATTTCCAAATTCTCAACCAAATTTAACAATGTAGTTTTTCTTTTTTCCGCGGCGCAAGACAATCACTTTTCCTTCAATTGCAAGCTGGCTTGTTACAGGCATATTTTCGTCCGTGAACTTTTCGCCATTTAAGGTTATTGAGCCTGCCGCAAGAAATTCCCTTGCCTCGCGTTTGCTTGAAGCGATTTTATTGTTCACAAGCACATCAATCAGTTTTTCACCTTCTGAAATCGTGGCAGTCGGAACATCCTTAAATCCAATTTCAATGTCCTTTAAGCTAAGAGACTTCACGTTGCCTGAAAAAAGGGAACTGCTTATGTTCACGGCTTTTTCGAACTCCGCAGCTCCGTGCAAATCAGTGATAATTTCACGCGCCAAAGCCTTGTGCGCCTCACGAAGCTCAGGATGCTCCTTGTTTTTTGCCTCAAGCTCTTCAATCTGCTCTTTTGAAAGGAAAGTAAAAATCTTAAGGTAGTCAACAACCATTGAGTCGTCAACATTTACAAGGTACTGGTAAAGCTCATAGCTTGAAGTTTTATTCAAGTCAAGCCACAGTGCGTTTCCTGCGCTTTTTCCGAATTTATTTCCGTATTTATCCAAAACAAGCGGCATTGTAAATCCGTAAGCTTCTTTTCCTTCAATTTTTCGGATAAGCTCAAGGCCTGTTGTTATGTTTCCCCACTGATCCGCGCCTTCAGCCTGAAGAATGCAGTTTTTATTTCTGTAAAGCCACAAAAAGTCATAGCCTTGCAGAAGCGTGTAGGAAAATTCCGCAAAAGTAATTCCAGTGTCAAGGCGGCGTGAAATTATTTCTTTTGAAAGCATATAATTCACGTTTATGTATTTTCCAATGTCGCGCAAAAATTCAAGGAAAGTATAATCTTTTGTCCAGTCGTAGTTGTTTACGATTTCAGCCTTTCCTTCAAAAATCCTGTCAACCTGGCTTTTTATTCCCGCAAGATTTTTTTCAAGCGTTTCGTGGCTGATTATTTCACGCTCTGCTGTAGGACGCGGATCTCCAATAAGACCTGTAGAACCGCCCACCAAAAGAATCGGGTGATGCCCTGCCCGCGCAAGACGTTTTGCCGTTACCAAAGACGAATAATGTCCCAAGTGAAGGCTATCTGCTGTAGGGTCAGTTCCCCAGTAAAATGTGATTTTTTCATTGTTAAGCTTGTCCGCAATGTCTTCCCCGGCAACATCCTTAACAAGTCCGCGCCACTGAAGCTCCTCAAAAAATGTCATTTCCTACTCCAAGTTAAATGAATACTGATTTTTATATGTTCCAAAAGACTATCATTTTTTCCTATGAGTTTCTAGTAAAAATGCATAAAAAAAGCTCCTGCGCAAAACAGGAGCAAACGGTTCCTACGGGAATCGAACCCGTCTTTCGACCTTGAGAGGGTCACGTCCTAGCCGATAGACGAAGGAACCTAAACAAAAAAAGCCAGACTAGCAGTCCAGCTTATATTCCCCAAGGAGGATTCGAACCCCCACAGTGAGAACCAGAATCTCAAGTGCTACCATTACACAATCGGGGAATGCAATGTGCATATAAAATACAAGGTCATAAAAAAAAAGTCAATAGCAAATCATTGTTTTTATTGAAATTTTTTAGTCATTGCAGATTTTATTTATTTGACAAATTGTAATACATTGATTACATTGTATTACATAAGAGGTACAATTATGGCAATGACCGCAACAGCAACATTCAGAACAACACCAGAACTTAAAAACAGAATGGACTTTCTTGCAAAAGAAACGCACAGACCAACAAGTTTCTATTACAACCTTTTGCTTGAAGAGTATCTTGAAGATTTAGAGGACATCTATCTTTCTGAAAAAATCATCGAGGACATAAAAAGCGGAAAAGAAAAGACAATTCCAGCAGAAGAAGTATATAAGGAGCTTGGAATTTGAAAATAGAATATACATCAATTGCAAAAAAGGAATTAAAAAAGCTTGACCGACAAATTCAAATCAAGATAAAAAATTACCTTGATGAAATTGCAAACCTTGAAAATCCGCGCTCAAGAGGAAAAGCCCTTGTTGGAAATTTATCGCACTTATGGCGGTATAGAGTCGCAGACTACAGATTAATTTGCGATATTCAAGATGAAAAAATTGTTACAGTTTTACGCATCGGGCACAGAAAAGAAATCTACAAAAGCTAAGCAAGATTTATTCTGTTGTGCAGTGCTCTACACTTCCTTGCCCGGCAGTTTTTCCGTTTTTAAGCATTTCTTCCATTGTGTGCCAGCCAAGAACTGCGCATTTTACACGTGCAGGCATTTTGCTGATATTTTTAAGGCTTGCAGCTTCATCAAGCTCTTCCAAAGCGTTGTCATCTTCAACTTTGCCGTAAATCATGTCCATAAAAAGGGAAGCAAGACGCAAAGCTTCATCCTTTGGCTTTCCAATTATGTCATCAAGCATCATGTCTACAGAAGCCTGGCTTACAGCGCATCCAGAGCCGTTAAAGCTTCCTTCTGAAATTATTCCGTTATCATCGATTTTAAGCTGAAGATAAATATTGTCTCCGCAGCTCGGATTCACGCCCTGCAAAGTGAATGTCGGATTTTCCATAACGCCCTTGTGGGTCGGGTTCAAATTATGCTCGTTAAGAATTTCCTGATAAAGCGATTTCAAATCCATGTTAATACCTCAGTTTTTAATTGCCAGTAATTCCGAGTTTCTATAAAACGACTTCTTAACTGTCATTCCCATGCTTGACCGGATAATGACGTTAAATTATAAAACTCTACATTTTGACTAATTGCCTTTATTCTTTAAATCCCATCCAGCGGCGGACAAGTTTTAGCTTTTCAATAAAAGTTTCAACTTCCTGCTGCGTATTGTAAAAATAACAGCTTGCACGCGCAGTTGAACCTACGCCAAGTTTCTGCATCAAAGGCTGGGCGCAATGATGTCCTGCCCTGACTGCAATTTTTTCCGTATCAAGAATAGAAGCAATGTCATGCGGATGCACTCCGTCAATCGTAAAAGTAACAATTCCGCAGTGCTTTTTATAGTCATCGTTCCCGATTATATGAAGATAAGGAATTTTTTTCATTCCCTCAATCATAGTTTGGGCAAGAGAATCGTCGTTTTTTTCTATATTATCAAGCCCGATTCCCTGAATATATTCAATCGCCTTTGCAAGCGCGACTGCTCCGCCGGCATTTACAGTTCCAGCTTCAAATTTATGCGGAACTTCTGCAAAAGTCGCAGTTTCGCGGGTAACATATTCAATCATTTCTCCACCGCGTAAAAATGGAGGAAGCTTTTCAAGCAGATGTTTTTTTCCATAAAGAGCGCCAATTCCCATAGGAGCGCAAAGTTTGTGCCCCGAAAACGCAAAAAAGTCCGCATCCAATGCCTGCACATCGATTTTTTTATGCGGCGCGCTCTGGGCTCCGTCTACAACAGCGTAAGCTCCCTTTCCGCCGTTTCCAACTTCATGGGCATAGCTTGCAATTTTTTCTATAGGATTTGTGATTCCAAAGACATTGCTAACTTGCGCAACCGCAACAATTTTTGTCTTGGAATTTATTTTTGCCTTTATTTCCTGCTCTGAAATTTCCGCGGAAGAATCGCATTCAAGCCACACAAGTTTTGCGCCCTTTGCATTGCAGACCATTTGCCAGGGAAGAATGTTCGAATGATGTTCCATGCAGCTTACAACAACTTCGTCCCCAGCCTGAACTTCAGAAAGCCCGAGAGTGTACGCAACAAGATTCAGGCTTTCAGAAGCGTTGCGTGTAAAAACAATTTCCGCAGGTTCGGCGGCATTAAGGAATTTTGCAACGGAAGCTCTTGCGTTTTCATAGTCTTCAGTTGCCCTTATGCTCAAAGCGTAAAGTCCGCGCAAAGGATTGGCGTTGTTTTTTCTATAAAAATCAGCTTCCGCCTGAATTACACATTCCGGGCGATGAGTTGTAGCCGCGCTGTCCAAGTAAATAAGCCCTTCGTTTTCCGGCTGGCTGAATATCTTAAAATCGCTGCGTATTTCTTCTGCACTGAACATAGTTTCCTCGTTATATAATCGCTTCAACAAAAGAATTGATTTCCTCAACAAGGCTTTCATCTGGAATAAACCGTGAAACCTTAGAAACCTTTGCCTTTGTCAAAAGCTCTCTCGCAGTCTTTTCGTCAACTCCGCGGCTTTGCATATAGAAAAGTTTTTCCATATCAACTTTGCCGATTGAACATCCGTGGCGACCTTCAACAGCCTCTTCATCGCAAAGAATAACAGGAAGGCTTTTGTTCACAACGTCAGGGCTAAGCAAAAGAACATCTTCCTGCTCGTCTCCCACAGAATCCGCGCAGCCTTTCTTAAAGTCGATTGTGCCTCTCCAAGTTTTTTTCGCCTTTTCAAGCAAAACTCCGTCCACAGAAAAACGGCTTTCACTGCATTTTCCTGTCTGCAGCGCAACTTGGTTCATGTCAAGGAAAGATTCTCCTTTTACAACGTAGGCCGCCCTTCCCAAGAAACGGCTCTTGTAACCTTCAAGGCTGTTGAAAGTTCCACTGAACGTTTTATTTGCGCCAAGCTCAAGCTCCGTGATTTCTATAGTTGAATTGTCCTTGCACTTTGAGCCAACTGAATTAAAATGCACAGCGTTTTTTCCAAGCAAATTTACACAGCAAATATGCACGTGCGAATTTTCTTCTGCAAGCACGCGGATTCTAACTCCAAGCTGAGCATTTAAAATGTCCGCTTCACTTTTATAGACAAAAATATAAGAAGCCTGCGCGTTTTCCTTTGCGTTAATCACAATGTCGCAAACAGAAGCTTCATTTTCCTGCGCAAAAAGCTCAACTTTCTGAACCTGATTTTTGGATTCCGCTGTAAAAAGCAAAGTCTTTATTCCGTTTTTCTGCAAAAGAGAATCAAACTTTTTGTCAAAGTTTTCACCAAGCCCAGTTTTTATTGAATCATAAAAAGCTGAATTTTCAATTTCTTCTGCGCCGGAAACTGCACCGCAAGATTTTAACTCGCTGCTGAACTCAAGGCGAGAGCGGTTTATATTCAGAAAATTCCAAGTGAGGCTTGGAAACTGGTTTACGTCTATTTCAAAATTTTCCATTTCTAGCCCCTTACATGCTGCCTTTCATTTCAAGCTGAATCAAGTTGTTCATTTCAACAGCGTACTCAAGCGGAAGCTCCTTGCTCACAGGATTTGCAAAACCTGAAACAATCATCGCCCTTGCGTCTTCCTCGCTGATTCCGCGGCTCATAAGATAAAAAATCGCCTTGTTTGAGATGCGGCCAATCTTTGCCTCGTGTCCGATGTCGCAGTCGTCTGTCATTACATTCATTGCAGGAACAGTGTCGCTGCGGCTTTCGTCATCAAGCATAAGTGAAGAGCAGTCAACGCTCGCCTTTGAATTTTTTGCGTCCTTGTTCACGACAATGGAACTTCTGTAAGTGCAAGCTCCGCCGCCTTTTGAAATTGACTTGGTGTTTATTACAGTTGAAGTGTTTTTTCCAATGTGAACCATCTTTGCGCCGGTATCAAGATTCTGACCTTTTCCTGCGAAAGTGATTCCTGTAAATTCAACGCTTGAATTGTCGCCCTTTAAAATCGTAGTCGGATACAAATACGAAATGTGGCTTCCAAAACTGCCGGAAACCCATTCCATGCGTCCGTTTTCTTCAACAATGGCACGTTTTGTATTCAGGTTGTACATATTTTTTGACCAGTTTTCAATTGTTGAATAACGAAGCCGGGCATTTTTCTTTACATAAAGCTCAACACAGCCGGCATGAAGATTCGCAACATTGTACTTTGGAGCGGAACAGCCTTCAATAAAATGCAAGTCCGCGCCTTCATCCACAATAATCAGCGTATGCTCAAACTGGCCAGCTCCTGCCGCATTCAGCCTGAAATATGACTGCAAAGGAATTTTCACTTTTACATTCTTTGGAACATAGACAAAGCTTCCGCCGCTCCAGACAGCACCATGAAGAGCCGCAAATTTATGGTCAGACGGAGGAACAAGGTGCATAAAATATTCCTTTACCATTCCGCCCCATTCATCGCTTTTTAACGCCGACTCAAAATCAGTGTAGATTACGCCCTGCTCCGCAACTTCCTTTATAACGTTGTGGTAAACAACTTCGCTGTCGTACTGCGCTCCAACTCCGGCAAGGCTTTCGCGCTCGGCTTCTGGAATTCCAAGCTTTTCAAAAGTGTCCTTTATGTCTTTTGGAACGTCAGCCCATTTTGCAGCCATTTCTGTCTTAGGCTTTACATAAGTTACGATTTTCTGAATGTCCAAGTCGCGGATGTCTGGTCCCCAGTCAGGCTCATTTATCTCGTTAAACAAATGAAGGCTCTTTAGGCGGAACTCTTTCATCCATTCAGGGTCGCTTTTTTCCTCGCTTAGCTTCTGGACAATTGAATCATCAAGCCCTGCACGGATTTTATAAAAGTCCCTGTCGCTTTCCTCGTAGCGGAAATCATAAAGAGAACGGTCAATATCTGAAACTTTTGTTTTTTCTTCGCCCATAAACAATTTTCCTGATTAAAGTCCGCCGTTGGCAGCGTTCATCTTTACAGCGTCCATTGCGGCTTTTGCAGCGGCGGCAAGCTGTTCTTTGCGCTCGGCATCTTTTATTTCCTGCGGAATAAAGCCGTCAAAGCCTTCCTCGTTTATCTTCTGAACAAGGCTTCCGTCCCCGGTATGAACAAGCCGGCCTTTTACGATGATATGCGTTTTGTCCACAGAAAGATTTTCAAGAATTCTAGTTGAATGGGTTATTACAATCAAAGAGCCGCCGGAAGCTTCCATGTATTTTTTTATTCCCTCGGAAACAATGCGGCAGGCATCAACATCAAGCCCTGAATCCGTTTCGTCAAGAATAGCAAGCTTAGGCTTAAGCATCAAAAGCTGAAGGATTTCGCTCTTCTTTTTTTCTCCGCCGCTGAATCCAACATTCAAATCGCGGGAAGCATAGCTGTGATCCATTTTTAGCAAATCCATGTTTTTTTCAAGCTCGCGGCTGAACTGCATTAGCTTTACTTTCTGACCTGTAACCTGCTGCATTGACGAGCGGATAAATGATTCAAGCGAAACGCCCGGAACTTCAAGAGGCTCCTGAAAGCTAAGGAAAATTCCAGCCTTTGCCCTTTTGTCCGCGGAATCAGATGTGATGTCCTGTCCGTTAAAGACAATTTTTCCGCCGGTTACAGAATATTCAGGGCTTCCCATCAAAGTGTAGCCCAAAGTTGACTTTCCGGCTCCGTTCGGTCCCATAAGAACATGGATTTCTCCGGGAGCAACGTCCAATGAAATATTTTTAAGAATCTGTTTTTCGCCAACAGATGTGCACAAATCTTGAATTGAAAGCAGCGGCTCTGCCATAAAGTTCCTCATTATAAAATGTAATAGAATCTTTAAAAACCGAAGTTCTAAAAAGTTCTCGTATATGCCTAAAATATACTGATATTATAGGAAAATTGCAACGTTTAGAAACCGGCAGCTGCACACTGCGCGGCTCTGCGGCACAGAATCTGTAAATACGTTGTATAGTTCGGCTGTACTTATTATACAGTTTATCTGTAGTTACAGCACAGTTTGACTGTGCTTGTTGTACAGTTTGTCTGGGGCGTAAGCACAATCAAACTGGGGCGGCGGTACAGCTTAACTGGGGCTGTTGTACAGTTTGCTTTTAGCTATTGCACAGTTTTTTTGTACTTGCAACACAAATGAAATTACATATAAAAGCAAGTACTTTAAAAATAAAAAAGTCCGCTTCCAGAAAACTAGAAACGGACTAGTGACGCTTGGCGGGCTCGAACCGTCGACCCTCTGCTTAGAAGGCAGATGCTCTAATCCAGCTGAGCTAAAGCGCCGAATGGAAAATAGTTTATATTATTTTGCGCATTTCTTCAAGTGCAAAATCTGATTTTCTGCAAATAAAAATCAAATAGCGCAAACTTCGAGTTTTATGATTTTATGTCATTATCGGGCTTGACCCGATAATCTACTGAAAAATTCCAACAGATTCCCGTGTCGTAGCACGGGAATGACACTTAAATTGCTATTCTTATCAAAACTCGAAATTAAGAGAAATTAATTATCCAACACTGTCCAGCTGCGCAAATAAAGCAAACTATTGTTCTGCAAGGTTTGAATCATCATTGCAACTATCAGCTTGTATATATCCGCCAGAAGTTCCAGTTCCGCTTAAAGTAAGGTCGCTGAATTTTATATTGCTAAGCTCCGTAACATTGCTAATTGCAAAATTAGATAGATTTACAGTTAAAACCCTATTGTGGGCAAACATTTTTCCAGAAGTTTTATTAGTTACGTTTGGCATTACAAAATTTGCGCCGCAATCTGCAATTGCAATTTCCTTTGGCTTTATAGCAACAAATCTGCGCGGTCCATAGAATTTATTGCCGCTTTCAGAAAGCGACGGAATGTAAGCTGTTAAAGGATCTAGCCTACTTCCACTGCCATTAATAGTATAATGCGCATCTCCAACAAAGTTTATTGACCTTGAAGAATCTGTCCAACCCAAGGTGTCAACGACTTCAAATCCCGAATCTGTGCTTTGAATTTTTAGGAGCGCGCCGCGGCTGTACATTGTGTTGGCTTGATTATATTCATAGTTGAACGAATCTCCAGAATCACTTGCTGTATTGCCCACGTTTGAAACAAGAACGTAAACTGTTCCATCATAAAGAATTGCAATATCTGCAATCGCGCCGGAAACGCCAAGGTCTGAAACAGATTTTGCCGAGCCGATTTTAGAAACCGCAAAAGTTCCGTCTGCATTTTCTGTGATTGTGGCACGCTGGAGGTAATAAATTTCCTTTTCTATATATGAAAGATAAAGAATATTTCCTTGAATTGCAAAAGAGCAAAAATCACTGTCGTCAAAAGAAATATAAAAATCTGAATCTTTTGGCGTTGTGCCATTGCTATCTAATCCTTTTATCTTTGAAAAATAAAGTGTATTAGTGGCATTACTATCATCGTAAAAATACAATCCAGCCCATAAAACATCTGCAGAATCATCGTAATAAAGAGAATCTTGAAAAGGAATTAAATCTATATCTGTTGAAATTTTTGAAGATTTTTCGGCACTAGCAAAATTTGTTGTTGGTATAAATATACGATAACAATAATCATTTCCCAATCCCATTACATACTTGTTACCACGCACATCCTCTGCAAAAGATACAGAATTATAATCAAAATTTTGTTTCGTTACCTCAATGCTTTCAGATATGCTTGAAAAACCTTCAAAATAATTTGTATAAGCTGTATCACTATAAGTCCACAATATATATCCGCTGTCCAGAATGCTGCTTGCAAAAAGCTTAAGAATAACATTGCATTCCGCAGTATCGCCGGCGGTAACTTTTACGGACTCGCTTTTTCTTGCAAGGAGAACATCCTGCGTGTCATAGGCTTCTACTTGGACTGTGTAAGTGGCAGGCTCTAGCTCATCAAATAATAAGTCCGCCCCCCCCCGCCTCGGAAGTTTGAGTTTTTAAGTTTTCACCGTCCAATACAAGAGCTACTTTATAAATTGCATTTTCCTTGCTAAGAGTGTATGCGCCGCGCGAACCGCTTCCCGGAAGAGCAACACGGATTGCGCCCTCTTTTCCAGAAGAGCTTCCCACATTCATGCAAGAAGCCAGCAAAAACAAAAAAGAAACCAGCGCAGTAAAACCAAATTTTCTCATAAAAAACCTCCAGTGCATAAATATATTATGATTTAAATTTGAATGGAATTCAAGTTTTTGGTTTAAATTATAGAAAGATTGTTGAATTTTGAAAGAAAGTGATGGTTGTATTCAATTTTGAATTATAATTTATTTAAATTTTACAACAGATTCCCGTGTCAAGCACGGGAATGACAGCAATGACATTAAAATATAAAAAATGATTTTTTATAAAATGCAGTTAAGGAATTTCTTTAGGCGTTCGGACTTTGGAGAGTCAAAAATCTGCGACGGCGTTCCTTCTTCCGCAACGATTCCGTCCTCCATAAAAACAACACGGTCAGCAACTTCACGGGCAAATCCCATTTCGTGCGTTACAACAACCATTGTCATTCCGCCTTTTGCAAGCTCCTTCATAACGGAAAGAACTTCGCCGACCATTTCCGGGTCAAGCGCGCTGGTAGGCTCGTCAAACAGCATGACCTTTGGCGACATTGCAAGGGAGCGCACAATCGCAATTCTCTGCTTCTGGCCGCCGCTTAAAGTTGAAGGATAAACATTAGCCTTGTCCGCAAGTCCAATCCGCTCCAAAAGTTCCATCGCTTTTTCATTCGCCTGATTTTCAGACAGAACCTTGAGCTTAACCGGCGCAAGAGTGATGTTTTTTAGAACTGTAAGATGCGGAAAAAGATTAAAATGCTGAAAAACCATTCCCATCTGGCGGCGCACAAGATTTATATCCGCATTTTTGCTTGTGATGTCGTTTCCTTCAAAAAGAATAGAGCCGGAATCTGGAGTTTCAAGAAGATTAAGACAGCGCAGAAAAGTGGATTTTCCAGAGCCGGAAGGTCCGATTATTACAACTTTTTCGCCCTGCTTTATTGTCTGCGTTATGCCTTTTAGAACTTTCAGCTCTCCAAAGCTTATTTTCAAGTCTTTAGTCTCTATCACTTTTTGCCATCCTTTTTTCAAGAATCGAAAACAGCTTTGTAAGCCCAAGCGTAAGGCAAAGATATATAAGCGCGCACGAAAGAAGCGGAATCCAGGCGTTGTAAGTGGCGTTGCGAATCATATCGCCGGCTTTTGTAAGATCCATAACGGCAATAAAGCTTGCCACGGAAGTTTCTTTTATAAGCACAATGAATTCGCTTGTATAAGTTGGAAGAACAGCCTTTGCTGCCTGCGGAAAAATTATCATTGTAAGAGTCTGCCAGTAGTTCAGTCCCAAAGAACGTCCTGCTTCCATCTGCCCGGAATCCACGCCTTGAATTCCAGCGCGGAAAATTTCTGTGCAGTAAGCCCCGGAATTTATTCCATAGGCAAGAGTCGCAACCAGCACACGATCAAGCCCAAGAGGAGCAAAAACAACAAAGTAGAAAATCATGAGCTGGGTTGCCAAAGGTATTCCGCGGATAACGGTTGTGTAGATTTCCGCAATTATCCTCAAAACAGGATTCTTTGAAATCTTGAACAGCGCGAACACTGCTCCCAAAATCGTTCCAAGGATAATCGCAACAATAGCGATATAAATTGTAACTCCCAGCCCCTGCAGAAGCAAAAGCCACCGCTGCCCGGAAATAAGCGTATCGTAAATTGAATCAAACACAGCCGTCTCCAAAAACTACTTACGGACTATAATAACCTGATTTGAAGTGAAGTATGGCTCAGAAAAATCCACGTTCTTCTTGCGCTCTTCTGTAACGCTCATTCCTGCAGCAATAAAGTCAATCGCTCCGCTAGAAAGAGCCGGAATCAGGCTGTCAAAAGACATATCAACAACTTCAAGAGACTGTCCTAAGTCCTTTGCAATTTTCTGTCCCATTGTAATGTCAAAACCAACAATTTTTGTTCCTTCTACATATTCAAAAGGTGGAAATGCTGCGTTTGTTCCAAGCTTTACAACTTTTCCAGAAAGAACTTCGTCGCTAGGAATTTTTACAACTCCGTCAGCCGGCATAAATGCGTTAACCAGCTCTTCGTATCCGCCGTTAGATTTAAGAGCGGCGATTGTCTTGTTGATTGATTCCAAAAGGGAAGCGTTGCCTTTTTTTACAGCGATTGAATATTCTTCCTGCGCGAATTTTGAGTCCACAATCTTGAGCTTTTTGCTGTTGCGCGAAACAATCTGCTTTGCCGGAAGCTCGTCAAGAACAATAGCGTCAATCTGGCCGTTCATAAGGTCAAGAGCAGCGTCCATTCCAGACTTAAAAGAAGAAAGTTTTGCATTCTTCAAGTTTTCCTGAACATAAGTTTCGCCAGTTGTTCCGCCCTGAACTCCGATGCGTTTTCCATCAAGATCTTCTATTCCTTTGATTTGAACAGACTTTTTCTTTGCGCTTACAGGAAGAACCATGCAAGCCACCAATGCAAATGCCAAAACAACAGCTTTTTTCATAAAATGCCTCTATTTAAATTAAAGATTTTGTTTCCATATCAAATCTGAAAACTCACGTATTCTAGCAGTTTTTCAGTTGATTTTCAATTAAAAGTCGATTTCCTAAGCAGCCCAGTCATCATCTAGTTGCCACTGTCATTATCTGGCGTGACCGAATAATCCAACTACATATTATTGAAGCTAGTTAAAGATTGCCGTGTCAAGCACGGCAATGACAAACTCATTTGCACGGCAATGACAAATTCGTTTGCTCAGCAATGACAAATTCGTTTGCAAGGCAATAACAAACTCGTTTGCACAAAAATGACATTCAGGTTAGCGCACAAGGCTGCCTTTAAATGTGTTTCCGTTCAGGCTGTCGATGTGGACTTGCACAAATTTTCCTATTAGAGAAACCGGGGCTTCAAATGCAATGCGCTCGTTCTGCTCGGTCTTGCCCAAAAGCTCCTTGGCGTTGTCGCGGCTTATAATGTCCGCAAGAACTTTTATGTTTTTTCCAACCTGCTTTTCCATCACTTTTCTTGTAATTCCAAGCTGAATGTCTATGATTTTCTGAAGACGCTCTTTCTTTACTTCAAGCGGAATCTGGTTCTGCATTTTTGCGGCTGGAGTTCCTTCACGCGGATTATAATAGTACATAAATGCGCTTTCAAATTCCACTTCCTTCATAAGAGATGCCGCCTGCTCAAAGTCTTCTTCAGTTTCTCCGGGGAAGCCAAGCATTATGTCCGTTGTAAGCTGAATTTCTGGAACACGCTCTCGCAACTTTTGAACAAGTGAAAGATATTGTTCGCGTGTATACTTTCTGTTCATGGCTTTTAAAATTGAATTTGAGCCGTGCTGAACTGCAATATGAAGCCCACGGCAAATGCGTTTTTCTTCCGCAATAACTTCTATAAGCTCGTCAGAAAAATCCTTGGGATTGCTTGACTCAAACCGAATCCATTCAATCGGAGAATTTGTTTTTTCCAAATGCCGGCAGATTGTCTTTAAAAGACCCGGAAAATTCATTCCGTCTGCGCCTTTGTAAGAATTCACATTCTGGCCCAAAAGCGTTATTTCCTTTACGCCGCGCCCGGCAAGCACATCAAGCTCGTGCAGAATCTGTTCTACAGGACGGCTCACTTCCCTTCCGCGCACATAAGGAACAATGCAGTACGAGCAGAAATTATTGCAGCCGTGCATAATGGGAACAAAAGTTGAAAACGCGCCCTCTTCATACGAAGTTTCCGCAAAAACATAAACCGGCTCTTCGTCAGTCTGAATATATTTTTCGCCTTCTTCAACTGCCTGAATTATTTCGCCGAATTTATTTTTTGCAAAAGTTCCCACAACATAGTCAACGCAAGGCCACTGCTTTTGAAGTGACTTTAAAAGACGTTCCGCCATGCAGCCCATGACAACCACGGTAAGAGGAATAGCTCCGTTTTTCTGAACATATTCCGCGGCAATTTCCATATTTCTTTTTTTAGCGTCTGGAGCGCACGAACGCACTTTCTTCAATCCTGAAAAAAATCCGAGCCGCCCGAAAATTCTTTCTTCTGCGGAACCGCGCACAGAGCAAGTGTTTATTACAACAAGGTCGGCAAGCTGAACATTTTCAGCCTTTTTCCAGCCGCGTGAAATTAAAATCTGTTCAACGGAAGCACTTTCGGCAATATTCATTTCGCAGCCGTAAGTTTCAAAAAAATAAGTCATCTGTTCATTATAAAGAATAAACTGCCATTGCACAATTGAAAAAGTTTATATTTCATTCGTGGCAAAAATACAACAAAAGTACGATTTTTAAGTATAAAAAGTATTCAGCAAAACGGTTTTCGTAATATTTTCACAAATTATTTGACATATATTTTTTGTCATTATAAAATTCGGAACATAGATTGAAAGAAGGAGGAAATTTCAATTGAAAAAACTTTTGGCAATGGCGGTTGCACTGGCAATGTTTTCCGCGGCAGTTTTCGCTGATGTGGCTTGCAAAAAGCTCGACAATGGAAAAGTAGAAGTTACATTCTCGTTCTCGCATCCGAGCGCAAAAAATGTTCTTCTTGCAGGCGACTTTACAAACTGGCAGTCTGGCGCAAAGACAATGAAAAAAGAAGGCGACACTTTTGTGTTCAGAAAAGTTGTTTCAGAAAAAAGCGTGCTTACTTACAAGTTCATCATAAACGGAAACTGGATGACAGACAAAAATGCTCCAGCTACAACAGATGACGGATTCGGCGGAAAAAACGGCGTTGTTGACGTAAAAACGCTCATAAACTAAAAGAAACGATTATCAACCGAGTTTCTTTCAGAAACATCGCAGGGTCAAGCCCGATAATGACAGGGTTTAAGTTTGCCCGATAATGGCAGTAAAACTAAAAGCCCCTTGTGCCGGAGACGCAACAATACAGCTCCGGCATTTTTTATGCTTCGTTAAATTCTGTGTAAGCGTAAGCATTGTGGTTGTGGATGCTTTCAAAATTCTTGCATTCCACACTGAACCAGCTGAAAGGCTTTTCGCTTTTTGAAAAATTCTTAAGCGCAATAAAAACTTCGCGCACAACATCTTCCACAAAGCGGGGATTTTCATAAGCGTGCTCGGTAACAAACTTTTCGTCCGGGCGCTTTAAAATACTGTAAAGTCCGCCGCTCGCGCTTTTTTCAACTTCTGCAATCACGTCTTCAATCCAAAAAAGGCTTGAATTTTTGAGCTTTACAGTAACAATTCCGCGCTGGTTATGCGCACCGTACTGGCTGATTGCCTTTGAGCACGGACACAAAGTCGTAACAGGAATTTCAATCTTTATAAAGAAACTGTTTGCGCCGGAACTAACTTCGCCTTCGTAAGTGCATTTGTAGCACATTATGCTTTCAGCATGGGAAACCGGAGCCTGCTTTTTCATAAAGAAAGGAAATTCCATTGAGCCGAACGCACGTTCCGCATCAAGGCTTTTTCTGATTTCCTCAAGCATAAAAAGAAACTGCTTCATTCCAAGATTTTCCCGGTGGCGGTGGAAAATTTCTATAAAGCGCGACATGTGAGTTCCCTTGTAATTGTGTGGCAGATTCACAAAAAGATTCACTTTGGCGCACGTTTTCTGAGAGCCTTCCGTCTTGTCCAAAACCTGAACAGGATAACTCAAGTCTGTAACGCCGACTTTCTGCAAGGGGATTTCGCGTGTGTCTTTTGAATTCTGAATGTCAATCATTTTGAGCCTTAAAATTTTCCGCGCTTTCCAAAGTATTGAAAATGAGCATTGCAATTGTCATAGGACCAACTCCGCCCGGAACTGGAGTTATAAAGCCCGCGACTTCTTTTGCGCCTTCAAAATCAACATCGCCGCAAAGCCTGAATCCGCTTTTCTTTGTGGAATCTGGAATTCTGTTTACGCCAACGTCAATTACAGCCGCGCCGGGTTTTATCATGTCCTGAGTAACTGTGTTCGGGCGGCCGGAAGCCACAATCAGAATGTCAGCGTTTTTTGTGTAGTCCGAAAGATTTTTTGTTCCTGTGTGGCAGATTGTAACAGTTGAATTGAATTCTTTTCTGAGCATCAAAAGAGCCATAGGCTTTCCAACAATATTGCTGCGACCAACAACCACGACATTTTTTCCGCTCGTTTCAATGTTCATTTTCTTCAATAAAACAGTGATTCCATTTGGAGTGCAAGGAAGAAATCCTTTTTCGCCGGCAACAAGTCTGCCAACATTCACTGGATGAAAACCGTCCACGTCTTTTTCAGGGCTGATTGAATTTGTAACTTTCTTTTCGTCAATATGCGAAGGAAGCGGAAGCTGAACAAGAATTCCGTGAACTGTCTTGTCTTCATTCAGTTTTTGAATCAAAGATAAAAGCTCCTGCTCTGTAGTTGACTCTGGAAGTTCTATGCTTCTGTCTTCCATTCCGGCTTCTGCAAGAGCTTTTCTTTTTCCTGAAACATAGCTTACGCTCGCAGGATTGTTTCCCACAAGAATAACCGCAAGGCAAGGCGTAATTCCGCTTTTCTTAAGCTCCGAAACCTTTTTTGCAACGTCGGCTTTTACCTCGGCAGCAATTGCTTTTCCGTCTATAATTTTTGCGCTCATCTGTAACCTTCCATTTTTTTGTTTTCTTTTTTATAAGGCAGCCGCGGAAATCAAAATGTCCGCTAGATTGATAAAATCCTTGAAACCAAGTATAATCGCTTGGCAATATTCAAGGAAAAATCCATTTGAAAACTGCCTAAGCATAATATAAAAAAACAGAACAAATTGCCATAGAAGAATTTGCTTTTATGTTAAAGGAAAAATTATGAAACGTTTGATTACGCTTTTGAGCGTAGGAATTATAGGAATTTACATTTCAACTGCGCAGGCTGCACTTCCAAAGACAACTTTTATGCAAAGCTCGCAGGATGAAAATTCAGGCGATAGCGGAGACGAATACACGGAAGACGACATCAGTTTTGATCTTGGAATGAATCTTCCGGGAGACCAGTACATAAAGATTGCGCTTGGTCTTTGCCTGCCTCTGAATTTTCCAGACTTTGAAAGCACCATAAAAGGAGACTCGCAGTTAAAACTCGGCGGACTTGGTTCTTTGGGCTACCATTACTTTTTGACTTCAAAAATGGCGATTGGATTCGATGTAAGTTTTGGATTCAATGTTTCAATCGGAAGCCACGTGTTCAACTATGTTCCATTTATCGCTTCGTTCACTTACCAGCCGGTTGCAGGCAGATTTGAATTTCCGCTTACAATCGGACTTGGATTTGCTTGGGAATCTTTCGGAGGAAAAAACTACTTTCCAGGGCTTGTTGTAAAGCCGGAAGCTGGCGCAATGTTCCGTCTTACAGAAAGCTGGTCGCTCGGACTTGAAGCTTCGTATCTTCTTATGCCGCAGTTTGCTTCCTGGTACAATGACAATGCGGAAAATTTTGCAGGGCAGTTTCTTACATTCAGCGTAACGGCAAGATACCATTTCTAATTTTTACAAAAGGAAAACAAATGAAAAAGTCAATTATAAACAGCATTTTTCTTTCCGCAGTTTTTGCCTGCCTTATAGGATTTTCTTCCTGCCACGATGACATTTACGGCGCAATCAACAACGAAATAGAACTGAACTCAAGCGGCTTGCAAGGCGATATGCATTCAATCGTTCACTACAAAGACTACATCTTAACTTGCAACGGAGATATTTTTTACAAAACAAACTTGCCTTCAACCGTAACAAAAAGCTACAACGGAGGCTGGAACAAAACAACTTCCACTACTTCAGAAAAAGGCGACAACGGAATTCCTGCCACAACATATTTTCTTGCAAGCGACAGCGAATATCTTTACGCTCTGACTTACATCTGGGTTGAAAACGATGACGGCGAAAACGAGCCAAAGACAGCGACAATTTACGCAACAAATTCAGATCCTGCAAACGGACTTGTCTGGACAAAAGTTGAAAATATCAGCGGCGGAAACTATTCCTTTGAAAACGCAAAAGTAATTTTCGACAACAAATATTTTTCTGTAGCCGACGACAATTCAGTTTCAATTGACAAAAGAGAAGCCTACGCAAGAATCAGAGCAACATCCGGGAACGCTTACAAAATTTACAAATTGAACGGAAGCAGCGCGCCTACAGAAATTTCTGGCGCAACTTTTGTAGACAGCGACTCTAATGAAAAAAATGCGATTTCAGCTTGCTACTTTAATGGAAAAACTTATTTTTCAAATTACTACGGAATGACTTCCAATGCAAACTGCCTTTATTACACAAAGTCTCATACAAGCAGCAACAATGTAAGCAGGAAATCGCCTCTTTACTATATAACAGCTTCAGATTCTACTGAGCAGCATGTTAACCTTGATGCAGGCGGACTTCTTTCTGTTGCCGCTGCAAAAGATTACATTCTCCTTGGAACATCAAGCGGACTTGCAAGAGTTAAAATCGATGAAACAACTGGCATTCCAAATGGCGACACTTCAAGCATGAGAAGTAACGGAGAATCTGTAATTTCTGAATACGTGTTCATGGTTTTTGTTCTTAATCCAAACAAAGCCGAAGGTTCTTATTCAACAGAAGAAGGAACTGATGAATACGCAGCTTCAACTATTTACGGCTCAATCCGCTCAAGCTCCGACTCTTGGGACGACACAGGTCTTTACGCTTGGTATCCTGCACAAGAAGAATGGAACCGCGACGGAGACTAGCCTAAAAAAATGGATGAGCTTTTTTCCAACTTAAAAGATTCTCACGAGCCGCTTGCTGCTAGAATGAGGCCAAGAACCCTTGATGAATACATCGGGCAAGAACATATCGTAGGCAAAGGAAGACTTTTAAGAAGGGCAATTGCGGCAGATCAGCTTACATCCGTTATTTTCTACGGACCGCCCGGAACAGGGAAAACAACTCTTGCGCGCGTAATTGCAAACCACACAAGTTCAAATTTCATTACATTGAATGCGGTTCTCACAGGCGTTGCAGATATTAGAAAAGCAATTTCCGATGCTGAAACTCAAAAAAATCTTTATAAAAGAAAAACAATTTTATTTGTAGACGAAGTTCACCGCTGGAACAAAAGCCAGCAGGACGCTCTTCTTCCTTGGGTCGAAAACGGAACTATAATTTTAATAGGCGCGACAACAGAAAATCCTTTTTTTGAAGTGAACAAAGCCTTGGTTTCAAGAAGCAGAGTTTTTCAGCTCAAGCCGCTTACAAAAACTGATTTGCTAAAAGCCGCAAAACAAACTTTGTCCGACACAGAACGCGGCTATGGAAAATGGAAAGTTGAATTTGAAAAAGGCGCGCTGGAACATTTAATCGAAACTGCAAACGGAGACGCAAGAAGTCTTTTAAATGCGCTGGAACTTGCAGTTGAAACAACTCCAGAAAAATGGCCGCCAAGTTTTGGAAGCACAATCTACATTTCAAAAGAAGCCTGCGAAGAATCAATTCAAAAAAAAGTTGTTCTTTACGACCGCGACGGAGATTATCATTATGACATAATTTCCGCATTTATAAAAAGCCTAAGAGGACGCGACCCAGATGCCGCCTGCTACTGGCTTGCACGAATGGTAAAGGCTGGAGAAGATCCGCATTTTATTTTTCGCCGTATGCTGATTTCTGCTTGCGAAGATACAGGGCTTGCGGATCCAAATGCAATTTCAATTGTTGAAAGCTGCGCCGCTGCCTTTGACCGTGTAGGACTACCTGAAGGCAGATATTTTTTAACACACGCAGCTTTGTATCTTGCAACTGCGCCAAAGTCAAATTCATCAATGGCATTTTTTGACGCTTTGTCTTCTGTTGAAAAAGAAGATGCAGATGTTCCAAATCATTTGCGGGACGCTTCAAGAGATGCGGAAGGATTCGGGCACGGAGCAGGCTACCTTTATCCGCACGCTTACAAAGACCATTGGGTTGCTCAGCAATATTTGCCGGACACTCTTGTTGGAAAAGTTTTCTACACTCCTTCAACGCAAGGATACGAAGCAAAAATCAGAGAAGACATTCTTTCACGCAGGGAATCCCAGATTGCATCAATTCTTGAAGACAGCGAAGAAAAAGATTCAGAGCAAATAAATGCAGTTTCCGACTGGTGGAAAGAAGCAGGACATTTTCACGGCTTAAAAAAAACTGGAGAAAATCTTACATACACTGCGGAAAATCCAAGAAAAAATTCTGCTCTTGAAAAAGGCGAATCCCTTTGGCGAGCAAGGCTTGAAACAAACAAGGCTCAAACTTTGCTTGGAATACGGAATGCAATGACAGAAGCCGCAAGCATTTTAAGATTCCACAGATGTCTTGTTGCAAATGCGGATGACGCACTGCTTTTATTCGATCTTATACGAAAAACTCCAGAGGGCTTAGTGTGCGGAATATGCAGAACTCCAAACGGAATGCAATCTTTGGCACGCTATGCTTCAACACTTGAAGAACTAGATCAGCCAAAACTCTGCATAAAAAAAGACACGCTAAGAAATTCGATTGCAGTTTTTGGAGATGTAGAATTTGACAGATTTTTTGCCCGTGATATTTTTTCCACAAAAGATGACATCGAAGAACTTTGCGTTTCTTTAAGCGACGGATTTTTTGGAACAGAAAAAATAAAGCGCGACATTTCTTTCAGCGCAGAAGAAGTTCAAAACGGAACAAAAGAACTTTTTCCTTTCTTTGAAAAAAATGCGCAGGCTATAATTTCACAAAGAATTCCTTGTTCAGGTCAGCATTTAACAAAGCTGATTGAAGAAACACTTTTTAAAGATAAAATTGAAAGCAAAGAAATAAAAAAACTTTTGCAAGAATCAGAGCAGGCGGAAAAAGATTTTTTTGAAAACATTGCAAATCCGATTTTTTCCTGGAACGAAGAAACTGTAAAAAATATTTTTGAGCAAAACAATTTTTCTTGTCTTTACAAGTCAACATTTATTTTAGAAAAGCGAAAAATCAGCGCGTCAGAAACCGAACGTTGGTTTAACGCAGAAAATTCCTCTTACGGAAAATTCATAAAAGACAAACTGGGCAAGGAAAAATTCGAAAAACTCAAAGAGCTTTTTATTCAGGCTGCGGAAAAAAATATTTTCAACTGGAAAACAAAAAATACAATTTTCGTAATTTCTGCAAAACAAAAAAATGAATCTTAAAGCTGGCGAAACAATAGAAAATCTCCATGTAAAAACTCTTAGGCTGATTCAAGGAAAAAAAGAATTTCGGTTTGGAATCGATGCAGTTCTTTTAGCCGACTTTTCGCACACAAAAGGAAAATGCAAAGTTTGCGATTTGGGAACAGGAACAGGAATAATTCCGCTTTTAATGTCTCAAAAAAATCCAAAGGCAAATTTTGAATGCATAGAAATTCAAGAAGATTCAGCAGACATGGCAAGCCGAAGCGTGGAGCTAAACAACTTGCAAGAAAAAATCAAAATATTCCGCGCAGACATAAAAGAGCCGTTTCAAGTTTTACAAAAAAATTCTTTTGACGCTGTGGTTTCAAATCCGCCTTACATTGAAATTTCAAACGGAAACACAAACAAAAATGAAACGCTTTCCATTGCGCGCCATGAAATTTTCTGCACGCTCGAAGACGTAATAAAAACTGCCTCTGCCCTTTTGAAGTCGCATGGAAAATTTTTTATGATTCACAAGCCTTTCCGTCTGCCGCAAATTTTTTCTTTGCTTGAAAAATATAAACTTGCGCCAAAAAGAATGAAACTTGTTTTTCCAAATAAAGAAAAAGAATCTTCAATGGTAATGATTGAATCTGAAAAATGCGCAAAGCCTTATTTAAAAATTGAAAGTCCAATAATCGTTTACGGCGACGATGGAAAATACACAACACAAATTGAAAAAATTTACGGGCGAAACTAAAAATCAAAATGAGCTACAGAACACTCAATTCATATTTAAAAGAAAAATTCGGATGCAAAGTTTACAAGCTTTCAGTTTCAACTGGATGCACTTGCCCAAACCGCGACGGAACAAAAGGAACTGGAGGTTGCACTTTCTGCTCTCAAGGCGGCTCAGGAGATTTTGCGGCAAAACCAGCTCCAATAGAAATTCAAATTGAAGAAGCAAAAAAAAGAGTTGACTCAAAATTTCCCAAAAGCATTCCGCCTGAAAAAAGAAAATACATCGCGTACTTTCAATCGTACACAAACACTTACACAGACAAAAACATTACAATAGAAAAACTCAGAGAAATTTTCTTTGGCGCAATCAGCCGGCCGGAAATTGTCGCGCTTTCAATCGGAACTCGCCCGGATTGCATTCCAGATGAAATTCTTGAGCTTCTCCGTGAACTGAATAAAATAAAACCTGTCTGGATTGAGCTTGGACTTCAGACAATTCACGAGCAAACGGCAGAAAAAATAAACAGAGGCTACACTTTAAAAGAATTCGAAAACTGTTTTTACAAATTGAAATCAGCAGGAATCGAAGTCATTGCGCATATAATTCTTGGTCTGCCCGGCGAATCAAAAGAACTTATGCTTCAAACTGTAAAATATCTTTCTGAATTGAATCCTAGGCTCGACGGAATAAAAATTCAGCTTCTGCATATTCTTGAAGGAACAAAAATGGCGCAGGAATACAAAGAAAATCCTTTTAAACTTTTTGAGCTTGAAGAATACTGCGAATTTGTCTGCGAGTGTCTAAAAATTCTTCCGCCTGAAATCGTAGTCCACAGAATAACTGGCGACGGTCCAAAAAAAATTCTGATTGCTCCGCTTTGGTCCGCGGATAAAAAAAATGTTTTAAATACATTGAAAAAGAACATAGAACGCTTTATTGACAATAAACTGCAATAGGAATAAAATAGTTGCTATAGAATAATTTATTCAAGGAGTTAACTTACCATGGTTAAAGTTGCTATTAACGGTTTCGGCCGCATTGGTCGCCTTGCATTCCGCCAGATGTTTGAAGCTGACGGATATGAAGTAGTTGCTATCAACGATCTTACAAGCCCCAAAATGCTTGCTCACCTTCTTAAATATGATACAGCACAGGGTGGATTCATGGGAAAAATTGGTGAAGGAAAACACACTGTTTCTCACATTGATGACGTTCTTGCTGAAGACGGAAAAACTGTAAAAGAACCAGGTGCTATCGTTGTAGACGGAAAGAAAATCACAATCTACAAGGAAGCTAACGCTGCAAATCTCCCTTGGGGAAAAATCGGTGTTGATGTAGTTCTTGAATGCACAGGTTTCTATGTATCAAAGGCTAAATCACAGGCTCACATTGATGCTGGTGCTAAGAAAGTTGTAATTTCAGCTCCTGCTGGAAACGACCTTCCAACAATCGTTTACAATGTAAACCACAAAACTCTTACAAAAAACGACAACATCATTTCTGCTGCTTCTTGCACAACAAACTGCTTGGCTCCAATGGCTAAAGCTCTTAACGACTATGCTCCAATCCAGAGCGGAATCATGTCTACAATCCACGCTTACACTGGCGACCAGATGATTCTTGACGGTCCACAGCGCAAGGGTGACCTTCGCCGTTCACGCGCAGGTGCTCAGAACATCGTTCCTAACTCAACAGGCGCTGCAAAGGCTATCGGTCTTGTAATTCCTGAATTGAACGGAAAATTGATTGGTTCAGCTCAGCGTGTTCCAGTTCCAACAGGATCTACAACAATCCTTACAGCTGTTGTAAAGAAAGCTGGAGTTACAAAAGAAGAAATCAATGCTGCAATGAAAGCTGCTGCAACAGAATCTTTCGGATACAACGAAGACGAAATCGTTTCTTCTGACGTAATCGGAATGAAATTCGGTTCTTTGTTCGATGCAACACAGACAATGGTTTCTAAGATTGCAGATGACCTCTATGAAGTACAGGTTGTTTCTTGGTACGACAACGAAAACAGCTACACATCACAGATGGTACGCACAATCAAATACTTCGCAGAAAACTGCTAATTATAGCTAGTTTCTGAAGAAAAGGGACATCCAGATTATTGGGTGTCCTTTTTTGTTTTAAAGTATTAAGCATTAAATTGATTTAACAAAACACCCAGTCTTTATGGCTGGGCGTTTTTGTTTTAAAGTATTTGATTGTTCTTTCGTATTGAACTTGTCGCAAACTCTGCGAGTTATGCTCCGGCACAATGCTACGCACCTGCTTGCATTGTGGGTTCTCACAATCAAATACTTCGCAGAAAACTGCTAAGCATTAAATTGATTTAATCAAAACCACCGGCTCAGCCGGTGGTTTGCTCTGCGGGTATAACCCTTTGTTA
>CAVKBG010000030.1:0-33038 GCA_963654755.1 Desulfovibrionaceae bacterium
ATAAAAAACTGCAATTTTGCAGGTGTTTTTACTGTTCTTTGACATTTCTAATTTTTTAGTTGAAAGAAATCAGCAAAAAATGTTATTTTATATTAAAAAGAATTGCCGTTATAGGCTGAACTTTTTAATAGGAACTTCATTATGGAAATTAAGCGTGATGTATATCTAGGCAAACTTGTTTCGTCTATGTGGAACGGGCAGGTAAAAGTCATAACAGGAATCAGAAGATGCGGTAAATCCTATCTTTTGCACGTCCTGTTTAAAAATTATCTGCTTGAAAAAGGAGCAAAGCCAGAGAATATTATCTCTATTGAGCTTGATTTGCTTCGCGACATACGATTTAGAAATCCGCTTGAACTTTCCTCATTTGTTCTTGGAAAAATTCAGAGCAAGGCAGAAAAGTTTTATCTTTTTATTGATGAAATTCAACTTTCAGATGAAGTAAAAAATCCGTACAATCCGGAAGGCAAAAAAATCACTTTTTATGATGTTCTGAATGATTTTCGTGAATATCAAAATCTTGATGTTTATGTTACAGGTTCAAATTCAAAAATGCTTTCATCGGACATTCTTACGGAATTTCGCGGACGCAGTGATGAAATAAGGGTTCATCCTTTAAGTTTTGCAGAATTCTATTCTGTTTATGATGGTGAAAAATCCGATGCGTTTGAAGAATACTGTTTTTACGGTGGACTTCCGTTTGTGCTTTCTAAAAATGATGAAAGTGCAAAAATGGAATATCTTTCATCGCTTTTTTCGGAAGTTTACATAAAAGATATTGTGGAACGTAAGAAAATTGAAAGAGAGGATGTGCTTTCTAAAATTCTGGACTTAATCTGCTCTTCTGTCGGTTCGCTTACAAATCCAAAGAAGATAGCTGACACTCTTCGTTCAAGAGAAAAAAACGAGGTTTCGGACGTTACGGTTTCTTCATATATAAAACACCTTGAAGACGCATTTTTGGTTTCTGAGGCAAAGCGTTACGATGTCCGCGGAAAGTCTTATTTTGATTTTCCAAGCAAATTCTACTGCGAGGACGTTGGCTTAAGGAATGCAAGAATCGGATTCAGGCAGCAGGAAATGACACATATTATGGAAAATGTTGTTTATAACGAGCTTAAAATCCGTGGATTTCTTGTTGATGTGGGCGTTGTATATTCAAGGGAACTGAACCAGAATAAAAATTCTGTGCGTGTTCCACGAGAGATTGACTTTGTTGCTTCTAAAGGCGGAAAAAAAATCTATATTCAGTCAGCGTTCGCTTTACAGACTGAAGAAAAAACTGCGTCAGAACTCAAACCTTTTTCGCTTACTGGAGATTCATTCCCAAAAATAATCGTGCGGGCGGACATAAGAAAACGTTGGTACGACGAAAATGGAATCCTGAACATCGGCATTACAGATTTTCTGCTGGATAAAACTTTGTTCTAAAAAAAATTAAAAAATAGAAATAAAAGTATAATTTTTTTTAATCAATTTTCCTTTTCAGCCTAAAAATACATGGCTGAAACAAAAAAATTAAAAATCGGAATCCTCACTTTTCATTATGCGCATAACTATGGGGCTGTTCTGCAGTGCTATGCTTTGCAGCAGACTTTAAAAAATCTTTGTTCTGGTGCTGATGTCAGCGTAGTTGATTATAAAAATCAAAAAATAAAAGATGACTACAAACTTATTCCTTTAAATAAAAAAAATCCTTATAGATTTTTGCGCTCTGTTTTTGGGGCGTTTGTCTATTTTTCTGACAGAGTAAAGCGAACTTTTGCTTTCTGTAACTTTGTAAAAGAAAACTTGAATGTCGGAAGTTCAAATCTTAATGACTACGATGTGATTTTTTACGGAAGCGACCAAATCTGGAATCCTGTTATTTTTGCAGATATAAAAAATCCTTGCCTTGATAAAACATATATTGGACAAGGTTTTAACGGAACAAAAATTGCATACGGTGCAAGTGACGGAAATAAACTTGAGCTTACGGCAGACGTTAAAAATCTGTTGAATTCATTTTCTGCTGTCAGCGTTAGGGAAAAAACTTTAGCTAAAAAACTTGCCCTGTTAAATAAAACTGTTTCTGTTGTCTGTGATCCAGTTTTTCTGCTTCCAAAAGAAGACTGGCTTAAAATTTCTGTTGTTCCAAAAGAAAAAAATTATATTTTTGCCTACAAAGTCGCTGAAAATCTGGATTTTGACAGCGAAGTTGAATCTTTAGGCAGGCGGTTAAATAAAAAAGTTGTTCAGGCGGTTTATATAAAGCCTTTAAAAAAGATTTTCTGTAAAAAACAGAACTTTGTTGTTGCGGTCAGTCCTTTGGAATTTACAGGCTATATCGCAAATGCTGATTTTGTCGTTACAACAAGTTTTCATGGAACTGCTTTTTCTTGTCTTTTTGAAAAAAACTTCTGTGCATTAAAAATAAAAGACGGCTCGGAACGCATTACAGATTTGCTGAATGTTTTAGGCTTGCAAAACCGCTATGTAGAAAGAATTTCAGAGATAAGTGATTTTGAAGAAGAAATTCACACTGACGCTGTAAAAAACAAGATGAAAGATTATAAAAATAATTCAAAACAATGGATTTCTGAGTGTATGCAAAAAATTAACGGGGGGGGGTATGAATGTATAGCATCTGCCTTGCCTTGTTTGCAGTTCTCTTACTTGGAGGCTGCTGCATGAAAATCGGAATCCTCACTTTCTGGTGGTCGAACGACAATTACGGTCAGATTTTACAGTGTTATGCGCTCCAGAAATATCTTCGTGACGCAGGACACGATGCGTTTTTAATACGGTACAATCCACAGAACGATTACGCAAAAACTTCTCTTTTTTTTAGATTTTATAAGGCGTTTAATCCTGTAAAACTTTATAAATTTTTGCGATTCAAACTGAATCAAAAAAAATCTGCACAGGAGCAAAAACTTTACGACCGCCATTTTGACGGCTTTAGAAAAAGATACATAGTCCAGTCAGAAAAAATCTACACATCTTGCGAACAGTTAAAAGCTGACCCGCCACAGGCAGACGTTTACATTGTAGGAAGCGACCAGGTTTGGAATTTTTCTTTTTATGCAGACAAAGTTTATAAATGCAAAGATGTTCTGCACGCATATTTTTTAGATTTTGGAACGACTGAAACAAAAAGAATGAGTTATGCGGCAAGCTGGGGAATAACAAGCCTTAAGCAGGATTTTATAGAAGAAATTACACCGCTTTTAAAAAGTTTTGATTTTGTTTCTGTGCGTGAAGAATCTGGAATTGAATTATGCAAAACTTGCGGTTTTTCTAATGCTGAATTCAGATGCGATCCGACCTTGTTAAATAGCGCGGAGTGTTACCGCAATCTTTATAAAAATAACATAAGCGCAAAACAGAACAAAAAATATGTCTTTGTATACAGACTTTCAAATCCTTGCGATTTTGACATTGATTCTGTCTATAAGTGGGCGAGCGAAAAAAATCTGGAAGTTGTGTATGTGACTGGAAACAATTTTTATGACAGCTACAAAAAAACTTTTGCAAGCATAGAAGACTGGCTTTACTTAATTGACAACGCAGAATACGTGATTACAAACAGTTTTCATTGCTGCGTGTTCAGTCTGCTTTTTAAAAAGAAGTTTGGAGTTGTTCCGATTACAGGAATTTGGTCAGAAATGAACAGCAGATTAGAGACGCTTTTTAATATTTTTAATATTTCTTCTCGCTGGTTTAAGAGTTCGGATGATTTTTCTGTTCTGGAGTCCAAACTTGAACCTTCTTTAAGTGCAAATACGAACTTTAATGTTCAGGAGATTTTAAATGCCTAACACTAACACTCCAAAAATCAGCATAATCGTGCCGGTTTACAACGTAGAAAAATATATCCGCAGGTGTTTGGATTCAATTTTTGCTCAGACTTTTACAGACTGGGAATGCATTTGCGTTGACGACGGAACGCCAGACAACAGTGGAAAAATCTGCGACGAGTACGCACAAAAAGACAGTCGCTTTGTTGTGATTCATAAGGAAAACGGAGGAGTTTCTTCTGCCAGAAACGCCGGGCTGGATGTGGCTAGAGGCGAGTGGATTTGTTTTTGTGATAGTGATGATTGGGTGGAAAGAGAATTTTTTGAAAAAATGCTTAAAACAGAAAACGCGGATAAAGCTGAAGTTATTGTTTGTGGTGCAAAAGATACACTGGGGCTTAATACATTCTTGATTGATAAAAAAATTGAAAAAACAGAGTGGAATAACGCGCTTTGTGCGTTATTCCACTCTGTATGGGCAAAGCTATACAGACGGGAAATTATAGATCGAAATTCGTTGCGTTTTCCGCTCGGCATAAAACTTGGAGAGGACACGTTTTTTACTTATTCGTATTTGGCGAATGTACGCTCGATTTTGTATGCAGACGGAAACTGGTACAACTATTTTGTTTCAAATACAGAATCTGCCTGTCACAATCTTTCTGAAACTGAGATTTTAGGCTTTAAAAATGCGGTTGAAAAACTTGAAAACTACATAAAAGAAAAGAACCGCTTAAATGATTTTTCTGGAAGCCTTTACAACTTAAAGTTGAATGTAAAGAACCGTTTTTTGTTTTCGCTCAAAAAGGGTGATTTTGATAGTTGGCGCAATGTTTTTTCTGAAATAAACGCAGAAATCTTTGAAAAAGAAAAATCTTCAGTAAAGTTTTCTATCTTTTATTGGCTGACGTTGAAAAAAATGGATTGCCTTGCCGGAATGATTTTGAACTTTCACAAAGTTTTTTCAAAAATCAAGAGAGGTGTGTGAAAAATGGTGCTTTCGTTTTGTTTTTTGATATTCTTATTGCTCCTGTCAAGAAAATATAAGGAAAAAAGTTTTGTATATATTTATTCTCTTTGGTATTTAGGAATTTTGGTTGACTATTCGCTTATGCAAAGTACTTTTGTTCCTTTTTCAGAAAGATTTGACATATTTTTCTTATTTTTTTCATTCTTATTCATTTTCATGTATTTAATTTTTGATGAAGTGATTTCATTTTCAGGAAATATAAAATTTCCTAAATTCCAATTTTTCAATTATAAAACGTATTTTTGTTTTTCAGTTTTTTTGGGACTTTTTAGCTTGTTACTTTTTATAAAAGCATTTGTTTCTATGCCGATTCTGATTGCACGCACGAAAATCGCTTCAAATGAACTTTCTTTTCATGTTGGAATTTCTTTTCCATTTGTGAGTTCTTGTCTGTTTTATCAGAATTTAAAAAATTATAAGAAGTATAAAAAGTTTCTTGTTGCGCTTATATTCCTGCTTGCTCTTATTTCAAGTTCAAAGCAGTTCATTGTTTTGGCTATTCTATTTGCAATACCGTGGTATAAAAAAGACTTTAAATTCAGTTTTCTCCCGATTCTGCTTGTTTTTTGTTTTGGGTTTCTTTTGATTTTGTTATTGCACGCAGTTACAGGAAGAGTTGCTGGAAATGGAAATTTGTTTCAAAGGACTATTTATACAATCAACGGTTATCTTTTAGGCGGAATTGCTGCATTTCAACTTTTTTTAGACGGAACAATGGAAAGTCATATAACTGTTGGAAGCTGGGTAAAAACAGGAGACTGGATAGGAAATGTTTATTCAGGTTTTTATGGATTCTATCAATCCCGTAGCATATTTTTACTTTCTATAAAAATTTTGACAATTTCATTGCTTTATTCATTTTTGAATTCAAAACGAAAATCAATATTTTTTAAATTTATGCGGATATACAGTCTTTATCCACTTCTGTTTTTTATCTTTAGTGATTTGTATTTTCCTGCTGTTAAACAGTGGCTGGTTTTTGTACTTGCAGGAATTTCTCTTTTATTAATCAAGCAAAAGGAGGCTTTAAAATGTCCGTCTGTGCAATGATAACGCTGTTCAAGCCGAATGAAAAAAAGCTCAAATCAAACTTGGCGCAAATTTCTCGTTATGCACAAAAAATCTATCTTTTGGTGAACGCTGATGCCATCAATATTGATTTTTCAGAATTTCCTCATGCAGAAATAATTTTAAATGGTAAAAATATCGGGCTTTCGGCTGCGTTCAATATCGCTTTAAAAAAAGCAAAATCAGAAGGTTTTGGCGAGGCTGTTTTATTTGACCAGGACAGTTTTTTATCAGAAGAAAATTTCAACCAAATGGAAAGTGAATTTCTTGAATTAAAGAAAGAAAATAAGGTTATGTGCATAGGCCCTTCGCTCAATGTGCGCGGAAATATTATCCCTACACCTAAATGGACTTTAGCAAAGAACAAAATCTGCTCGGACAAAGTTTTTTCTGTAAAAAATGTAATAACTTCTGGCATGATTTTAGATATAAATACGGCTTTAGAAATTGGTGGGTTTGAAGAAAGTCTGCCGGTTGATTTTTGCGATTTTTATTTTTGCTGGAAGGCATTGTACAACGGTTTTCATGTCCTTAAAAGTAAAGGTTTGTTTATTAACCACGAAATAGGAAGTGGCTCTGTAAAAATCGGAAAATCAACAATCCATTTACACGCACCCTATCGTAACTATTTTCTTGTTCGCGATACATTGCGGATAGTTTTTCGCTTTAAGGAAACTCCGCTTAGTATAAGATTCAGATATTTCTTTTTTCTTTTTCCGCGAATGTTTTTATTCCTTATTAAATGTGACAGAAAAAAAGAAAGATTGAAAATGTATATTTTGGGATTTAAAGATTTCTTTTCAAAAAATTATGGATTTGGTTCTATTGCAAAACTTTTGAATGCGGATTGAGTTTAGTTTACCGAATTCTTGCAGAGCAGAAATTCGGTAAGTAAAAATTGCAACACAATTTTTGCAGCGTTCTTTGACATTTCTATTTTTTGCAGGTTTCAACAAAATCAGTTTGCGATTAGAGCAATCTTTATGGACTCTTCCACAAAACTGTTGAGCGAAATGTTGTGGCTCAATGCGTAGATAGCTGCATTTTTGTGAAGTTCTGGTGAGATTCTGATATTAAATGAGCCTTTGTACGCTTTTTCTGGAGATTTTCCAGATTCTTCACATTCTGCGAGGTAATCATCGATGGCTCCATGGAAATCTTCAATAAGTTCTTTGGCTGTTGTTCCTTCATAGGAAATAAGCGAGCGGATTCCAAGAACCTTTCCGAAAAAAACAGCGTCCGCTTCTGAAAATTCAATGCTTCCGATGTAGCCTTTGTATTCGATTGTGTTGTTCATATTAAATTCTCCTTTTCTAAAACTTCAACTAACTGCTTTACCTGATATTCAAGCAGTTCTTTTCTTGGGTGCGGTTTGTGCAGCAAAATCACAGAATTATGTTCTTCGCTTTTGAACATTACACGTGAACCGCTTGTTTTGCCTTTGTTAGTTCGGGTGTAGGAAAGAAGACCAAGCAAAGTTTCTGCTTCGTCAAAAGTGAAATTCTTTGGTTTTGATTTTAGTCTCGCTATGAGTTTTTCTTTTTTACCCATTGAAACCTCCCTTAACAGTAAATATATTGCAAAAGTTAACGTCTTGCAACTAAAAATAGTTACAGATGTTTTAGCCAAACAAAAAATAGAAACGCTTTAGAACACAATAAAAAATCGATCTGTGTCAGTTCAGCATGGCGCGGATAAAGTAAAAAAAATGTTGGAGGCTGTCTTAAAAAGAATCATCGTGCTGAATTTGTTTGAAAAATGGCACGCGATTTGAATTTATTAGACAGCTCATTGAATTATACAAATTTTGTTTTTCGAGGATATTTTATGAAAAAAGTTCTCTTTCTTTCCAACACTGCCAATTTTTCAAAGTTCAATCTGCCGTATATGCGGTGGTTCAAGGAGCAGGGCTGGCAGGTGGATTATGCTTCCGCTGGTGAGGAGGAAGTTAAGGACTGCGACAATCAGTATACGATAAGCATTTCGCGTTCTCCTTTTTCTTTTAAGAATTTTAAGGCGTTCAGTCAGCTTAAAAAACTGCTGGAAGAAAATCATTACAATATTCTGCACTGTCATACGCCTATGGGCGGAGTTATCGGCAGGCTTGCAGCTAAAAAACTCTGGAAAGATCACAAAATCAAGGTGATTTACACTGCGCACGGATTCCATTTTTACAAGGGAGCACCGCTTTTGAACTGGCTTTTATATTATCCGATGGAAAAATGGCTTTCGCGCTGCACGGATGTGATTGTAACAATAAACGAGGAAGACTATGAGCGGGCAAAAAAATCATTCTGAGATTTTCAAAATTGACGGAGTTGGAGTGAATCTTTCAAGATTTTACCCTTGCACTTTGGAAGAAAAAAATGCGCTGAGGGTGGATCTTGGATATTCTGAAAAGGATTTTATTCTTATTTATGTGGCAGAATTTATTTCAAGAAAAAATCACAAATTGATTTTTGACGTTCTTCCAGATTTAAAAAGAAAAATTCCTGAATTAAAAGTGATTTTCTGTGGAAAAGGCAAGCTTTTGGAATTTTATAAAGATTATTGTATTCAAAATGGTTTAGATTTTGTTTTTCTTGCAGGGTATACAAAAAAAGTTGATTCATATTATAAGATTTCTGATGTTTGTGTTTCTTCAAGTCTGCAAGAAGGACAAGGCTTGAATCTTGTTGAATCCATGGCAACAGGCTTGCCGGTAGTCGCTTCTTTTATTCGAGGTCATTGTGATGTAATAAATAACGGTTGGAATGGCATTCTTTTCAATCTAAGAAATCCGGTCACTTTTATTGACGCAATTATTCTTCTATATAAAAATCCATCGCTTAGAAAAGAAATGGGCAGACGCAACATTGAAGAAGCAAAAAAATATTCAGTTGATATTGCCGTAAAGAAGATGGCTGGAATCTACAACGAAGTCATTTCTGAAAATATCGGGGGGGGGTACAACTGTAGAGTAATTTTTAGGTTCAGTTTGCCTTCGTTTGCGAATATGGAGGCAGCCTGATGAAAAACCATGCTCAGATTTTTATGCTTGACGGAGTTGGAATAAATCTTGAAAAATTCAAGGCTGCTTCTGTTGAAGAAAAACCCACGCTCCGCGCAAAATACAAATACGAACCGGAAGATTTTATAATTCTCTACATTGCAGAATTTATTCCGCGTAAAGACCACGAGTTTTTTATAAAAAATATTCCGGAACTTAAAAAGCTTATTCCGAATCTTAAAGTCATAATGCCAGGCCGAGGCGTTCAGCTAAAAGAAATGAAAATCCTTGCCGTGAACCTTGAAGTTGACGACATTATCTGGTTTCCTGGCTACAGAAAAGACATAAATCTGCTTTGTGCAATTTCTGACCTGTACGTTACAACAAGCCGTCAGGAAGGGCTTCCAATCAGCGTGATTGAGGCGATGGCGAGCGGACTTCCGATTGTGGCAAGCAATATCCGCGGTCAGACTGACGCCGTTGTTCCCGGACGAAACGGAGAACTTTACCAGCTGGACAACAACGCAGAATTTGTGGAAAAGATTCTGAAACTTTATAAAAATCCCGAGCTTAGAGCAGAAATGCGGAAGAACAATATAGAAGATTCTAAAAAGTATTCGGTTGACATTGCAGTGAAGAGAATGGCCGAGATTTATGGGGAGTGTGTGAAATAGAAAGATAGATTTTTAAATTTCGTATCTATATTTAACTTATTCATGTTAGTACATATCCATAGACAAATTTTTCAATAAAAATATATCTTTTAAATACATTATGTGGTCATTATAAAACATTTACTATGGATTCTTAATAAATTTAATCGAGAAGAGGATTTCAAGAAAATTCAAGATAAAATGATAAAAAAGTATTTATTAAAAAAAGAGAATACAGTGTGAGTATTTACTAAAATCACCTTGACCATAATAAAAAATCTTCCTATATTAAAAATAGTTCCGTGGTAGAACTTGCGGCTAGTGCGAAGATTTTTATCATACCATGTCAAAATATAATGACTACCTGTGAGCATCGGGTTTATTGTTGCTGAAGGTACTAGCAGATAAGTAAAAACAATAAAAAAGATGCTCAAGGAGTAACATTATGTCAAATCTTGAGTTCTTCAAGAAAGAATCCAAAAAATTATTAAAAGACTGGAAAACCCAAACAAAAACTGTAGAAAGTGACGGTTCTGTTTCTTTCAGTTATTCTCCAAAATTCTATAACGTGAAAGATTTGTTTCTATCCTATGAATTCAGTGATAAGGACGAGCAGGACATAAAGCTTTCACGTGCGCAACATCTGATTGCAAAAATAGCCGGTTTCAAAAAATGGAATGAATTGATTCAGGCTTCTTCGGAACGTTTGGAGCTTGCGGAATTATTGGTCAGACAAGCTAAGAATGATTTTAATGATGACTACAATGGCAGAGTTCCTTTTGATTGGGATATGGATCAAGGCTATGTCGATTAATTCGAGAAATATTGGATGGTGGCAGTATGATAGATTTTTTTCAGACAATAAATGTTAAGCGTTTTATTTTTTCTGATGGCGATAATGTTAATAATCCAAAAGTGTTTATAGATTTTTTGAATAAACAGAAATATCTTGAATTGAACTCGCAGATAATATGTTTTATCGGTGCAAATACAAATCAGAATAATTGGTACAATACTGCGGTAAAGTATATCCAATCCATTGATAAAAAAACGTCTTTCAATCTGACGCCAATACGAATTCTGACGGAAGGAAACAATGCGTTGGATATGGTTTTGTCGTCTTATGTGGGCTTAGCAATGGGGCAAAATTCCAGAGCCGAATTTATTATTGTTTCCAACGATAAAGGTTATGATTCTGTTGTTGAACATTTTTGCAGTTTGGGAGTTCTTATAAAAAGAGTAGCAATTTGCAAGGTACCAGAAAGTGATAAAGAAAAATCTTCTGAAATTAAAAATACAAATGCAGATTTAAAGTTGATAAAAGAATTATCAAAGAAGATTTTACAAATAAATAATAAGAAGCGACCTAACAAAATAGCCACCTTGAAAAACGTTCTGAAAAATCTCGACAGAAAAAATGTGACAGATAAGAATGTAGGCAATGTTACAAACCAAATTATAAAAAAACTAGAAAAAGAAAAGAAACTTTCTGTGAAAAATCAAAGATTGGAGTGGAAATAGGGGAATTGTTTTTATTTAGAAGTGAATTGTAAGGTAATTGACGATTCTTTACCTGTCAGAAATGCAACTATAATGCTATACTAAAATAGGATAGGAGAAAATACAAATGTCATCATTAGTAATTAGCATTATCAATATGGTTGCAATTATAGTAATTCCAATTATCTCGGTAGTAATCGGTCGAAGTTTACAGGACAGAAGTGAAAAACGTAAAGACAAAATGAATGTATTTACACATCTTATGTCTTACAGAATGTTTGGGTATGTAAATCAGTATTCTGTGAATGTTCTGAATTCTGTTCCGATTGTTTTTCACGATGATAATAATGTTGTCAATTGTTATAACAGTTATATAAAGTCTCTTAATATACGAGAAGAAGATGTTCCTGCAAAAGAAAAAGAAATTGAGAATAACAAAACAAAAATGTTGGAATCAATGGCTGAGGCACTAGGATATAGAAAAATAAATTGGGAGATTATTCAGACTCCGTATGTGCCTGCAGGTCTTGTAGAGCAAATTGAAGCTGAAAATCTTTTCAAAAAAGCACAATTAGCAATGGCAAAAGTTTTTACAGACTGTGGAACTAAAAAGGATGGGATTGAGCAATTTGGTGCAGAAATAGAAAAACGATGTGAAGCGGCTAAAAAACAATGATTAACAACAGTCACCAAATCTACCTAACTGATAAATTCGGCAGGCACAACAGAACAGCAGAAATTGAAAGCATCTTGTTTGATGAAGTGAAAAAAGTATGGAACATAAAGTTTTCTAGTGACTCTCGCACTTTTCATTACAAAAAAGAGAATGTTCAGATAATCAGGAACTGTCTGAATGACAAAAAATCTGCCGATGTTTTTGACTATCTACTGAAAATGGCAGAGTTTAGCGATATAAAAAATGAAGATGGACAGAATCTGCTTGTGCGGAATCTTGAAAAATCACAGTTCGTAAATGAGAATTCTGTACTAGCGCGTTATTTAAATCCTGAAAAGCCTGCGTTCAAAAAAGTCCAGGAAAAGTCGTTAATTTTTCCGTTCGGGTGCAACAACAGCCAGTTTATGGCTGTCAGCATGGCGATGCAGAATCAGGTGAGTATTATTCAAGGTCCGCCTGGAACTGGAAAAACGCAGACAATCTTCCGTCCTGCTTGATGCGAAAATCTCCAATCTGAAAAAATATTTTGAAGCTGGCGAGCGAGTTTCTTCTATTAAATATGAGCTTTCCGTGATTGAAACAGAGGCAAAGTATTTTGAAGATGCCGTGAGCGATATTTATTCAAATAAGAAGTTGCTGAAAAAATCATCGTCCGAGCTTATGGTGCTTCTTCAAAAAATCCAATTTGCATACGCGGAAAAAGAAAAACTTGGATTTTTTAACAAACTGGTTCTAAAAATAAAATATGGATTGGGCTTGCGTAAATTCTGGAAAACTGACGCTGAAAAAATCATTGCTACAATAAAATCGACTTACTACCCACTCAAAAAAAATGAGCTTGAAAATGAGCTAAGAGAAAAAGAGACAATTCTGCAAAACTTCAATCCATCTGAAGTCTATGAAAAATGTCTGGAGACTCTTCATTTTAAAGTCGCTGATAAATATTCAAAAAGAGCAGAGCGTGTTCACTTCAAGGATGGAAAGGAGATTTATTTTAATCCTGCTGCTTTTGCAGATGAATATCCAGTGATTCTGAGCACAACTTTTTCTTCGCGGGCAGCGATTGGAAAAGGAACGGATTTTCTGTTTGACTATGTGATTATGGACGAGGCTTCTCAGGTTGATGTAGTTACCGGCGCACTTGCTTTGTCGTGTGCGAAAAATGCCGTAATCGTTGGGGACAAAATGCAGCTTCCGAATGTAATTGAAGAAAATAAAAAGAAGATTGTTCGGGAGCTTTTTGAAAACTCTGGACTTCCTGAAGGCTACAATTATATAAACAGTTTTCTTAATTCTCTTGAGCAGGTTTTGCCGGAAACTCCTCAGACTTTACTCCGCGAACATTATCGCTGTCATCCGAAAATCATAAATTTTTGTAACCAACAGTTTTACGGCGGAAAGCTTTTAATCATGACAGAAGATAAAGGCGAACGGGATGTTTTAAAAGTGGTGAGGACAGTTCCTGGGAATTTCTGCAAGAATCATTACAATCAGCGCCAGATTGATGTAATTAAGGAAGAAATACTTTCAGAATATACAGAAGAGGAAAAGTTCAATCTTGGAATAATTGCTCCATACAATAATCAGATTGAAGCACTCAAGGCGCAGATTCCCGGAATTGATGCGGCAACTGTGCATAAATATCAAGGGCGGGAAAAGGATAATATTATCATATCGACCGTTGACAATGAAATTACAAATTTTGCAGACGACTCGAATATGCTGAATGTGGCAATCTCGCGCGCAAAGAAAAAACTTGCGGTTGTAATTTCTGGAAATAGTCAGCCTGAAAATTCAAATCTGATGGCATTACTGAGATATATCCAGTACAACAATTTTGAGATTGCGGAAAGTCGCGTGAATTCAATTTTCGATTTCTTTTATATAAATGAAAATCAAGCGAAATTTGATTTTTTGAAATCTGCAAAGAAAATTTCAAAATTTGATTCGGAAAATGCGATGAACGCATTGCTTACAAGAATTTTTGCAGAGCTGGAATATTCAAGGTTTGGCTTTGTTTTTGAAATGCCATTAAAGGAAGTTGTCAGCAGAAAATTTTTTGGCGAACTGTCTGCGGAACTTGCAGACTACGTAAATAAAAGTTGGTCTCACGTGGACTTTACGATTTATAGCCGCGTTACAAAGGAAATCCTTTTTGGAATAGAAGTTGACGGCTACAATTACCACAAAAAAGGAACAAAACAATCTGAGCGCGACAAAAAGAAAAACCGGATTTTTGAGCTGATTGGATTGCCTCTGCTCAGGTTAAGCACAAAGGGTTCTTGCGAGGAAGAGAAGATAAAGAGGTTGTTGGACAATATTTTAAGTGGTAATGCTTAGTATTTTTAATACATAGAAATATCAATTTTCCAAAAGATATCATGCTATAATATCCTCTATGAAAAAAACATGAAAAAAAATCTTTGTCTGCTTTCATTGCTGTTAATTCCTTTGCTGTTCACTTCCTGCATTGATTATGTTCAGTCGATTACTTATAAAGACGGCAAGTATCAGATTTATTATAAAATAACATTGTCAAAATTATTGTTTGCAATGGCGGATGAGAATCCGGAAGAAATTTTTGAATATTTTGATGAGGAATCTCTTGCTGATTTGCCTGAAAATGATTTTGTAAAGCCTGTGAATACGGATTTGGAGGTGGGCGCGGAATTTTCATTTTTAATAGACCCGAAAACAACTGATGAAACAGAAAAGTCATTCTTGCCTAAAGTCGCAGGGCAAAAATGCTATATTCCGTTTTTGTTCGGCAGTGAGGATTTTTCATTTGCTGATTTTATGAAATCAGACGACAGCGAATCGCAGGCAATTTCAGAAGCAATATTGTCTTCCGCAAAGTGCCGCATAATGGTCAGCAAAAAAATAATTTCTTCTATTAGTAATGCATATTTTGAAGGCCGCGGCGGACAGAATTATTCAGTTGCCGTGTTTGACTACGGCGAATCATTTTGTATGGAAATTCCTTTCATTGTTCTTTTTGAAACCGGAATGTACAAGTTTGACAGGATTATTGTGATTAGGGAATAAACTGTTGGGCAGGATTGTTTCGTGTGTTAATACTCATATAGCCTATGCTGGTTGCACATTTTTTTGAAAAACAAAAGTTCTTATAATTGTCATATAGTGCCAGTAATAAACCTAGTTTTAGACCCTGTAAAACAATAATTTTATCTTCCGCTTAATATTCTTTCCGCGCTTCCAAAAACTGTATCTTCTTTGAGACTTGCTCCGGCTTCAAAAAATAATGGAAGAAACCTGTTTATATTATTTTGAATATCTAAATATTTTTGCGGATTCCTCAAAAATTCATTCTGCTGCATTAACAAAAAGTAAACCAGCCAAGTCATATTTATTTCTTTTTTGTGCATATATTCCGAAGCAATATTTTTATTGTCTTTTAGGAACCATTCCAAGCAGTTCCATGCTTTAAAATAAATTGCTCGGTGTATAAAATTATTGGGAAGAAGTAGCCTATTTCCATTTGGCAACGTAAAATCAGGTGATTTTCCGATTTCTTTGCGTAAATCTGCTCCTGTGGAAACTAATGATTTGCAGATTTCAACATCATCCCATTCACAAGCGTAGAGCAATGCGGTGCAGCCTTGATTATTTGCAATCGGGTCGCGCATACTGTAGCTGATAAATCCGTCAAGATTTGAAGTTCTTTCTATATATAAATCAACAATTTTATCTGTTTTCTTTTTAATTTCTTCTTTGCGTTTAGCACGGATTTCTTTTGGAACTCCAGTTTCCAGATTTTTGAAGATTTCCATAGCGAATAAAATACCAAAATTATTAAAGCTTTCTTTTTCCGATTCTGATAGTCCGGCTTCAAACAAGTTCTTGTAGTTTATATTTCCGATATTTCTTTTTTTTATGTATTCAATCGGATTGTTAAAAAAATATTTTGTCATAAGCGCAAAATATAAAGGAGAAATTTCATCTGCTGATATTATAAAGTCATTCGGAATTTTTTCTGTACCAAACATTTTATCCAAAAAACGTTTATTAAGGTCTGAATCCAAAGATTGAATTACGGTTTCTAATGGCGATATTTTTTGTCTGTTTGTTCTCGTGAATAAAACTTTCTTATCGGTTCTTTCAAGAATTTGCAAAACAAGCGGCTTTATCTTTTCATGCTCGTGTCCTCTTAAATATTGAGTTGCAATTTCATGGATTGGATAGCAGTTGTTTGTGTTTGGAATGTTTAGATTTAATGACGGAAATTTTGATTTATCCAAGTACAATTCTGCAATGTCAAAATAGCTTTGAATTATCGCAGTTGAAATTGGAGTGTATGCAACATTATGAGTTGTAGGGAGAATATTGTTTATTTTTCCATCTGTGATTTTTAGCAGGCTTTCTCTTGATTTTAGGACTTTTTCATTTTCTGGCGTGTCTGTTGTTTCAATGCCAGAAGCCCTGAATAAATCTTCTTTATTGATATTTTTTGCACACTCACTTTCTGGAGAAAAGCAGTTCCAGAAATTTTGAAAGCAGTGGTAATACAAATTGTAAGCGTCGTTCATGTCGTTTAGCAAAAGGTCGAATGCCAAGCCAAAATCGTAAAAGTTTTTAGTAGTCTTGTCTAAAGGAGTTTTTGTGTCTGAATTGTTATCGGAAGTTTTTTTCAGCCTTGTTCGGGCTTTTGCAGGATTTTTCTTCATGTCAAGGTAAACAGAAACAGTTATAGCTTCATGTATAAACAGTTCGGCACTTTTTCCCATAAAATATTTGCCGTTTTCAAAAGCTAGCCTATACCATTTAACAGCATTTTCCAGATGTTCAAGATTTTCAGAATCCAAATAATTGTATACATAATCTTTTGCGTAGAACCAGTTTTCCCAAAAGAAAAATGAATGTGGCAGTTCTTTTCTAAGTTCATTTATTTTGCTTTGAAAAGAAATTAAATTTTCTCGGCAGTTTTTATTCAGCAGGTTGTCAAAATACAAAGCCTTTTCTGTAATGCTTTCAAGATTTTGCATATCTACATTTTCATTGGTAAAATTTATTGCGTCTTTAATAATATTTTCTGTGTCATTCTTCTGATGATTTTTACAGAATAACTCAAGTTTTTGCAAATCTGAATTTTTAAACGACAGCCATTTTATTGCATTTTTGAAATTCAAATAGAAGTAAAGATTCAGAAAGATGAATGAAATTCTTCTGTCCTTTTTATGAATTACTTTTAAAAACGGATAAAAAATTTTCCAAGTAGGATTTGTATTTTCTTTTTTGCATTTTTGCAATGCTTTTCGGACGTTCAGCAAAGAATCGGATTCATTGTCGTTTATATTTTCAGCAACTTCAGTGTAAATCTGTTCATATTTTAAGTTATGAATTTTTGCAAACTCTGTTATAGCTTCGTCAAAAGTTGTATTGCTTACAAACTCTATGTATTCGATAAAGTAAATTGTTGGTTGTTTCAAAAGACAATCATAAATTATTTTCTTGGAAAGATTGTTCTGTGTGTTCTCAAAAGGTCTAGTTCCGCAAATTTGAACTATAAATGACCAGATAATGTGTGAATAAAAATGCTGAAAATCGCGGAGTCCAACTTCTTCAAAATATTTTCCATCAAGCGATTTTTTTCTTTCTGTCTTATGAAGAGGAATTTCAAACTCTTTTTCCAATTCGGAGAAAAACTGGTAAATTTTTCCGAATAATGAATTTTTGTCTGTATATCGGAATTTTAAATAAGCGCCTTTTTCCTTGTAAGCATCATTTAGTTCTGAATCTGTTAAAAATCCTTTTTGTATTAATGCATCTTTTCCGCAGAGTTCAACTGCAAAATGAGCCAATTGGCTTAACGTAACATTTCCGTAAATGATTTTTTTCTGCTCCATATTGGAATTATAGCATAAAAACAGGCTAAAAAAATATTCCCTTAAAAATTGGGCTTACTTGAAAAAACTTTTGTTGTATTTTTCTGGCATAATTTAATTTTTAAGGAGGCCAAATATGGCAAAAGCACACATTTCACCTGCGAACAATGCGACGAACATTTCAAATGCAAACAAAGGAACTTCTGGACAGAATTTGCAACGCTGCCAGAATCAGGGAAACAGAGGTTGGCAAATGAATCCGCAAAATCCAGCCAATAAAAGCAATAATTCATCTAAAAAGAGATGATGGAGAGTGCATGAAAAGTGATATTTGTTTCAGCAAAAAAACAGGGCTGCCTCTTACCGTGTATTTTTCAGAAGGTGATGCAAAATCTTCCGCCTTGTATGAACGGACTGCAAGAGGAAGCGACTTGTATCCATATCAATGTGAAAAATGCGGTTACTGGCATTTAGCACCGGCATCATCCAAGTTGAATGTTCAGAGAAATGCCTGTTCCTGTTTGGACTCAAATGGAAGGCACAAGGCATTATATTTGACAAGAGAAGATGCAGAAAAACAGCGGATGAAATCAGAGGCGGAACAACATATTTCGCTAAAGATTTATGGCTGCAATGAAGGAAAAGGCTTTCATTTGACGCATTGTATGTAATTTAAAAACAGGCAAAGTTGCGCTAAAGACAGTGCGGTTTTGCCTGTTTTTTTTGTAGATTGTTTTTTGTAAGAATAGTTGAAAATTATAGTAAAAAAGAGCGAAAGGAGAAAGGTAACAATGTCGCAAAAAATGCAAGATTGTGATACAATTTCATTAGTGCTACAAAATGTTTGAAACTAAAATATGATTATTTCTTGGAGTTATAAATGAATATCAATTTTCTTAAATTAATAGAAGATAATATTCCAAAAGATACAATACTGAAAAATTGGTCTGTGGCAGGGAAAGTTCGAATTCCTGTTTATCAATATAAAGGAATTTCAGAAAATAAATGTGAGTTATACAATCCATTAAAAAAAGAATATCATTATGCTTCTGAAAGTGATTTCCAATTCTTGTTTAGTCATTGGAAAGAATATTTAAATGGAGATTTAGTAAGATCTCAATTAGTACATGAGCCTTTTAATAACACTGCCACTACTTATACAATTTGTGTAATGAAGTTTCTGCAAGATAATAATTTATTAGATTACATAGTAGAAAAAACAATCAAAATGAAACGGAGTCAAAACTATGATATTTTAAATAAAATACAGCAAGAAATTAAACAAGATTACTATACTCAATATTTTTCAAATGATGGTCAAAAATTTGTTGCCTGGTATTTGAGAAATATTCATTTACTTGATCAACTTCAAACTAGAGATGCAATTACAGATGGAGCAGATGATAAACAAATAGATGCTGTTTATATTGATGATGATGAACAGAAAATATATATAATTCAAGGAAAATTTTATGTAGGTGAAACAGTAAATGCTGAACCAGTCCGCGAAGTTATTTCTTCTTGGTCACAACTTCATGATATTCCTTCTCTTCAGCAGAATGCAAATCATAAATTACAGATGAAGTTAAATGAGATTGCAAATGCTTTGCAGAATGATGGATATTCAATTTGTTTTGAGCTTATAACTACATCAACATTTTCTGATTCTGCAAATGATGATATTATCAAATTTCAAAAGCAGTTATCAGAAGATGAAAACAGCAATTTTGAAGCAGAATTTGTGGTTGTAGATAAAGAAGGCGTTCAGAATAATTACGTTCGTGCAATGGAACAGGATAATCCAAGTCTTAATCATACTATCAAACTTGAATCTGGAAAGTATTTAGTTACTGATTTAAGTAATACTAAGGTTATTATTGCTGCTTTGCCTTTGAAAGAATGTATAAATATACCTGGAATTAAAGATGGTACTTTATTCCAGAAAAATGTTCGTCAGAGTTTAGGTATCAGCAATGCTGTAAATAAAAAAATCAGAAAGACAATTCTTAGTGACAAACATTCTGATTTTTTCTTTTTTCATAATGGAGCTACGGCAATTTGTAATAAAATTGAAGATTTAGGAAATGATAAGTTTTCATTGCATGGTTTAAGTGTTGTAAATGGGTGTCAGTCCTTAAATACAATTATGAGTTGTAGTGAAACAGTTAAGCAGCAAAATGATTCTTATATTCTATTCCGCTTCTATGAAATTCCTCAGCATGATCGAGCAGAATCAATTAGTACATATACTAATACTCAAAGTGCCGTAAAAGCCCGTGACTTGCGAAGTAATGATAAACGAGTTCTTCAATTAAAGAAATCCTATGAACAAAAATATCCTAATGGATATTTTGCAACAAAACGAGGTGACTCGATAAAAGCTGATAAAGATAAAAAATACTGTATTGAACTTTCTCAGTTAGGAAAATACTTAATTGCTTGGTATTCACAGCGACCAAATATTTCTTATGGTGAAACAAAAATTTTTGACAAGTACTTCGATACTTTGTTCAATCATGATTATAGACCAGAAGATTTGTTTGGACTCGAATTTTGGATGCAAAAAATAATGGCAGTTTGGACAGTTGAAAATCCATTGTCTATAAATGAAGAAATACTTACTATGAAAGCCTATGCACCATATCATTTCTTATTTGCAGTTTCTGCTATTTTTGCAAAACTAAATGGTAATTCAAATGTGCCTTTACCATATGAAACTGTTGCATTAGCAGAAAAATCCAATCTTTCAGATCAAATTATTTCTATTGTGGCAAATTGCTGCAACAGTGCTTATGATTCTGAAAAACAGAAAGCAGAAACTTCAGGAAGCGATAAAGGATTTATTCCGCAGAACTGGATAAAAAATAAAGCAAGTATGACTGCCATTCAAAATGCAGTTACAAATTATATGTCTTTCTTACCGTCAATGAATGCTCAACAGAATAAGCTTCTAAAAGATGGACTAAAAATGAATCCAAAAGATTTTGAATACAGACTTACAGCAGATTAATTTTAAGGGAAAAATAGTGAAAAGAAAAAATCAAAAATTGCAATTTTTTCTGAATTATTTTTCGTCGTCACTGTTTAAAACTCATCCCTCCAAAATCCACTCTCTTATATTCTTCCTTACAATCCCGTTTTCGTTTGAGGGCGGAAGTTCGTCCATTGTAAGAATGAGCTTTGGAAAGTTGTCGCCTAGTGTCAGAAGCGATTTGAGCGGGCGAATTTCCCTTTCCTTTGTTTCTTCCGAGTTGATTAGGTATGCGACTTGAACGTAAAGTTTTTCTCCGTTTTTTTCTGCTACAAAGTCAATCTCCATATCGCCGATTTTTCCGATAAAGACCTTGTAGCCTCGCCGCAGAAGCTCGATGAACACGATGTTTTCCAAAATGCCGTTTATGTATGTGTCCTTGTAGCCGTGCAGAAAAGTCAGCAGCCCCTGGTCGGCAAGGTAATATTTTTCCATTGTTTCAAGGATTTTTTTGCCGCGCACGTCATACCGCGGAACTTTGTGCAGAACGAGCGCGTTCTCAAGATATTTTATGTCGTTGTAGATTGTCTCCACGGAAAGCGAGCGGCCGCCGGACTTCATGAAGTCGGAAATTCGTTTTGCGGAAAAAATGTTTCCTGTGTTGTCAGCGATGTAAAGAATGATTTTTTCAAGAACCGCAGTGTCGCGGATTTTATTGCGTGCAATCACATCTTTCAGAAGAACTGTAGAATAGATTCCTTCCAAATACGAGCGGATTTGAACCGGATTTTCCATCATGTCCTTCAGTCCCGGAAATCCTCCGAATTCAATGAATTTTCTGAACGCCGCCGCAGAATCATTTTCAGAATTGAAATAAAGAAATTCTTTGTAGGAAAGCGGCCAAACGTGAATCAGAACATAGCGACCGCTCAAGTACGTTGCAAGTTCGGAGGAAAGAAGATTTGCGTTGCTGCCGGTTATGTAGATGTCCGCGTCAATCGTGGCGGAAGAGTAGAGCGAATTCACAAGCTTTTCCCAACCGCTGACTTCCTGAATCTCATCCAGAAAAAGATAGAGTTTTTTTCCGCCTGCTGCTTCGCTTTTTGATTTTATAAAGTCGTAGAGTTTTTTTGCGTCTAGTAATTCCGCATTCTCAAAATCCTCCATGTTTAATAGAAGAATTTGATTTTCTGCCGCACCGTTTTTCATAATCCGCCGTGCGAGAAGCTCAAGCATGAATGATTTTCCAGATCGCCTGATTCCTTGAAGCACTTTTATTACAGGCTTGTCCTTGTAAAGAGAAATTATTTCATCAATTCCGAATCTGTCCAGCGCAATCTGTTTCATTTGTTTCCAGTATAACCGAAAAACTTTTAGTTTGCAAGAAAAGTTTCAGGTATAGTGGAAAGTTTTTGTCTTTGGGAGGAGTTGAAATGTGCAACTCGGAATTCTATCTCCCAAGTCCTTCCGCAACTTCTGTCAGAAGCCGAACTTTTTCCGGCGGAAGATTCTCGCATTTTTCTATTAAATCGTGATATTTTCTTAAAAGATGAGACTGGTTTTCGTTTTCTGCACTGTGAGAATTCCTGTCGGATGAGTGGCTTCCTGTAACAAGATATTCCACCGAAACGCCGAGCACTTTCGCAATTTTGACGGCGGTTTCTGCAGAAGGACTTGAGCCTTGCTTTTGCCCTTTGCCGATGTTCGACGCGGTGATTCCGACTTTTTCGGCGAGCGCCTTGTTCGTCATTCCAAGATACTCAAGCTCCACCGCCACATTGTCCCAAAAAGAATTCATGCTTTTATCATTATGGAATTTTTGCTATTTTGCATTTAATAGTGGAATTTAGTTTATTTAAATGATATAAATGGAAAATAGTTTATTTTATATCTAACGATGAACAAATTTCATTTTGAAGGAGAAGAATTCCATGTTAAAAAACGAATTAACTGAAAGCGAAATACTGCGGGACGAGCAGACGGAAAGTTCCGCGGCGGTTTCTGAAAAAAGAGGATTCAAAAAACTTTTCTGCGCTGAAAGGTCGAAAGTCATTCCAGTGGAAACTTCAAGACGGATAACGGCGCTTCGCTTTCTTCTGATTGTGCTGGTGGTCTTTATTCACAACAATTTTAGGGCGGAAGAAATTCTTAAAGGCGCGCTTGAACACGGATATACACCGTTTGCCTACGAAAACGGACTTTTCGGACGCTGGGTACAGATTTTCATTTCAGATGGAATCGCCAGGTGTGCAGTTCCGCTTTTCTTCATGTTCGCTTCGTATTTGCAGTTCATGAAAGGCGATTCATACGGTGTTCTGCTCAAGAAAAAGGCGAAGTCGCTTGTGATTCCGTATTTTCTGTGGCCGCTTTTGAACATCGGCATTTACGCCGGATTCAAGCTTTTGATTCAGGCGGTTTTTCCTGCGATGATTGAGCGGAAGAATTGTTTTCCGATGAGCGAGTGGGGAATTAAAGGCTGGCTTCATGCGTTTTTCGGTTATGAGAATATGACGGAAGGGCGGACGTTCGGCGGATATGTCGGTCAGCTTTGGTTTATACGCGACCTTTTTATTCTGATTTTGCTTTCTCCGCTTCTTCGTTTTAGCGTGCGTAAATTTCCTGTGTGCGTTATTTTTGAGGTTTCATTCTTTTATTTTTCGGACACGCGGCCGTTCTTTGTGGCATCTCAGGCACTTTTCTTCTATATAACAGGACTTTACTGGGCGGAATTCGGATTTGACCTTTTTGCCTTTGCGGACAGAATAAAATGGAAGGCTCTTGTTCCGCTTTACCTTGCGCTGTGGTTTGCGACTTGGAAATTCTACGGTGAATATTCGTGCGCGTACTATTTCATGATTGCGGTTATATGCCTTGTCCTCTTGAAATTTTCCGCAGTTATCGTTTCAAACAAAAAAGCGTTTGCGGCAGCAAAATATCTTGCGGGATTTTCTTTCTGGCTCTTTGCAATCCACATGCCGTTTTTGCTGAACTGCGTGCAGACTTTGTGGCGCAAAATTCTCCCGATGACGAGCACATTCTTCTGCATGGCTGAATACTTTGGCGTTTCGGTTTTGGTCGTTGTGATTGGAACAGGATTCGGAATCCTGCTGAAAAAAATCTGCCCGCCATTGTTCGCGGTTTTGAATGGCGGAAGAGGATAAAGAAGCAGAATGTAAAGTCTGGCGGAAAGAGGCAGAAATTTTATTCTGACAGAAAACAGCTTTTCACCCTTCAAAATCTTTCATCAAAAGAAAATCCTTCAGCCTGATATGCTGCACGGTGCTTGTGGAAAAATCATTCTCGTCGTTTGTAATCAGAATTTTTTTTCGGCTGTTGTCTGCGGTGGCGAAAGGTGCGAATTCCCGCTCGTAAGTTGAATCTTCCGCAACGCTGTAGGCGACCTGCACAAGATATTCCCTGTTGTCCTTCGCAGCCAGAAAGTCGATTTCTTTTCCGTCGATGTTCAGGACATTCAGAGCGTAGTCCATAAAAACCAGCTCATTGTAGACGACATTTTCAAGATTGTGTGTAAGGTCGAATCTTCCGTTTGTCTGCCTGATTGAGTTGAACGCAACATCCTCATCGTAAAGCTTCGTGTAAAAGTCGAGGCGTTTTTTTGCTTTTGTGGAATACTGTGGAATTTTTCTAATGACGTAGGCTTCTTCTAGATAATCAAGATACTTCATCACGGTATTCACGGAACATTCGATTTTCTGCGACTTCAGATAATTATGCACGGAGTTTGAGCTGAAAATCCTGGCGTTCGAGACAAGCACAAAATCAACTAGCTTTGTGAAAATCTCTTCCTTGCGGATTTTGTAGCGGTTGATTATGTCGTTCAGGACAATCGTCTGGTCAAGATCGTTCAAGTATCGCAGCATCGACTCGTTATCTGGAAATTCAAACCGTTTTGGAAATCCTCCGTAAATCAGATAGTCGTTTACGGAAACTTCTTTGCCGAGTTCCGCCGCGTATTCTTGAATTTCCTTGTAGACAAAAGGTCGGATTGTGAACGAGACATATCGGCCGCTCAGCTCCTTTGTGAATTCTTTTGATAGAAGTTTGGAATTTGAGCCGGTTATGAAAATCGAAGTATTCTCAAGCCGAAGCGACTTGCAGGCAAGATTCCAGTTTTTTACAGTCTGAACTTCATCAAGGAAAATGTACCATTTCTTCTCAGGTCTTATTTTGATTTTTTCTTCTATATAACTGATAAGTTCTTCGTCATTTGTGATTTTCGAGGAGACAGAACGCAGTTCGAAGTTCAAGTGAATGATGTTTTTTCCCTGTGCCGCAAGTTCATTTTTCACCTGCTCAAGGACCACAGACTTTCCGCACCGCCTGATTCCCGTGATTACCTTTATCAAGTCGCTTTCATAAAACGGCCGGATTTTTTCTATGTACCGCTCTCTGTTTATCATAACTAAATCTTACTGAAAACTTTTGTAAAAATCAATAAAGTTTTCAGTAGTACTGAAAACTTTTGCATAATTTGAAATAGTTTTCAGTAGAAAAATGGGATTTGATTGAAAAAATCGCCGTAAGGATTGTAATACCTTGTGTTTTTTTTAGTTTAAAACCGAAAAACTTCTTGTTTTTGTAAACTTTTTCAGTTAAAATCTTAAAATATGAAAGATGATGTGGAACTTTTTAGGCTGGTATTTATAGAAAATCTCAAGAAGTTCAAGGATGAAAACATTATAAAGATTCTCTGCGGTGTGCGCCGCTGCGGAAAGTCCACAATCCTGAGTACGTATAAAAAAGAGCTTTTGTCTATGGGCGTAAATCCGCGCAACGTAATCGAGCGGATTTATTCTTCCATGGAATTTGACGAAAGTTATGATGCTTCTCAGATGAACGAGGATTTGCTGGCTGCAATTGAAAACGCAGAAAAAAATCAGAAAGTTTATCTTCTTTTGGATGAGGTTCAGGAAGTTGAAAACTGGGAAAAGTGTGTCAATTCTCTTTTTGAAAGTCAGAATGTGGATATTTACGTTACTGGCTCGAACTCAAAGCTGCTTTCTTCTGAAATTTCGACATTTCTTACTGGACGCTTTGTTCTGATTCCAGTTTATACGCTTTCTTTTTTGGAATTTATGGAATTCAAGAAAACGTATTTTCCTGAGCTTGCCGAAAAATCAAAGGATGAATATTTTGACTTGTATTTAAAATCCGGCGGTTTTCCTTTTATTGCAAAGACGAATCATACTCAGGAAGAAAATTATCAGATTATTGACGGAATTTATTCAACGGTTGTAACACGCGATATTTCAAGGCGGCACAATATTTCAAACTTGGAGATGTTCAATCGGGTTGTGCGGTTCATTATTGAGAATTTGGGGAAAAATTTCAGTGCAAAGACAATTTTCGACTTTTTTAAAAGTCAGCACCGTTCTGTTTCAATTGAGACTATTTACAATTATTTAGCATGGCTGGAAGAGGCGTTTATTGTCTACCGCTGTAATCGTTATGACATTCAGGGCAAGGAAGTTCTGAAAACGCAGGAAAAATATTACCTTTCCGACATTGGATTCAAATACAGCCAGTTCGGATATTCGCCAAAATCTGTGGCTTCGGTTCTTGAAAATATAGTTTATCTGGAACTTCGCCGCCGGAGTTTTTCAGTTTATATCGGAAAACTTGCGGACAAGGAAATTGATTTTGTGGCAGTTAGGCACGAGCAAAAAATCTATGTTCAGGTCTGCAGAACTTTGCCGGAAGATTCGGACAGGGAAATTGGAAACCTCAAAGCCATAAAGGACAACTTTCCGAAATATGTGGTTACAATGGATTCTTCAGTCTGCGGAATTGAGGACGGAATAAAAATTGTGCACATCAAGGATTTTTTGAGCGGGGAATGGTGAAGGGGAGATTAACAAATCATCATGTTTTTTCCCAATTCACAATAAATCTGTGGTATTATAAAACAAGGTCTATTGTATGAATGTTTTTGATTCTATTCCAGATGGATTTTTTAACTGCCTTGCAAGTTCATCAAACCACAGAGCTTATGCCGGTTGTCTTGGCGCGATTTATGAGCAGTATAGCAGTGCGGTTTCATATAGATTGCCAAGAACAGACATACGAGATTCTCTGGTCATTTACCTTTTACAAAATCACATAGAACTAAAAGAAGACGGCACAGAAGATTTGGCTACAGGAAATGATCAGGCTAATTTTATAATCAGGAAATTTGTTGCATCCGGATACATTGAAGAAGAAACTGATGATACGACTTTTGAAAAATATATTGTAATGACTGATAACGGCATTGCCCTTGCAGAATTCTTGGAAAGGCTTTCAAAGCCGAGACGCCCGGAATATTCAAACTTCATTTTAAATATTTACAATCGGTTAAAATACCAGACCAATGAGCAGAAGAGCGAGCCATACAGTCTGCTTTTAAGACCGACTTTTGAAGATGCTAAGGCTCTTTCATCTTCTCTAAAAAAACTTTCAACATCAATAAAAAAAATAATTGAAACTATGCTTCACGAAGGATCTCTTGTAAGTCTTACAGAAAACATAATCAAATATTGCGACGGGGAATTTATCCGTGAGTATTCACGGCTTGTAAAGCAACAGAATATTCATCTTTACAGAAATTTTATCACGCAGGAGCTGGAAAGGTTAAAAGGAGAATCTTTTGAGCTTATTGTGCAGAATCTGATGAATGAAGAAAAAATTGAAAAACCAGAAGCTGAAGACAGAATTTCTGAAATGATAGATTCCACTAAAACTTTTTTGCATGACGATTACAACAAAATAATGGAAGACATAAAGCAAAAAATCAACACATATATAAGAATTGCAATTGCGCGGGAAAGAATGTTAAGAAATAAAGGATTTGACTTAAAAGGTTGTGTTGAACAGGCTTTGCGAATCCTTATCCAAAATGATGATATAAACGCTGAAGATTTTCAGAATTTGTTCCGCATACAAAAAAATGAATTCATTGACACAAGTTCTCTATATATTCCAAGAAAAGCAACTTCCCTTACTCAAAATACAGAAAATGAATATTACGAGTTAAGCGATGAGGCAAAGATAAGGCAAACTGCTTTGCTTCAAAAAGAGGCGGATAATCCTTACTCCAAAGATAAAATGAAAAACTATTTTTCTTCGTTTCCAGAAAGTTCCTTTCAATCAGTTGAAAACAAGGATAATATGCTTTCAACGCTTGCGGCTATTACTTATGCGAAAGAGAACGGCTGGAGCGTTACTTCTTCAGATGAATATATTCAAAGTGATAGCTTTAAAATGCGAAAATGGGAGGCAGCAAAAAAATGACAGCTGACGAATATTGGTCTTCTACATTTACATCTCAGGAAAAACTTTTGTTCCAGCGGGTTTGCCGCACTCTTTTAAAGAAAACATTCATTGTCCGTGATAAAGATGAAGATAACCGCAGAATGTATTTCTTTGCATCAAAATATTCAGATTTTCTGGAAAAATACTTTTCATATATGGGGTTTGATGTTTCTGTGTCTAAGGATGCCGGCGTGGTAATGCTTCAAAATTATACAGAAACTGGTGAAAACGCAAAAATTTCAGTGAACAAATATCTTTTTAAGAAAACTGAAACCATAGTTTTATGCTGTCTTTGGTCACTTTATTCAGATAAAATTAAGAGCGGCTCGCTATCTAAGCAGATTACAGTTAATTTGGCTGATATAAACATCGAGCTTGATAAATATGATTTTAACGAAAATATTGATAAAGGTCGTTGGGTTGAGATTTTGGGACTTTTTGCAAAATTCAATTTGATTGCTCCAAAAGGTGAAATCGGTTCAAATGACTTCTGCATAGTTTTGTTTCCATCGCTTCAATTTGCACTGGATGAAAAAGAATTTGCTGATTTGGTAAATAATGCAGAATCAAAATTTAAAAACCAGAATTTGCATGATGATTATGAAAATGCAGAAACTGAAATTCCTGAATCAGATTTTGATTCCTTTGATGTAGAATTTGATGAATCACAAGGAGACGGAAATTGAAAGAAATATTAAACCGAAAAACTGCCAGGCGGCTTCTTTTAATAAACTGGTCTTGCTTTCAAAACGAAACAATAGAACTCGGGTCTTCCACGCTTTTTACTGGCGTTAACGGAACTGGAAAAACTACAATTCTTGATGCCATGCTTTATCTTTTAACTGCAAACAGACAGTTTAATAAAGCCGCTGATGATAAAGACCGCAATGTTACTGCCTACATTCACGGAGACAGAAAGACAAATGGTGCTGACAGGTATTTAAGAAAAGACGCAGTTACAAGTTATATTGCCATGGAATTTTTTGACCCGGCTGCAAAAAAATATTTTGTGGTGGCTGTTTGCATGGAATCGAAGAATCCGCAGGATCCGGCTGAAAGCAAATGGTGCATATTTGATGACTGCAAGTTTGATGATATAAATTTTTACGATAAGGAGGCGCTTAAGCAAAAACGTTTTATTACGACCTCAAGAAACAATTTATCTGCAAAAGGAATTCCGGTAAAAGCTGGGGATTTTTTAGGACGCGATAAAGCTGTTGAACAAGTAAAACGAGTTCTTGGAATACGCGGAGACAGTAAAAAATTCAGAGATAAAATATTAAAAATGACTGCTTTTAATCCTGAGCACAATGTGAATAAATTTATTCAGGATTCTGTTTTAGCCGATATTCCGGTTCATTCTCTTGGGCTTCTGCGTGAACAGAAAAAACTGTATGAAGAAGCACGGATAATGTTTGAGAACATAAAAATAAGAAAAAATGTGCTTGAACAAATTGAAGAAAAAACTCGTGAATATGAAAAGCAGCTTAAGGGAAAAAATCTCCGTTCAATGATATATGAGTTTCAGTATATCAATAAGAATAAGATTGAAATTGACAATAAAAATCTGGAGCTGAAAAATCTCCAGATTGAAAAAGATACTCTTGTTGATAAAAAAACAGAAGCGGCAGAAAATTTGGAAAAGGCAAGAAAATTACTTTCAGATGCGGAAAGCAAAAATTCCGATGAAAAGTCCAGTCTTGAAAAACTTAAAGACAAAGAATCTCTTTGTTCTAAAAGAATAGCTGAAAATGAATCAGCTTTATCGCGCTTAAAACAAATTCAGCTTGCCTTAAAATCACTGATATTTGCGCTAAAAGATTTTATCACTGTGGAAGAAAAAGAAAAAACGATTCTTGAAAATCTTGCAGAAACTGATTTTAATTCCAATGAAAAAAGAAAGGCATTTTTGTCTTATGGTGAAAAAGCAAAAAATCAGAATGTGCTTTTGATAAAAGACATAGGCCGCAAAGAAGACAGAGTTAAAGAATTGAAAGAAAATCTTTCTGATATTGAAAAACGCATAAAAGAACTTGAATCACATATTGTAACTTTTCCAAAAGAAGCTGAAGAATCAAAAAAAGTTATAAAACAGGAATTTGAAAAGCGAGGAATTCAGAGCCAGGTCCGTTTTTTTGCTGAACTTGTAGAATCCTTTGATGATGAAAAATGGCGGCCTGCCATTGAAACTTTTCTTGGACCTAAAAGATTTTTTATAATTGTAGATAATGAATATTGCATGGTGGCGCTAAATATTTTACGGGAAAAGCGGCTGTTCAGGGCAAATGTTGTTCTGTCTGACAAGATTCCTGAAAGCGAGATTGAAGAAAATTCTGCAGCATCGGTTTTGAACATAAAAAACAAAGCCGCTAGAAGATATGCAAATTATTTGCTAAACGGAATCCATCTTTGTGATTCTGAAGAAGAATTGCACGAGCATCCAAAGGGCGGAATCATGGCGGACGGAACTCTTGCTAAAAGTTATTCTGCAAGCCTTATGGATATACGAAAAACTAGATTCTGTATGGGAAACAATGTTGTAGAATTTCAGCTTAAGCAGGCAAAAAAAGAAAAAGAAGAATTACTTTCTTCTATTAATATAGTAAATGATGAGATTTCTAAAACTGAGCAGCTGAAGAAACTGATAGAAAATATAAATTGGGATTCTTCTTATTACGATTTTGATTCTCCTGCAAATTTGAAAATTCTTGAAAAGCAAAAAAATGAGCTTGCTGTTCAGATTCAAGAACTTAAAAATAGCCCGGATATGCTGGCGGCAATGAAGGAGATTGAATTTGCGCAAAGAAATTATAATCAGGCTCGCATTCAAAATGATGATGCAATAAAAGCAGAAACAACAAATGCCAATAAAATTGAGTCGGTTCAAAAAGAAATTGAACGGCTTGAGACAGAATCAAATTCAAGGCAGAAATCATATTCAGAACTCGTAAAACAAAATCCTGAACTAGAAAGCGAAATGCATGCTGAATATGAGCGGCAGACTGCCATAAGAAAAAGTCCGATTGTAATTGGTGAAAAGCACATGAAGCAGTTAAATGCAGATGTGGAAAATGCAAAGAAAAATCTTGAAAACGAACAGCTTGAATACAATAAACTTTCAGATTTGCCAGTGGAAAACCGTGGCATTGAATTTATTTCTTTTTACCGTGACCAATATAGAAATGTGGCAAATGTTAAAATTGATGAGGCAAAGGACAAACTTGAAGAGCAGTCTGTAAAGTTGCGGGATGTTTTTCTGCATGATTTTGTGTCTGAACTAAAAGAAAATATTGATAAAGCAAAAGATGAAATTGATAAAATAAATTCTGAACTAAAGAAAATTCCATTCGGACGAGATATTTACCAGTTTAAAATGATTCAAAAAAGTGACAGGCAAGTATTTTTTACAATTTTAGACAATCTTTCAGCATTGCAAGGAAATCCTGATTTATTCAGCGCAAATTCTGGAAATGATGAAAAGCTAAATGCTGATGTTCAGGAATTTCTGGATAAAATTCTTTCCAGTGAAGATGAAAACGATTATTCAGATTATAGAAATTACTACAGCTATGATATGCTCATAAAAAGCAGTTCAGGAGACGGCGTTACAGAAACAGATTTGTCCAAAAAGCAAGGCTCTGCTTCCGGCGGAGAAAAGCAGACTCCGTATTTTATTGTTCTGGCGGCAAGTCTTTTGCAGTTTTATCCAAAGAATGTTACTTGCGCAAGAATCGCTTTTATTGACGAAGCTTTTTCTGCACTTTCAAAAGAGCGCATTGAACAAATGGTTAAATTTCTGGAAGACAATGACTTTCAGGTATTTTATGCGGCTCCTCCTGAAAAAATAGATTCAATCAGCCGTTACATTGACAACACTGTGGCGCTTTACACGGACGGACGATACTCAAAATCGATAGAAGGCTTTGCAAAATAATATGGCATTCTCAAAAATTCAAAAAAAGGCATTGGAACTGCTTCTAAAAAAATACGAAGCCAGTAAGACATACAATGAAACCAATGAGATTGCGCAGTCGTTTTCTATATCGCCTGAAAAAATCTTCCCGGATTATACAAATGACTTTGCAGACATTGATAGAATTCGTGATTTTGAAAATGAACTTGAAATCCTTGAAAAAATGGAACTTGTTGCAATTTCCAAAAAAGATGACAGAATCAATAAGATAACTGCCATTTCAACAATAGAAAACTGGAATAGAATCCGGCAAATTCTTGGTGTAAAAGATAAGAATACAAGATTAAAGGAAGAAATCAGTTTTTATTCAGCGATTTATGATGGCTCAGATTCTGACCAGATTGTAAAGGATTTTTGCAGGCAGCAGATAGAGCGTCTTGAAACTGGAAAGAAAGCTCAGTTTGCTCAGGAAGAAGCAAAAAAGATTGTTGCGCTGCTAAATTATATTCTGAAAAACAAAAATGAGATTTTGGAGCGGGAACTTTCTATTTCAGTTTTATCAAATTCAAAAACGTGGGAAGAAAAATATAAGAAAAAAGTCCTAAAAATTTTGTGCCAGAACGAACGTTTTGCTTCTTTTGCTGAAAATTGCGCGGATGAAAAAGAGACAGACAAAGCCATTCTTGAAGAATGTAATATTTTTTCAAATCCTTCTTATGTGTATTTCAAAGGAAGCGGAACAATTACTTTTTACAATGGAAACTTCATAAATCTTTTTTTCGACATTCCATTTGCGCTTTCTTCAGCTGCTATAAGTAAAATAACTGCTTTTGAAATTACTGATAAAAAAATTATGACTGTTGAAAATTTGACATCTTTCAACAGAATAAAAAAATCAGACACATTTTTTATTTTCGTGTCAGGTTATCATAACAGCGCAAAACAGTCATTTTTAACTAAGCTTTTCAGACAAAATTCTAACAAGGAATATTATCATTTTGGTGACATTGATCCCGACGGATTTTTTATTTTAGACAACCTGCGCTCAAAAACACAAATAGATTTTAAAGCATACAAAATGAGCATAGCTGAACTGCAAAAATATTCTTCCTATACAAAACCTTTGGAAGAAAATGATTTAAGAAAAGCCGATTCATTAATTGCAAAAGGAAAACACACAGAAATTTTGGATTATATGCTCAAGCACAATGTAAAACTCGAACAGGAAATCATAAGCTGGAAAGAAATAAATCAAACAAAGTAACTAAGTTCCCCGAATAAAGTAACTATATTTCCAAATTTAGT